>NZ_LMVQ01000100.1 GCF_001545925.1 Mycobacterium sp. NAZ190054 | reverse complement strand
GCGTGTGCATCTGACGTTGAGCTGGGCGCTGGCCCGCAACCCGGGCGGCAGGCAGGGGCGCCGCCCGTCGCGGTTCCTCAACGGGATCGCGCCGAACTCCCGGCGCGACGACGGCCCCAGCAAGCCGCGCAAGCCTCGTGGGCCCGCGCCCCGGTGCCGGGTCTGCAACGCGGCGCTGACGTCGCCGCCGGCGATCATGTTGCGCCGCTGCGAGACCTGCCCGTCCGACATCGACGAGCAACTGCTCGCCGAACTCAAGGACTGGCGGCTGCGGATCTCCAAGGAGATGAACGTGCCCGCCTACGTGGTGTTCACCGACAACACTCTGATCGCCATCGCCGAATCCCTGCCGTCGGACGATGCGGCGCTGGTGGCGATCCCCGGCATCGGGGCCCGCAAGCTCGAGCAGTACGGACCCGATGTCCTGGCACTGGTCAAAGGCCGCCAAAAAGCGTAAAGATCGCGCCAAAAGCGCTGGTCAAAAATGGGTTGTGCGGTTCGGCTGCTAACCTCTAGCCTCAGAGCACACAGACCACGGCCATGTGCGAGAGGAGGGTGCCCACCATGGACAGCAACGTCTTGAGCGTTTCCGGCGTAGTTGCGGCCGGCATGTCGCGCACCCTCGTCGCCCAGTTCTGGGCGCATCCCGCGCACCCCATCGCCGCTGCCGCCGCGCCGCGTAAGCGCCGCGCCGCCGCCGGCGCGATTGCGTCCGTGGAGGGCCACCTCTAGGTAGAGCCCCGAACCGCCTCCCAGGCCACGGACCCGCAATCACGGATCCGTGGCCTTTGTCATTCCTGGTCACAGATCCCACGAGAAGAGTTCACAACCCATTCGACAGCATCAACGACCAAGGAAGCAGAGGACCGACATGTCTTCGCCGACATGCGAGCAGACGAGGCCCACGGTGCCGTGCCATGTCGAGAACCCCGACCTGTGGTTCGCCGAGGATCCGCGGGATCTGGAGCGCGCCAAGGCGTTGTGCGCGGACTGCCCGATCCGGCGCGAATGCCTGAACGCCGCGTTGCAGCGTCAGGAGCCGTGGGGCGTCTGGGGCGGGGAGATCCTCGACCGGGGTTCGGTCATCGCCCGCAAGCGGCCCCGGGGGCGGCCCCGCAAAGACACCAAAGAGACTGTGGCCGCGTGAGATTCAGCCGATCCCGACGCTCACACCGCGTCGGGGTCGGCGAATCCGGGCACCATCTCCATGGCGATGCGCCGGGTGTCGACGTGCGCGTCGAGCTGGCAGGAGATCGCGACGATCGACGCGATCACCCGCATCGGGATCGCGAGCTTCGGCGGGATGTCCATCTGGCGGGCCGTCTTGATCTGACCGGCGGCCTTGTCGAGCTCGAGTGTGGTCATCTTCTGCAGCCACCTGCGGGTGTAATGAAAGACCGGCACCTCCAGCGGTTCGACGTACTGCTTGAGCATGTCGTCGATCTCGCGGGTGGACACCCGCTGGCCCTTCTGGATGAAGCCGGCCTTCTCCATGGTGGGTAGCAGCTTGTCGTAGTTCTTGTCCACGGCGTAGCGCAGGATCTGGCCGAGCTCGACGGGCCAGCCGCCCGGCATCGGGGCGACCGCCCCGAAGTCGATGACGCCCATCTTGTCGCCGGGCAGCAGCATGAAGTTGCCGGGGTGGGCGTCACCGTGCACCATCTCCAGCCGGGTCGGGGCGTCGTCGCAGAACTCGAACAGCCGGGTGGCCATCAGATCGCGCTGCTCCTGGGTGCCCTCCCGGATGATGTGCGAGAGCGGGATGCCCTCGATCCATTCCTGGATGACGACCTTGGGCGAGCTGGCGACCACGCGCGGCACCACGAAGTGCGGGTCGCCGTCGTAGGCCTTGGCGAAGGCACGCTGGTTGTCAGCCTCCAGCCGGTAGTCCAGTTCCATCTCGGTGCGCTGGATCAGCTCGTCGACCACACCCTGCACATCGGCGCCGGGGGAGAGCTGCTTGAGCACCCCGACCATCCGTTGCATGGTCTTCAGATCGGCGCGCAGCGCCTCGTCGGCGCCCGGGTACTGGATCTTGACCGCGACCTCGCGGCCGTCGGCCCAGACGGCCTTGTGCACCTGGCCGATGCTGGCCGAGGCGACGGACTTGTCGTCGAAGGACTGGAACCGTTCCCGCCATTTGGTGCCGAGCTGCTGGTCGAGCACCCGGTGCACCTTGGCGGCGGGCAGCGGCGGGGCCTCCCGCTGCAGCTTGGTCAGCGCCTCCCGGTAAGGCTTCCCGTACTGCTCCGGGATCGCGGCTTCCATCACCGACAGGGCTTGGCCGACCTTCATCGCGCCGCCCTTGAGCTCGCCGAGCACGGTGAACAGTTGCTGGGCGGCCTTGTCCATCAGCTCGGCGTTGACCTCGTCCTTCGACTTGCCGGTCAGGCGTTTGCCGAAGCCGAGCGCGGCGCGTCCTGCCATGCCGACGGGCAGCGACGCCAACTTGGCGTTGCGTGCTGCGCGGCCCCGCTTGATCTCACTCACGGGTCTATCATCCATGACGCTCCTGAACTTCGACCAACTAGTTGGCAACGCCTGATGTCAGCAGGTGCAGTCCGGATGCCGCGACCAGCGGCGCGCGGTGACCGCGCCGCTGGTGACCTCGAACTCCAGGGTGGTGTCCAGGGTCGCCGGGCTGTGGGTGCCGCTCCCGCGCACCGCGCGCACCACGTGGTCGATCTCGTGCAGCGCCAGTGCCGCGGTAGCCAGCAGGGTGGCCCGGTCGGCGCTGCCCACCGTGCGGCACAGCTGCGCGGCGACGGCCGGCCAGGCGGCGTCGCGGTCGCTGCGGTGCAGATCGGCACACCGCAGACAGCTCGTCGTGCCGGGGATCACCAGTGGGCCGATCAGCCCGGTCCCGTCGCGCACCCGGACCGGCAGGTGCGGCACCCCCGCGTCGTGGAGTTCGCGCACCACCCGGGGGTCGGCGACCAGGTAGTCGGTCAGCACCACGAGGTCGACCCGCGACGTCGACGTGTGCGTTCGGCTGCTGCGGCTGACCCGGACGTTGGCGCAGCGCAGCGACCCGGTGAGCAGGTCGGTCAGCGGGCCGTCGCCGTGCACCCGCACCGACGCCGCGCGGGCATCGGTCGGGGCGGCGGTGACGACGCCGGATTCGACGAGATGCGTCAGCAGACCGGCGACGACGGGTTCGGCCACCCCGTGGCCGGCGGCGAGCGTCTGCAGTTCGGGAGCGGTCGCCGCGCCTTGCAGCGCGCGCAGCAGGTCGGCCAGCACCGCGGCGGGCAGACCGGCGGGTGGGTGCACGATCACCGCGCGCCGCGGGTCCCACCCGACCTGCACGGTGCCGTCGGGCCGGGACAGCACCGGGGTGGCGGTGCTCAGCGCGTACCGCGTCATGCCTCGACAGTGTCACGTCGCGGGGGCGCTCAGCCGGGTTATCCACAGGGGTGGACGTCCCAGCAGCCCCGTTTGCCACAGCTATCGGCGTTTTTCAGAGGTCTACTCGCACTTCTGCTGCAGAACGCGGATGTCTGTGGCCGCTGTGGCCTCTGTGACGGACATGCGTCAGGAGTCTTTGTCGTCGTCGCCGCGCGCCTCGTCGAGCGCCTGCTCGATCGCGCTGTCGAGGTCGCTGGTGTCCCCGCCGATCATGCGGTCGATGAACGCGGCGGGTTCGTCCAGGTCCGTGGCGTCGGGCAGCAGGTCCGGATGCTGCCAGACACCGTCGCGGGCGTCGGCGCCGACGGCCTGGGTGAGCTTCTGCCACAGGTCGGCGGCTTCCCGCATCTTGCGGGGCCGCAATTCCAGGCCGACCAGGGTCGCGAACGTCTGCTCGGCCGGCCCGCCGGTCGCGCGCCGGCGGCGCAGCATCTCGCTGAGCGCCGACGTGCCGGGGATGCGGTCGCCGAGGGCATCGGACACCACGGTCTGCACCCAGCCCTCGATCAGCGCCAGCATGGTCTCGAGCCGTTCCAGCGCGGCCGTCTGCTCCGGGGTGGCCTTCGGTTCGAAGATGCCCTGATTGAGCAGCTGCTCCATCTCCGACGGGTCGGTCAGCGACGCCGGGTTGAAACCGCGGGCGAACTCCTCGATGCCGCTCATATCGATCTTGGTGCCCTTGGCGAACGCCTCGACCGCGTTGAGCAGCTGGCCGGACAGCCACGGCACGTGGCTGAACAGCCGGTGGTGGGCCGCCTCCCGGGCGGCCAGGAACGTGACGATCTCGCTGCGCGGCTGCTCCAGCCCCTCGGCCAGCGATTCCACCGCCTCCGGCATGAGCGCGGCGACTCCCTTGGGGCCCAACGGCAGCCCGATGTCGGTGGAGGTGAGCACCTCCTTGGACAGGGTGCCCAGCGCCTGGCCCAACTGGGAGCCGAACGCCATCCCACCCATCTGCGACATCATCGACAGCAGTGGCCCGGCCATCCCCTTGGCCTCCTCGGGCAGCGCCTGGGCCCACACCGTCGAAATCTGCTCGGCCACCGGATCGCACAGCCGCTTCCAGGTGTCCAGGGTGTTGTCGATCCAGTCCGTCGGCGTCCACGCCGCCGTCCTGGTGGTGCCCGCGGGCAGCGGGGTGACCCCGTCGAGCCAGGTCTCGGCGAGCCGGACCGCGTCGGCGATCGCGGTGGTGGTCTGTTCCGGGACCGGGGCGACGAAACCGATCGAGCTCGACGCCAGCTGACGGGCCAGCTCGTAGTTCACCGGGCCGGCGGACGCGCCGCCCGCCATCGAGGTGCCTGCCCCACTGAACATCTCGCCGAGCTTGGAGAAGATCTGGCCGAGCTGCGACATGTCGAACTCCCCGCCGGGGAACGCGCCACCGAACGGGTCTGGGTCCTTCTTGCGCTTGTCCGGGTCGGGGTCGTCGCCGGCGGAGAAGCCGAACGGCAGGTCAGCCATGCCCCCAACGGTACTCACCCCGGGCCGGGCATGCGGGTGCCCGGGTCACGCTGAGAGTGAACCGTGCGGTCTTCGCGGCTCGCCGCGGTGGCCGACCTCTACTGTGGGCGGCGTGAACAGGCGGATTTCCACGCTGATCGTCGCGCTGGTGCCCATCCTGGTGTTCGGGATGCTGCTGACCGTGGTGACCGTGCCCTATGTCGCTCTCGGACCGGGGCCGACCTTCGACACGCTCGGGGAGGTCGACGGCAAGGAGGTCGTCGCCATCGAGGGCGCCGACGTTCACAAGACCTCCGGGCACCTCAACATGACGACGGTGTCCCAGCGCGACGGCCTGACGCTGGGGCAGGCGCTGATCTTCTGGGCGTCGGGGCGGGACCAGCTCATCCCGCGCGAGCTGGTCTATCCGCCGGACAAGACCAGGGAAGAGATCGACGAGGCCAACACCAAGGACTTCCGTCAGTCCGAGGACAGCGCTGAGTACGCCGCGCTGCACTACCTGGAGTATCCGATGGCCGTCACCGTGGAGAGCGTCGACGAGGAGGGTCCGTCGAAGGACAGACTGCAGGCCGGTGATGCGATCGACGCGGTCGACAACACACCCGTCACGTCGCTGGAGCAGTTCCAGGAGCTGCTCAAAGACACGAAACCCGGCGACACGATCGTCGTCGACTACCGCCGCAAGAACGCGCCGATGGGCACCACGGAGATCACGCTCGGCTCCCATGCCGAACGCGAGCAGGGCTTCCTCGGGGTGAACGTGCTCGACGCGCCGTGGGCGCCGTTCACCATCGACTTCAACCTGGCCAACATCGGCGGGCCGTCGGCCGGGCTGATGTTCAGTCTGGCCGTCGTGGACAAGCTGACCACCGGTGACATCAACGGCGCGAAGTTCGTGGCGGGCACCGGGACGATCACCGGTGACGGCGAGGTCGGCTCGATCGGCGGCATCACCCACAAGATCGTGGCCGCCCGGGAGGCGGGTGCCACGGTCTTCCTGGTGCCCGCCGACAACTGCGCGGAGGCCAAGACCGCCGACGCCGACGGCATCGAGCTGCTCAAGGTCGACACGCTGGAACACGCGATCGACGGGCTGCGTACGCTTTCCGCTGGTGGCGAACCTCCCCGCTGCTGAATCGCGGGCCTGGGGCCGGTGCGTACAGTTATGTCTGAGTCATCACACCTGAGCAGCTGCTGGGAATTTCTGAGAGTGGAGTAATCGAGTGGGTATGCGGCCGGCGGCGAGAATGCCGAAGCTGACGCGACGAAGCCGGGTTCTGATCGCCGTCGCCATGGTGGTCGTGGTGTTGTTGCTGCTGGGACCGCGACTCATCGACGCCTACGTCGACTGGCTGTGGTTCGGCGAGCTGGGGTACCGGTCGGTGTTCACCACCCAGATCGTGACCAGGCTGGTGATCTTCCTCGCCGTCGCGCTGGTGATCGGCGGCGTCGTGTTCGCGGGGCTGGCGCTGGCCTACCGCACCCGGCCGGTGTTCGTGCCGACGGCCGGACCCAACGATCCGATCGCCCGGTACCGCACCGCCGTGATGGCGCGGCTGCGTCTGGTCGGGGTGGGCGTCCCGGTCGCGATCGGTCTGCTGGCGGGCCTGATCGCCCAGAACTACTGGCAGCAGGTGCAGCTGTTCCTGCACGGCGGCAGCTTCGGCGTCAGCGACCCGCAATTCGGTATCGATCTCGGCTTCTACGCGTTCGACCTGCCGTTCTACCGCCTGGTGCTGACATACCTGTTCGCCGCGACGTTCCTGGCGTTCATCGCGAACCTGTTGGGCCACTACCTGTTCGGCGGTATCCGGCTGGCGGGTCGCAGTGGCGCGCTGAGCCGGGCCGCCCGCATCCAGCTGATCACGCTCGTCGGCATCCTGATGCTGCTCAAGGCGGTCGCGTACTGGTTCGACCGTTATGAGCTGCTCAGCCACACCCGCGGCGGCAAACCGTTCACCGGCGCCGGCTACACCGACATCAACGCGGTGCTCCCCGCCAAGCTCATCCTGCTGGCGATCGCGGTCATCTGTGCGGCGGCGGTGTTCTCCGCGATCGTGCTGCGCGACCTGCGCATCCCGGCGATCGGCGTGGTGCTGCTGCTGCTGTCGTCGCTGATCGTCGGCGCGGGCTGGCCGCTGGTGGTCGAACAGATCAGCGTGCGCCCCAACGCCGCGCAGAAGGAAAGCGAATACATCAGCCGCAGCATCGCCGCGACCAGGCAGGCCTACGGTCTGACCGACGAGTCGGTGGAGTACCGCGACTACGCGGGCAACGCGTCGGCCACGGCGCAGCAGGTCGCCGCCGACCGGGCCACCACCTCCAACATCCGGGTGCTCGATCCGAACATCGTCAGCCCGGCGTTCACCCAGTTCCAGCAGGGCAAGAACTTCTACTTCTTCCCCGACCAGCTGAACATGGACCGCTACCGCGACGAGGACGGCAACCTGCGCGACTACGTCGTGGCCGCCCGCGAGCTGAACCCGGACCGGCTGATCGACAACCAGCGCGACTGGATCAACCGGCACACGGTGTACACCCACGGCAACGGGTTCATCGCCTCGCCGGCCAACACGGTCCGCGGTATCGCCAACGACCCCAACCAGAATGGCGGATACCCCGAGTTCCTGGCCAGCGTCGTCGGCCCCAACGGTGAGGTCGCCTCACCCGGCCCGGCCCCGCTGGCCCAGCCGCGCATCTACTACGGGCCGGTCATCGCCAACACCACCGCGGACTACGCGATCGTCGGTGAGAACGGCGCCCCGCGCGAGTACGACTACGAGAACAACGTCGAGACCCGCAACTACACCTACACCGGATCCGGTGGCGTGCCGGTCGGTAACTGGCTGACCCGCAGCGTGTTCGCCGCCAAGTACGCCGAGCGCAACTTCCTGTTCTCCAACGTGATCAACGAGAACAGCAAGATCCTGTTCAACCGGGACCCGGCCAAGCGGGTGGAGGCGGTCGCGCCGTGGCTGACCACCGACACCTCGGTCTACCCGGCGATCGTCAACGAGCGCATCGTGTGGATCGTCGACGGCTACACCACGCTGGACAACTACCCGTACTCGGAGCTGATGTCGCTGTCGTCGGCGACCACCGACTCCAACGAGGTGGCGCTGAACCGGCTGCAGCCCGACAAGCAGGTGTCCTACATCCGGAACTCGGTGAAGGCCACCGTCGACGCCTACGACGGCACCGTCACGCTGTACGCGCAGGACGAGCAGGACCCGGTGCTGCAGGCGTGGATGAAGGTGTTCCCCGACACCGTCAAGCCCAAGAGCGACATCACCCCGGAGTTGCAGGAGCACCTGCGCTACCCGGAGGACCTGTTCAAGGTGCAGCGCGCGCTGCTGGCCAAGTACCACGTCGACGACCCGGTGACGTTCTTCTCGACGTCGGACTTCTGGGACGTCCCGCTGGATCCGAACCCGACGGCCAGCAGCTATCAGCCGCCGTACTACATCGTCGCCAAAAACCTTGCCGAGAACAACAATTCGACGTCGTTCCAGCTGACCAGCGCGATGAACCGGTTCCGGCGTGACTTCCTGGCGGCCTACATCAGCGCCAGTTCGGATCCCGAGACGTACGGCAAGCTCACGGTGCTGACGATCCCGGGTCAGGTCAACGGTCCCAAGCTCGCGTTCAACGCGATCAGCACCGACACCGCGGTGAGCCAGGACCTCGGCGTGATCGGCCGGGACAACCAGAACCGGATCCGGTGGGGCAATTTGCTGACGCTGCCGATCGGGCAGGGCGGATTGCTCTACGTCGCCCCGGTTTTCGCATCGCCCGGTGCCAGCGACGCCGCGTCGTCGTACCCGCGTCTGATCCGCGTCGCGATGATGTACAACGACCAGATCGGCTACGGGCCGACGGTGCGCGACGCGCTGACCGACCTGTTCGGCCCCGGCGCGGACGCCACCGCGACCGGACCTGCGGCGACGGAACCGCCCGCCGGGCAGGCGCCGCAGCAGCGTCCGCAGGCCAACAACAACAACCAGCCGCCTGCCGCCGCGCCGCCGAACCGGCCCGGTCAGGCGCCGGCGCAGCAGCAACCGGAGGTGCCCGCGGCGGTGCCGCCGACCGGTCCGACCCAGCTGTCCGCGGCGAAAGCCGCTGCGCTGCAGGACGTCAACGCGGCGCTGGACGCGCTGCGGGAGGCGCAGCAGAGCGGTGATTTCGCGCAGTACGGCGAGGCGCTACAACGTCTCGACGACGCGGTGAGCGAATACCAGTCCACTAGCTAGCCACCCACGCCGGTGCGGTATCGGTTGCTCGGGCCACTGCAGGTGGTCCACGGGGGGAGCCCGATCGACGTCGGTCCGCGCAAGCAGCGGGCGGTGCTGGCCGCACTGCTGCTCGCGCAGGGCCGGGTGGTGTCCACCGACCGGCTCGCGCACGCGGTGTGGGGGGACGACGTCCCGGCCAGCATGACGGCCAGCCTGCAGGTGTATATCTCGAATCTGCGCCGGGCACTGCGGGATTCGCAGATGGCGTCGCCGATCGTGCGCCAGCCCCCGGGCTACTACGTCGAGTTCGACGCCGACGAGCTCGACGTCACAGTGTTCTCCGCGGGCTGTGCGCGCGCCGGCGCGGCCATCGACGGTGAGCGCTGGGAGGAGGCGCTCGCCGAAGCCGACGCCGCGTTGAGCCTGGTGCGAGGCGACCTGCTCGAAGACCTGGGTGACGCGGACTGGGTGCGTGAGGACGCCGCCCGGGTGGCCGAACTGCGCACGGAATGTCTGGCGAACAGGGTGATCGCGTTGCTGGCGCTCGGCAAGGTGCCGGCCGCGCTGACCGAGGTCCTGCGGCTGCGTGAACTGGATCCGCTCACCGACCGCGGCTGCCGGTTGCACATGCTCGCCCTGTACCGCGCCGGGCGCGCGCCCGAGGCGCTGGAGGTGTACGCGAGGCACGCGCGCAGCCTCGACGCGGAACTGGGCCTGGACCCCGGACCCGAGCTGCGGGCCCTGCAGACCGCGGTGCTGCGGCAGGCGCCCGAACTCACCGGCTGGCCGCGCTCACCGGAGTGGACCGGAGCGGCGGCGCTGCCGCCGCCGGAGGTGGCGACGGTGGCGGCGTCGTTGGCGGCGGAAGTCACGCCGCACCGCGCGCCACTGGTGGGACGCGAGCGTGAGTTGGCCAGGGCGGCGGAGGTTTTGGCGCGCGTCGCGGCGGGCGCGACGCGCTGGCTGGTGCTGTCGGGTCCGCCGGGGATCGGCAAGACCAGGCTGGCCGAGGAGATCGCCGGCCTGGTGGACGCCCGAGGCGGCGACGTCGCCTGGGTGAACTGCCCCGACGAACGCGCGACGCCACCGTGGTGGCCGATGCGCCACCTCGTCCGGGCGCTGGGCGCCGACGCCGACGAGGTGCTCGAATTCCCGGCCAACACCGACCCGGACACAGCGAGATTCCTCGTCTACGAACGGGTTCAGTCTCTGCTGGAGTCGGCGCCCCGGCTGCTCGCCGTGGTCGTCGACGACGTCCAGTGGTCCGACACCACCTCGGCCGCCTGTCTGGCGTACATCGCCGGTGCGCTGCGCGACCATCCGGTGCTGGTCATCGTGACCGTGCGCGACGGTGAGCACTCGCCGGAGGTGGCGCGGTTGCTCAGCACCGTGGCCCGCGGCGAGGACAACCGGCACATCGAGGTGCCCGCGTTGTCGTCGGCCGACGTCGCCACGCTCGCCAACGAGGTCGCCGAGGAGACCGTGACACCGGCCGAGGCGGCCGAACTGGCCGACCGCACCGGTGGGAACCCGTTCTTCGTGTCCGAGTACGCGCGGCTGCCCCGCGCCGAGCGGGCCGGCAACGAGATTCCGCGCGCGGTGCGGTCGGTGCTCGACCGGCGGCTGGCCGCACTGGATCCGGCGGTGGTGCAGGTGCTGCGCGCCGCCGCGGTGATCGGGGACGTGATCGACGCGTCGGCCGTGCCGGTGCTGGCGCGCGCGACCCGGCTGGACCTCGACACCTTGGCCGACTATCTCGACGAGGCCGCCGACGAGCGCATCGTCGTCGCCGCGCACGCCGGTGACGGTTATGCGTTCGCGCACGGTCTGCTTCGCGACCAGCTGCTGGCCGGCATGCCGGCGCTGCGGCGGCAACGCATGCACGCCAAGGTGGCCGAGGTGCTCGCCGACAGCACGGCGCCGGACGCACCGACGCGCCGCGCACAGCACCTCATCGCCGCCCAACCGCTGGTCGAACCGGCCGCCGTCGTGCAGGCCTGCCGGCTGGCGGCCGAACAGGCCACGGCGCAATGGAGTTCGGACATCGCGGCCGGGTGGTGGCAGGCCGCGCTGGACGCCTACGACCGGCAGCCGATGTCCGAACGCGACGACGCCGAGCGGGACGGGCTGACCGTCGAGCTGTTGGAGGCGCACTCCCGCGCCGGCCGCGGCCAACTCGTGCTCGACAGCGTCCAGCGATATCTCGGCGAGGCGTTGCGGACCGGCCGCGCCGCCAGCGCCGGCCGGGTCGCCAGCGCACTGTTGCGGGCCAGCGGCGGATGGCCCTGGCTGGCGCCGGGCAACGACGCCGGCGAGCTGCTCACTTCGTTGGAACGCGCGGCGGCGCTGTCGGAGAACGAGCCGGCGTCGGCGGCCCGGGTGCTGCCCGCACTGGCGGTCGGGCATTGCTACCACCCGGATCCCGCCATCGCCGAGGCGCTGCTGGACCGGGCCGAACGAGTGGCCGAGCAGACCGGGAATGTCGACGTGCTCGCCGACGTCCTGGTCGGGCGGCTCATCACGTTCTCCGGTGTCGCGACGTACAGCCACGAGACGCTGCAATGGGTGGAGCGCCTGAATGCGTTGGGCCACAGCAGGTCCCGTGAAGACGCCGTGATCGCGCATTCCGTGGCGACGATGGCGGCGATGAATCTCGGTGACGTGGCCGGAGTGCGCAGGCACGTGCGGGCCGGGATCGCGGGCAGCGAGGAATTGCAGCTGCCGGTGTTGCGCGCCCAACTGCGGTGGATGGAAGCGGTGCTGGCGATGTGGACCGGTGACTTCGCCGAGGCTGCACGCCACCACGCCGTCGCCACCCATGTACACGAGCGGACCGAGCTCTACGAGGCGGGCAGCGGGCTGTTGGCCACCGCGTCGCTGCTGCGGGAGCGGGGCGGTCCGGTGGGCGAGGACTGGGCCGGGGCCGAGCCGGTCGGCGCAGTACAGCCTCGCCGGCGCCACGATGACCGTGGTGCTGACGTCGGACTCACCCACCTGCAGGTACAGCCGGTGGTAACCCATCGGCAGGTCGGCGGGCAGCTC
>NZ_LMVQ01000099.1 GCF_001545925.1 Mycobacterium sp. NAZ190054 | reverse complement strand
TTGGAGCCTGGCCCAGGCGCAGGGGCTGGCGATCGCCACCTTGATGCAGGCCGCGCAGCGCGACGTCGTCGAGCGCGAGCGGTTCCGCGGACGCGTCGAGGCCGGCGGCCACCGCGAGAACGTCGTCGGGCATCGGACGGCCGCGCGATCCGGGGACGGGTCGCAGGCCCTGCCGCATCCTGGCCCCCGAGGCATTGGGCAGCATCAGCACTGCTGCCGCCAGAAGCGTTGCCGCCCAGATCATGTCAAGACCCCGGACACGATACGGTCAGACCAGAGCAGGCCGCAGCAGACGAACGCCGTCCCGATCACGAGCAGCCATCCACCCGCGCCGCCGGACAGCAGGAAGCCCAGCGGGTCGGCCCCGATCGCATGCCCGAGCAGCACACCGAGCACCGGCAGTCCGGCCAGGATCGCCGCGGTGGCCCGCGCACCGGCCAACCCGGCCTCGACGCGTCCGCGGAACCGCTCGCGCTCGACGACGTCGCGCTGCGCGGCCTGCATCAAGGTGGCGATCGCCAGCCCCTGCGCCTGGGCCAGGCTCCAACACACGCCGAGCCGTTCCCAGTATCCCGGCAGCAACGACCGGCGGGCCTCGGCGCGCAGGCCTGCGGCGACGTCGGCCCCGAGTTCTGCGCGTGCCGCGACCACGCCGAGCGCCGCGGCCGTGTTTCCGGTGCACTCCTGCGCGGCGGCGCGCATCGCCGCCACGGGATGGGCGCCGACCCGCAGTTCACCGATGAGCACGTCGAGGGCGCCCTGCAGGGACACCGCTTCGGCGACGCGATCCCGCCGCCGCCGGGCCGCCCGCCCCCGGGCGAGCAGCGTCGCGGTCAGCAGCCCCAGGGCCAGCGCGGCGGCGGGCGTCAGCAGCAGCGACACCGCCGCACACATCAGCACCGCGCACGCCGACCTCGGCAGGCGCGGTGCGCTGCGGCCGGTCGCCGGGGCCAACCGGACACGCCGGTGGGAGTCGACCGGCGCGACGAGCACCGCCGCGGCCAGGGCCAGCGCCGCGCCTGTCATGTCCCGCTCCTGCCCCGCACCAACTCGCGCAGCGCGTCGGCCGCCGGGCCGAAACCCGCGTCGCAGTGCCACGCGGTGGCCACCCGCACGAATCCGTCGTCGTGGCGCTGCAGCACCGCCATCTCGGTGAGGCGGCGACTGCCGCTCCGATCACGGGCGACGTGCAGCACCACCTGGATCGCCGCGGAGAGTTGACTGTGCAGCGCGGCGCGGTCCAGACCGCCGAGGGCGGCGAGGGCTTCGAAGCGGGCCGGCACCTCGTCGGGTTTGTTCGCGTGCACGGTCCCGGCCCCGCCGTCGTGTCCGGTGTTCAGCGCGGTGAGCAGGTCCACCACCTCGGCGCCGCGCACCTCGCCGATCACGATGCGGTCGGGCCGCATCCGCAGTGCCTGCCGGACGAGATCCCGCACGGTCACCTCCCCGGCGCCCTCGACGTTCGGGCAGCGTGCGACGAGCTTGACCAGGTGCGGGTGTGCCGGTGCGAGTTCGGCGGCATCCTCGACACAGACGATGCGCTCGTCGTCGGGCACCGCGGCGAGCAGCGCGGCGAGCAGCGTGGTTTTGCCCGCACCGGTGCCACCGGACACCACGAACGCCAACCGCGCATCAATGACACCGCGCAGCAGACCGGACGCGGCGGGCGCGATCGCGCCCGCCGCGGTCAGCGCGTCGAGGCTCTGGTTGGCAGGTCTGAGCACCCGGAGTGACAGGCAGGTTCCGCCGGTGGCGACCGGCGGCAGTACGGCATGCAGACGGACATTGAGCGCTCCGTCGGGCCGGCCGACGCTCAACCCAGTGAGGTTGCCGTCCACCCACGGTTGGGCGTCGTCGAGCCGTCGCCCGGCGGCCAACGCCAGCCGCTGGGCGAGCCGGCGCACCGCCGCGTCGTCAGCGAAACGCACCGTGGTGCGTCGCAAACCGGTGCCGTCGTCCACCCAGACCGCATCGGGTGCGGTGACGAGCACGTCGGTGACGCCCGGCGCGGACAACAACGGTTCGAGGAGGCCCGCGCCGACGAGTTCGGTCTGCAACTGGCGCAGATTCGTCAACACCTCGGCGTCGCCGAGGACACCACCGGACTCGGCGCGGATGGCCGCGGCCACCACGCTCGGCCGTAGCGGCGACGACTGCGCGGCGAGGCGTTCCCGCACCCGGTCGATCAGCGGTGCGTTCATGCGGCGGCCTCCCCGGCGGGGCCCAGGTGCGGATTCTGCCCGAGCACGGCCAACACCTCACGCGCGGCGCGGGCCAGGGGCGAGCGGGTGCGTACGCGCAAACCACCTCGCTCGAGCGAAGTTTCGATGCCGGGCTGCGGTCGCATCGACGCGAGCACCGGCAGACCGACGATGCGCGCCACGTCCACCGGCCGCAGCCCGCCCGGGGACGGTCCGCGTACCACGACGCCGGCGTTGGGGTTGGCCGCCACGACCCACTTCGCGGTCGCCGCGGCGGCAGCGCAGGAGCGGACGTCGGCGGGAGTGACCAACGCCACCAAATCCGCGGACGACACGGCCGTGTCGCTCGCCGGTCCCGGCCGGCGGGCGACGTCGCACACCACCGTCACCCCGGCTCGGGAGCCGGCATCGATCACCGCTTCCAGCGGAGCGGGATCGACCTCGTTGCTGGGATCGTCGCCAGACAACACGCGGCTGCCGGAGAGGACGCTCACACCATGGCGGTTCGGCAGGGCGTCGCGCAGGGCGGAGAAGCTGACCCGCCCGCCCGCCAGCGAAAGATCGGGCCAACGCAGCCCCGGTTGGGTCTCGCTGCCCAGCACCAGATCGAGCCCGCCACCCCACGGATCGCCGTCGATCAGCAGGGATTTCGCGGCGATCTTCGCCAGTGCGGTCGCGAACACGGACGCGCCGGCCCCGCCACGGCCGGCCAGCACGGCCACCACCGGGCCCCGGGCGCCGGTGTGCCGGGCCGCGTCCGTGGCGTCGGCGAGCACGGCCATCAGTTCGCGATCGCCTGTGGGCAACGTCACAACCTGTTGCGCGCCAACCGCGACGGCGGCTTCCCAATCGGCCGGCCCCGGTGCTTCGCCGCTGATCAGCAGCACTCTCGGACGTCGCGGCAGACTCCGTCCGGCACACCGGCGCGCAGCGGCCGCGTCGACGAGAACCGCCGCCGCCCCGGTCCAGACCCGGTGACTGGACGGCTCCGCGGCCCGCACGACGTGGAGGCCCGCGGCGGCGACGACCCGGTCGATGTCGGTACCCAGCGCCGGGTCATCGACCAGGACGAGGATCGCTTCGGTGGCGGTCATGAACCCCAGCCTGGGCCGCCGCCGCACCGCACACCAGGGTTCTGGCAACGATCTGTGGATCAACGCGAGACTGTGGACAACCGGTGGGCAGCGCGCCCGTGCGCAGCGAAAACAGCGTTCCGCTACTTTTAATCGAAACGGATTTCTATCCGCATTACGAAAGCCCCCACAAAAGGGACGACCCCCGCCAGGGGGGGAGGAGGCGGAGGTCGTCGTGTATCAGCCCCGGGGGGTCGGGCTGATGCACACCCGGCATAAGCCGAGTAATGACAACTATACACACGCGAGACAGGGCCGGCGAAGTATCGAAATGGCAACATCGCGGCCGGAGACCAGGAAAGATGCAGTCGCAGACAGCTGTCGTGAACTGCCAATTTGTACAATCCGGCGCGGAATGTCACACAGCACACCCTTATGCTGACGATGTGACCTCACCTGAGCCGATGACCGGGGGTAGCCAGGTACCGACGGCACCGGCCGCATCGGAGCTTCCCGTTCGCACAGCGGCCTTCTTCGATCTCGACAAAACGGTGATCGCGAAATCGAGCACTTTGGCTTTCAGCAAACCGTTCTTCAGTCAGGGGCTAATCAATCGGCGCACCGTGCTGAAGTCGACCTATGCGCAATTCCTGTTCCTCATGTCAGGCGCCGACCACGAGCAGATGGACCGGATGCGCTCCTACATCACCAATATGTGCGCCGGCTGGGATGTCGAGCAGGTGAAGGCGGTCGTCGGCGAGACACTGCACGAGATCGTCGACCCCCTGGTGTTCGCTGAGGCCGCCGAACTGATCGCCGATCACAAGTTGTGCGGTCGCGACGTCGTGGTCGTGTCGGCCTCGGGCGAGGAGATCGTGGCGCCGATAGCCCGTGCGCTGGGCGCCACTCATGCGATGGCCACGCGGATGGTCGTCGAAGATGGCAAGTACACCGGCGACATCGCGTTCTACTGCTACGGCGAGGGCAAGGTCGAGGCCATCCGCGCCCTGGCCGAGCAAGAGGGTTACGCGCTCGAGCATTGCTACGCCTACTCAGACTCGATCACCGATCTGCCGATGCTGGAACTGGTCGGGCATCCGACCGTGGTGAACCCCGACCGCGCGCTGCGCAAAGAGGCGGTTGCGCGCGGGTGGCCGGTCCGCGCGTTCTCCAAGCCGGTGTCGCTGCGCGACCGGTTCCCGGCACCGTCCGGCGCCGCCGTCGCGACCACCGCTGCGGTCGGGGTGAGCGCGCTGGCCGCGGGGGCCCTGACATATTCGCTGCTGCGCCGATTTGCGTTCTGACACAAGACACTTGCGGCCAGACCGCCCGGTTGCCGGCGCGCCGGCGTAACGATCCGGGCTCGCACCGCAATTACCACTTGATGTGACTGTGGTCACGTAGTACAAAGGAACCACGGAAGCCGGGTGAGGCCAGGGCCGAGCCGGAAGAGAAGGCTCGATCTCCCGATCTCGGCTCCCCGGCACGGGTCCCGGAACCCACGCGGAGCACATACCGCGGAATAGGTAAAAGTGTTGCGGGCCTGCGTAATTGCGAAAATCGGACGGCCACGACAGCCCTTTGGGTGGGGCAGCAGCCGAAGCGAATCGCAAGGACGCCGAGGCCACCCACGCAACCCACACGGCACGCTTGGTAACCGGAGACCCGTGTTAGCGGGCGGTGAGCCGATTCGGTCGCAGGACCGATCGGCGCGCCGCCCGCTTGGCGTTGCCGGCCGGGCCGCGAATCACGACGACGCGGCCTGCGCGATCGACAGCGCCTCCCTGGCGCCGGCGTGCAGAGCTTCGCTGCTGAGCACCAGCCATGCCGCCAGGCCGTCCGGCTTCCCCGATGCGAATCCGCGCGCCGCGGCCCGGTAGTCGCCGGACCGCCGCATCCAGTGCACCTCCGGCACGCCGAGACCGTGCGGGTCCAGGCCACTGGCGATCGTGATGAGTCGCGACACCGCACGCGCGACGACGCCGTCGGCGGTTCCGAACGGTTCCAGCGTCAGCAGTTCCCCGTGCGCGACGGCGGCCAGCACGGGTGCCGGCACCCGCGTCGCACCGGTGGCGAGATCGGCCAGCAGCTCCAGTCGGCGCCCGGCGCCTTCGCGCGGACGGCCCAGCGCGTCGTCGTCCACCAGGTCGGCTGCGGCGAGCGCGTGCAGCCTCGCGATGGCCTGCAACGGCGCGCGCCGCCACACCCCCACCACGGCTCCCTCGCCGCCCTCGAGCGCCTCGGCGACGCGCAGCGCCCCGGCGAGTACCGGATCACGCTCCCCGTCCGGCGAGAACTGCAGGGGCCCACCGTCGAGCACCGACGACGCCCGCGCCGCGCGCAGGGCCGCCTCGGCCGCGTTCTTCGGCCAGCCGCGCAGGTTGGCGCGGTGCCGGTGGGCCCTGCCGAGGGCTTCCCTGGCCTCCTCGCCGGCCTGCGCGACCCCGGGTAGCGTCGTCAGCGGCGCCAGCGGGTCCCCGGCGGTCGGGCTCATCGGAGGGCACCAGAGTTCACGCCCGGACACGGTAGTCGACCAGTGGACGCGCCCGTCGTGACGTTCGTCGCGGGGAAGGCGCCGCCCACAGCCTCAGATGTGCGTTGCCAACCCTCATGCAACCTTGGGTGACTACCCTCACAATCATGACCGAGACGCATGCGGACGCCGTCGCGTCCTACCCGCCGGCCCCCGAATTCGCCGCGCACGCCAACGCCACCGAGGCTCTCTATGACGAGGCCGACGCCGATCGGCTGGCGTTCTGGGCGAAGCAGGCGCAGCGGCTGAGCTGGGAGACACCGTTCACCGAGGTGCTCGACTGGTCCGACGCGCCGTTCGCCAAGTGGTTCGTCGGCGGCAAGCTCAACGTGGCCTACAACTGCGTCGACCGGCACGTCGAGGCCGGCAACGGTGACCGGGTGGCCATCCACTGGGAGGGCGAGCCCGTCGGCGACGCGCGCGACATCACCTACGCGCAACTCAAGGACGAGGTGTGCCGGGCCGCCAACGCGTTCGCCGAACTCGGCCTGCGGTCCGGGGACCGGGTGGCCATCTACATGCCGATGGTCCCCGAGGCGATCGTCGCGATGCTCGCGTGCGCGCGGCTGGGCGCCATGCACAGCGTGGTGTTCGCCGGCTTCTCGGCTTCGGCACTCAAGGCGCGCATCGACGACGCGCAGGCCAAGCTGGTCGTCACCACCGACGGCCAGTTCCGCCGCGGGTCGGCGGTCTCGCTGAAGACCGGCGTCGACGAGGCCATCGCCGGCCTCGGCGATGACAGCCCGGTCGAGCATGTCGTGGTGGTCCGCCGCACCGGCATCGACACCCCGTGGACCGAGGGCCGCGACCTCTGGTGGGACGAGGTGGTGCCGAAGGCGTCGACCGAGCACACCCCCGAGGCGTTCGACTCCGAGCATCCGCTGTTCCTGCTGTACACCTCGGGCACCACCGGCAAGCCCAAGGGCATCATGCACACCTCGGGTGGTTACCTGACCCAGGCCTCCTACACGCACCACTACGTGTTCGACATCAAACCCGAGTCCGACGTCTACTGGTGCACCGCCGACATCGGCTGGGTCACCGGGCACACCTACATCGTGTACGGGCCGTTGTCCAACGGCGCGACCCAGGTGGTCTACGAGGGCACCCCGGCCTCCCCCGACGAGCACCGGCACTACCAGGTGATCGAAAAGTACGGTGTCACAATCTATTACACCGCTCCGACGCTGGTCCGCACGTTCATGAAGTGGGGCCGTCAGCTGCCCGCCGAGCACGACCTGTCGAGTTTGCGGCTGCTCGGTTCGGTCGGCGAGCCGATCAACCCCGAGGCGTGGCGCTGGTACCGGATGGCGTTCGGCGGCGACAAGACCCCGATCGTGGACACCTGGTGGCAGACCGAGACCGGCGCGATCATGATCTCCCCGCTGCCCGGGGTGACGGCGTGCAAGCCCGGCTCGGCGATGCGCGCGCTGCCCGGCATCTCGGCGAAGATCGTCGACGACGACGGCAACGAACTCGAGCCCTCACCCGACCACGGCGAGCACGTCACCGGTTACCTCGTGCTGGACAAGCCGTGGCCGGCGATGCTGCGCGGCATCTGGGGCGACCCGGAACGGTTCAAGGAAACCTACTGGTCCCGGTTCGCCGAGCAGGGCTGGTACTTCGCCGGCGACGGCGCCCGGTACGGCAGCGACGGCGAGATCTGGGTGCTGGGCCGCATCGACGACGTCATGAACATCTCCGGGCACCGGATCTCGACGGCCGAGGTGGAGTCCGCGCTCGTCGGGCACTCCGGGGTGGCCGAGGCCGCGGTCGTCGGCGCCGCCGACGAGCACACCGGCCAGGCGATCTGCGCGTTCGTGATCCTCAAGTCCAGTGCCCACGGCGGTGAGGAGAACATGGTCGACGAGCTGCGCGCCGAGGTGGCGCGCGAGATCTCGCCGATCGCCAAGCCGCGCGAGATCCACGTGGTGCCGGAGCTGCCGAAGACCCGCAGCGGCAAGATCATGCGTCGGCTGCTGCGCGACGTGGCCGAGGGCCGCGAGCTCGGCGACACCTCGACACTGGTGGACCCCAGCGTCTTCGAGGCGATCCGGGCCAGCAAGTAACGGTCAGGCCCCGATCGGGGTGAAGCCGCTGCCGGGCCTGCCCTTGGCGGTGATGTCGGCCAGCTGCGTGTTGAACGACATGGTCACCGCCGGGGTGTGCAGCGGGATGAACTTGATCACGCAGGTCGGCAGGTCCTCGGAGAACGCGCCGTGGATCATGCCGACCAGGCGGTTGTTCACGGTGACCGGCGCGCCGGAGTCGCCGGGCTGGCCGCACACCTGGTTGACGATCGTGCCCGGCTGCTCGCCCGGCCCCCAGGTCACCCCGCACGAGTAGCCGGTGGTGCGCCCGAGCTTGCAGGCCACGTCGCCGAATCTGGGGTCGGGGCCCAGGCCGTCGATGCGGAAACCGTTGACCGTGTTGACCGGCGTGACCTTGGCGGGGTCGAACTTGATGACGGCGTAGTCGAGGATGTCGTTGCCCGCGACCATCGTGCCGACCGGCCCGGCGCCCTGGTCGGCCTCGGCCGCGACGACGGCGCCGGGGCCGCCGCAGTGCGCGGAGGTGAACCCGATCAGGCTGCCCTGGTTGTCGGTGCCGATCGCGGTCAGCGTGCACAGCGCCTCGCCGTTGACGACGAGCCCGGAGCCACCCCCGAGGGGGACGGGCGGTGCTGCGTGGGCGGGCGCCGTCGCGAACGTCAGGAGGCAGGCCAGAGCCAGCAGCGCCGCGCAGGCCGACGGGAAGCGGCCGCTCATGTTCAAGAGGTCACTCCCCTATCCGAAACCCAGACTCGTCCCACCCGTCACATCCGCAACTCGCGCAGTCTAACCTCGACCGGAATCGTTTAGTGGGACGCCACGTGGCAACATGAACGCGACCGAGAAGAGTGGCGGGAAGGAAGCCAGGCGTGAGCGATCGCAGAAACGGCGTGCCGAACACCGTGACGTCGATACCGCTGGTGGACCCTCACGCACCGAAACCCGACCCGTCGATCGGGGACCTGGTCAAGGATGCGACGGCCCAGGTGTCGACGCTGGTGCGGGCCGAAGTCGAGCTGGCCAAGGCGGAGATCACCCGCGACGTCAAGAAGGGCCTGACCGGCAGCGTCTTCTTCATCGCGGCGCTGGTCGTGTTGTTCTACTCGACGTTCTTTTTCTTCTTCTTCCTGGCCGAGCTGCTGGACAACTGGCTGTGGAAGTGGGCGGCCTATCTGATCGTGTTCGGCATCATGGTCGTGCTGACCGGGTTGCTCGCTTTGTTCGGGTATCTGAAGGTGCGCCGGATCCGCGGGCCGCAGAAGACCATCGAGACGGTCAAGGAGATTCCCGAGGCGTTCACGCCCGGTCCGGACAAACGGGCCGTCGCGGCGACCAACGGTGATCCGGCGACGCAAAAAGACCCGTCGGGCTGGTAATGAGCCCACCCGATCCGTCGGTGGTGCGCATCGGCGGGCCGTGGCGGCATCTGGATGTGCACGCCAACGGGATCCGCTTCCACGTGGTCGAAGCGCAGCGCCGGGACGAGGCCGACGATCGGTCCCAACCCCTCACGGACCGTCCGCTGGTCATCCTGCTGCACGGTTTCGGGTCGTTCTGGTGGTCGTGGCGCCACCAGCTGACCGGCCTGACCGGGGCCCGGGTCGTCGCCGTGGACCTGCGCGGGTACGGCGGCAGCGACAAGCCGCCGCGCGGATATGACGGGTGGACGCTGGCCGGGGACACCGCGGGCCTGGTCCGCGCGCTGGGCCACAACACCGCCACATTGGTGGGGCACGCCGACGGCGGACTGGTCTGCTGGGCCACCTCGGTGCTGCATCCCCGGGTGGTGCGGGCGATCGCGGTGGTCAGCTCTCCGCATCCGGCGGCGCTGCGCGCCTCGGCACTGAGGCGGCGCGATCAGGGCCGGGCACTGCTGCCGTGGATGCTGCGGTACCAGGTGCCGATGTGGCCCGAACGCGCACTGACCCGTGCTGACGGCGCCAAGCTCGAGCGGCTGGTGCGCAGCCGATCCAGCGCGAAATGGCAGGCCAGCGAGGATTTCTCGGAGACCGTCGGACATCTGCGCCGCGCCATCGGAATCCCGTCGGCGGCGCACTGTGCCCTTGAGTACCAGCGCTGGGCGGTGCGCAGCCAGTTGCGCGGTGAGGGCCGGCGCTTCATGCGGTCGATGAAGCGGCCGCTCGGGGTTCCCGTGCTGCACCTGCGGGGAGACGCCGATCCGTACGTGTTGGCCGACCCGGTGCAGCGCACGCAGCGCTACGCGCCGCACGGCCGGTACGTCTCGATCGGCGGCGCCGGGCACTTCGCCCACGAGGAGACGCCCGCGGCGGTCAACGAGCAGCTGCGGCGTTTCCTGAACCAGGTGTACGGGTGAGGGTCAGCTCGCGCTGATGCAGGTTCCGGTCGGGACGCGTTCGACGTTGCCGACCTTGGCCATCTGCCTGGCCACCTCGTCGGCGGTGAGCACGAACCCGGTGTCGACATCGTCGACGGCCGCCCCGAACACCACCCCGAGCACCTTGCCCTGCCGATTGATCATCGGCCCGCCCGAGTTGCCTTGCCGCACCGTCCCTCTGATCGTGTAGACCTCACGGGTGACGGTGGTGGAGCGGTAGATGTCGGGGCCGTTGAGCTCGATGACCTCCCGCACGCGCGCGGGCGTCGCGGTGAAGTCGCCGCCGCCCGGGTAGCCCATGACGATGCCGTCGGTACCTGGCTGGGCCTCCGCGTCGACGAACTGCAGCGGTGTGGACGGCAGGTCGGGGACGTCGAGGATCGAGATGTCGGCATCGGGGTCGTAGGAGACCACCCCCGCGTCGTAGCTCTGACCGTCGACCTCGATGGTGACGCTGTCGGAGCCGGCGACCACGTGCGCGTTGGACATCACCCGGTTCGGGGCGACGACGAAACCGGTGCCTTCCAGCACTTTCTGACAGCTCTGCGCGACGCCGCGGACCTTGACCACGCTGGACCGCGTCGTGTTGACCACCGGAGAGGTCGCCAGGGATGCGTCGGGCGGGTCGATCTCGGCGACCGGCGTCGGCCCGAACGGTTTCAGGACGTCGTGCAGCCCGGCCGTCTCCCACAGCGCCGAGAGCCGGTTGGGCACCGACCGCAGCCAGCCGGGTGCGACGGAGTCGACTTCGGCGATCACCTTCGAACCCTGCACCGCGGCGGCCAGATTGGGCTGCGGCGAGGACACCAGCGCGGTGCCCAGCAGCCACGCCGCCGTCAGCACGAGCACCAGCTGCAGCCCGACCCCGACGACCGAGTCGGCGATGCGCAGCCCCGGACTGCGGATGGCGCCGCGCACGGCTCTGCCGAGCACCACCCCCGCGATCTCGCCGATCACCACCAGCGCCAGGATCAGGAACAGGGTGACGAACAGCTTGGTGCGCGGACCGCTGATGTGGTCGACGACGTGCGGTGCCAGCAGGATTCCCGCCGCGGCGCCGAGGGCCACCCCGACCAGGGCCAGCAGGGAGCCCGGCGCGCCCGATCGCCAGCCGGATACGGCGGCGATGAAAGCCAACACCAGGATGCCGATATCAAGCCACTGTGACGGGTTCATCGTTGCGCATCACCGTAACTGCCCTGGGCGTCGAGGAGCGCCATTGCGGCGTCGAGTTCGTACACGTTGTCGCTTTCCCACGGCACCGCCCAACCCGCGACGTCCAGCATCGCGGCGATGACCTGCCCGGTGAACCCCCACACCATCATCTGGTTGAGCAGGAACGCCGGGCCGGCCGAGCGGCGGGTGTTCTCCTTGCGGTACACCGTGATCCGGTTCTCGGGATTGATGAAGGCGCGCACCGGGACGCGCGCGACCAGGGCCGTCTCCGACGGGTCGACGACCGCGACCGGTCCCGGATCCGGCGAGTACGCCAGCACCGGCACGACGTGGAAGCCCGACGGCGGGATGAACATCTTGTCCAGCACGGCGAGTGGCTGCACCCGGCCGGCGTCGATCCCGGTCTCCTCGGTGGCTTCGCGCAGCGCGGTGTGCACCGGGCCGCGGTCATCGGGATCGGCGGCGCCGCCGGGGAACGCGGCCTGCCCGGCGTGATGACGCAGTGTCGCGGCCCGGACGGTGACCAGCAGATCGGCGTCGTCGGGCAGGGTGCCGCGCGCACCGTCCCGCGGCCCGGAGAACAGCACGAGCACCGCGGCGTCCCGCCGTGACCCCGTCACGGCGGCCTCGGTGTTGGCGGCCAGCACGTCGTTGCGTGTCAGCGCGTTGAACAGAGTCGACTTACCCACGTTCGGCAGTCCGACGATTCCCAGATTCAGGCCCACGGGGCACACAGTCTGGGCCGTGGGATCGGCACCCCACCGATCCGGGGGGGGGGTCCGT
>NZ_LMVQ01000098.1 GCF_001545925.1 Mycobacterium sp. NAZ190054 | reverse complement strand
ACTGCCCCAGGTGCTCGCCCAAGGTCTGGCGCAGGCGGGGCAGAGCTCTGCACCGGAGACCCCGGACGTGCCGGACACCGCGGAGCGCGAAGAGCGCAGCACCGAGCAGGCCCCGGACGCGCGACGCCGACGACGACAAGCCGGACAACCCGTGGCGGCCGCCGTGGCAGGACGACGACGATGACGACACGCCGAGGCCGACGCTGCCCACGCAGACCGTCCAGCCCACGCGGCCCCAGCCGACGGTTCCCACCGTGCCTCAGGTGCCCCAGTGGCCGGGCAGCGGCTCGGGCGGCGACAACTCCGGCCGCGGCGGCGACTCCGGCCGCGGCGGCGGCGATTCCGGTCGCGGCTCGGATTCGGGCTCGTCGCGCGGTGGCGGTTCCGGGAGCGGCGTCCCGGGTGACGTCAACGGCGACGGCTGCTTCCTGGTGTTCTGCGCTCCCGGTGGAGGCCGCAACTAGTTCGTCACCCGCCGTTGGCCTGACGCTCAGAGTGGCGTAGCGGCGGGCTCACCCCGGCTGCCTATACAGGCGGTATGCGGTGCACCGTCTTCGGGACCGGCTATCTCGGCGCGACCCACGCCGCGGGCATGGCCGAACTCGGTCATGACGTTCTCGGCGTGGACGTCGACGCGGGCAAGGTGGCGAAACTCTCCGGCGGAGAGGTGCCGTTCTACGAGCCCGGACTGCGAGACATGTTGCGGCGCAACCTCGATACCGGCCGGTTGCGCTTCACCACCGATTACGCCGAGGCGGCGGCCTTCGCCGACGTGCACTTTCTCGGCGTCGGGACACCGCAGAAGAAGGGCGAGTACGGCGCCGACCTGCGACACGTGTACGCCGTGATCGACACCCTGGTGCCCCAGCTGACCCGGTCCACGGTCATCGTGGGCAAGTCGACGGTGCCGGTGGGCACCGCCGCAGACCTCAGTGAGCGTGCCGCGGGCCTCGCTCCGGAGGGCGTCACCGTCGAGGTGGCGTGGAATCCGGAGTTCCTGCGGGAGGGGTTCGCCGTTGCGGACACCCTGCACCCCGACCGCATTGTGTTTGGGGTGCAAAGGGATTCACGGCGGGCCGAGCAGGTGGGGCGGGACATGTACGCTCCCCTGCTCGCCGCCGGGGTGCCGTTCCTGGTCACCGACCTGCAGACCGCCGAGCTGGTCAAGGTGTCGGCCAACGCCTTCCTGGCCACCAAGATCAGCTTCATCAACGCGATCTCGGAGGTCTGCGAGGCCGCCGGCGCCGACGTCACGCTGCTGGCCGACGCGCTGGGCCACGACGCCCGGATCGGCCGCCGGTTCCTCAACGCGGGGCTCGGTTTCGGCGGCGGATGTCTGCCCAAGGACATCCGGGCGTTCATGGCCCGCGCCGGCGAGCTCGGCGCCAACCACGCGCTGACGTTCCTGCGGGAGGTCGACAGCATCAACATGCGCCGCCGCACCCGGATGGTGGAACTGGCCACCAAGGCCTGCGGAGGCTCCCTGCTGGGCGCCAACGTGGCCGTCCTGGGCGCGGCGTTCAAACCCGAATCCGACGACGTGCGGGACTCACCGGCGCTCAACGTCGCCGGGATGCTGCAACTCAACGGTGCCACCGTCAACGTCTACGACCCGCAGGCGATCGAGAACTCGCGCCGGCTGTTTCCCACGCTGAACTACTCGACGACGGTCGTGGAGGCCTGCGAACGCGCCGACGCGGTGCTGGTGCTCACCGAGTGGGCTGAGTTCGTCGACCTCGATCCGGCGGCGCTCGGAGATACCGTCCGCGCGAAAGTCGTTGTGGACGGCCGCAACTGCCTCGACGTGCCGAGGTGGCAAAAAGCCGGATGGCGGGTGTTCGCGCTGGGCCGCTTCGGCGGGGAACCCGCCGCGGCGTAGCGTCGGCGCATGCCCGTCTATGCGCTCAACCTGTTCGACATCGCCGACCGCGACGAATACCTCGCCTACTCGAAACGCTCCCCGGCCGAGGTGGCCAGGCACGGCGGCCGCGTCGTCGCGCTCGGCCGGTTCCAGGAGTCCGTCACCGGCGACATCGAGCCGCGCAAGGTGCTGATCCTCGTCGAGTGGGAATCGCGGGCCGCGTTCGACAGCTACCGCGACGACCCCGAACTGGCCGACCTGCACGCGCACCGGGAGAACGGCTCGTCGTCCTACATCTGGCACCTGTTCGACCGGTTGGACGATCTGCGGCCCCTGCTTAAGCTGAGCTGATGTCGGCCGATCTTCTGCAGCAACGCATCCGGTGGCTGGCCCTGCACGGCGTGATCCGCGGACTGTCGAAGGTGGGGGCGCGTCGCGGCGGAGACCCGCAGGCCCGGCTGATCGCCGACCCCGCGGTGCGCGCCGACCCCGCCGCGTTCGCCGACGAACTCCGGGAGCGTGGACCGGTGATCCGCTGCCGCGCGGTGCTGATGACCGTCGACCACGCCGCGGCCAACGAGATCCTTCGCTCCGACGACTTCCGGGTGTCCTCGCTCGGCGCGGGTCTGCCCAAACCGCTGCAGTGGGTCAACCGCAAGACCCACCCCGGCCTGCTGCACCCGATCGAGCCGCCGTCGCTGCTGTCGATCGAACCGCCCGACCACACCCGCTGCCGCAAGCTGGTGTCCTCGGTGTTCACCACCCGGGCCGTCGCGGCACTGCGCGACCGCGTCCAGCAGACCGCCGACGCACTGCTCGACGACCTCGAACGCGAATCCGGGGTGGTCGACGTCGTCGATCGGTACTGCTCGCAGCTGCCGGTCGCCGTGATCAGCGACATCCTCGGCGTCCCGGAGCGGGACCGCGAGCACATCTTGCACTTCGGTGAACTCGGCGCGCCCAGCCTCGACATCGGACTGTCGTGGCGGCAGTACACCCAGGTGCACGAGGGCATCGTCGGCTTCAACGAATGGCTCGGCGGCCACCTCGACCAGCTGCGCCGCAACCCCGGCGACGACCTGATGAGCCAGCTGATCCAGGCCAGTCAGGCCGCCGACGAGGCCCACCGGTTGTCGGACCGCGAGATGCAGGCCACCGCGGGCCTGGTGCTGGCGGCCGGGTTCGAGACCACGGTGAACCTGCTGGGCAACGGCATCCGGATGCTGCTGGACACCCCCGGGCACCTGGAGACGCTGGCCGCGCGCCCCGAGCTGTGGCCGAACGCGGTCGAGGAGATCCTGCGGCTCGACTCACCGGTGCAGATGAGTGCCCGCTTCGCCCGCACCGACGTCACCGTCGGCGGCACCGACATCAAGCGTGGCGAGCTCGTCGTGATCCACCTGGCCGGGGCCAACCGGGACCCGAAGGTGTTCACCGACCCGCACCGCTTCGACATCGAACGCGACAACGCCGGCCGGCACCTGTCGTTCTCGGGCGGCAGGCACTTCTGCCTGGGCGCGGCGCTGGCCCGCGCCGAGGGCGAAGTCGGACTCCGCACCTTCTTCGAGCGCTTCCCGGAGGCCCGGCTGGCGGGCCGGGGCAGCCGCCGCGACACCAGGGTGCTGCGCGGGTGGTCAACCTTGCCGATCACGCTTGGAAAGACGCGCGCCACGCTAGGTTCGTAAAGGTGGACTTCCGAGCAGCCCTGCTCGAGCAGACTCGAGCCTTCGGTGACCTGATCCGATCCGCAGACCCGGCGACGCCGGTGCCCACGTGCGGGGAGTGGACGCTCAAACAGCTCTACCGCCACGTGGGGCGCGGAAACCGTTGGTCTGCACAGATCATCAGTGAACGGCGCAACCAGCCACTGGACCCGCGTGAGGTGCGAGACGGCAGACCGCCCGACGATCCCGACGCCGCCGCCGAGTGGTTCCAGCAGGGCGCCCAGCTGGTCATCGACGCCGTCGACCACGTCGGCGCCGACGCCCGGGTGTGGACCTTCGTCGGGCCCCGGCCCGCGGGCTGGTGGATCCGCAGACGCGTGCACGAGGTGGCGGTGCACCGCGCCGACGCGGCGCTGGCGCTCGGCACCGAGTTCGAGCTGCCCGCCGAGTTCGCCGCCGACTGCCTCAGCGAGTGGATCGAACTGGCCACCGTCGACAGAAGGCATCCGCCGGCCCTGGACCTGGGCCAGTCGATTCACCTGCACGCCACCGAGGAGAAGCTGGGGCCGACGGGGGAGTGGACCATCGCCCACGACGAGGACGGCCTGTCGTGGTCGCACAGCCACAGCAAGAGCAGCGTGGCGCTGCGCGGTCCCGTCAACGGGCTCCTGCTGGCGACCGTGCGGCGCAAGTCGGCCGCCGACGCCGGACTGGAGATGCACGGGGACGCCGCCGTCTGGGACGGGTGGCTGGAGCGCACCCCGTTCTGAGTGGGTACCTTCGCGATCATGACCACTTCGGAGATGGCCACCGTCCTCGCCTGGCATGACGCGCTGAACGCCGCCGACCTCGACACCCTGCTGGAACTCTCCAGCGACGACATCGAGATCGGCCACGCCGGCGGCGCCGCGCAAGGGCATGCCGCGCTGCGGGAGTGGGCGCAGGCGCTCGACGGCAGGATCGAGCCCGGCCGCATCTACATCCGGGACGGCGTGGTCGTCGTCGAGCAGCGGACGGTCGCGGTGACGGGTGAGGAGGGAACGACGGCGTCGGCCTTCCGGGTGGTGCACGACCACGTCACGTCGGTGTTCCGGCACCCGGACCTCGCGTCCGCGCTCGCGGCGACCGAGATGACCGAAGCGGATCTGACCGGCTGATGCGCGGCATCATCCTGGCCGGCGGATCGGGCACCCGGCTGTACCCGATCACGATGGGCGTCAGCAAGCAACTGGTACCCGTGTACGACAAGCCGCTGATCTACTACCCGTTGTCCACGCTGATGATGGCCGGCATCCGCGACATCCTGGTCATCACCACGGCGCAGGATGCCCCGTCGTTTCACCGGCTGCTCGGCGACGGCTCTGATTTCGGCATCGACCTGACCTACGCGGTGCAGGACGAACCCGACGGTCTGGCGCAGGCGTTCGTCATCGGCGCGTCGCACATCGGCACCGAATCGGTGGCATTGGTGTTGGGGGACAACATCTTCTACGGCCCCGGCCTGGGCACCAGCCTGCAGCGTTTCCAGAACGTCGACGGCGGCGCGATCTTCGCCTACTGGGTGTCCAACCCGTCGGCGTACGGGGTGGTGGAGTTCGCCGACGACGGCACCGCGCTGTCGCTGGAGGAGAAACCGGCCACGCCGAAGTCGCATTACGCGGTGCCGGGGTTGTACTTCTACGACAACGACGTCGTCGAGATCGCGCGCGGGCTGCGGAAATCGGCGCGCGGCGAGTACGAGATCACCGAGGTCAACCAGACCTACCTCAATCAGGGCAGGCTCAATGTCGAGACGCTGGCCCGGGGTACGGCGTGGCTGGACACCGGGACGTTCGACTCGTTGCTGGACGCCAGCGATTTCGTCCGCACCATCGAGCGCAGGCAGGGTCTGAAGATCAGCGTGCCCGAGGAGGTCGCGTGGCGGGTCGGCTTCATCGACGACGACACACTGGAGGCCCGGGCGAAGACGCTGCTCAAGTCCGGTTACGGCGCCTATCTGATGGAGTTGCTGCAGCGCTGAACGGCGCCGGGGTGGCAGCCGACGAATTTTGCACGTCATCATTTGTTGACGGCGTCATCGTTTGTTGACGAGTAAAAGTCGAAAGGTGCCCTCCCGGCGCGCCGAGTCAGCGCGCCCCGAAACCGGCCAGCACCTTGTCCAGCGTGACGGGCAGATCCCGCACCCGGACCCCGGTCGCGTTGTAGACGGCGTTGACGACCGCCGCGGCGGACCCGACGATGCCGATCTCCCCGGCGCCGCGCGACCCCATCGGGTTGAAGTGCTCGTCGACCTCGTCCAGCCACAGCGCGTCGATGTTCGGCACATCGGCGTGCGTGCTGATGTGATAGGTCGCCAGGTCCTGGGTCACGACGTGCCCGAACCGCGGATCGCGCACGCTCTCCTCGTGCAACGCCATCGACAGCCCCATCGTCATGCCCCCGATCAGCTGGGAGCGCAGCGTGCGGGCGTTGATCGCCCGTCCCACCGAGAACACCCCGAGCATGCGCGGCACCCGGATCTCCCCGGTGTCCCGGTTGGCGTGCGCCTCGACAAAGTGGGCGCCGAAGGACTGCACGGTGAACTTGTCCGCGTCGGGGTGCTCGGCGGATTCGGCGGTGGTGCTCGCCCCGACTGGTGGCGGGTCACCGTGGTCGCGACGGAACTGCCGCGCCGCGGCGACGATCGCCGACCCCCACGACGTGATGCCCGAGGAGCCGCCCGCCACCGACGCCGGCGGCAGGTCGGTGTCACCGATCTGCAGGTCGACCGCCGACAGGTCGCAGCCCAGCGCGTCGGCGGCGATCTGCGACAGCGTCGTCCACGTCCCGGTGCCGATGTCGGCCGCGCCGATGTGCACCTCGTAGCGCCCCTCGGCGGTATAGCTGACGCGGGCCGCGTTGCCCGGCATCGCCATCCCCGGATAGGTCGCCGATGCGACGCCCACGCCCGTGAACCAGTCGCCGGTGACGCTGCTGCCCGGCCGCGGATTGCGGGATGCCCATCCGAAGCGCTCGGCGCCGAGCCGCAGGCACTCGATCAGGTGCCGGCCCGACCACGGGTTACCGGTCTCGGGATCGGTTTCGGGATCGTTGCGGATCCGCAGCTCGATCGGATCCAGGCCCACCGCCTCCGCCAGTTCGTCCATCGCGACCTCGGCGGCGAACGTGCCCGGGCACTCGCCCGGCGCCCGCATCCAGAACGGGACCGGGACGTCCAGCGCGGCCAGCCGGTGCGACGTCCGGCGGTTCGGCGACGCGTACATCTTGCGTGACGTGACCGCCGTCTGCTCCGCGAACTCCTTGACCGCAGCGGTCTGTTCGACGACGTCGTGGGCGAGCGCGGTCAGGTGACCGTCCCGGTCCGCGGCCAGCCGCAGCCGCTGGATCGTCGGCGTCCGGTACCCGACGAGCGAGAACATCTGTTGGCGGGTCAGCGCCAGCTTCACCGCCCGTCCACCCGCGCGCCGCGCCGCGAGCAGCAGCAGCACGTTGTGGGCGTGTGGCGCACCCTTGGACCCGAAGCCGCCGCCGACGTGCGGTGCCACCACCCGCAACTGCCCGGGTTCCAGGCCGAACAGCGGCGCCAGCGTCTTGCGCACCACGTGCACGCCCTGGGTGGAGTCGTACAGCGTCACCGACGGAGCGCCGTCCCGGGTGTCCCACTGCGCGATGCAGGCGTGCGGTTCCATCGGGTTGTTGTGCTCGATCGGTGTCGTATAGGTCTGGTCGACGGTGAACTCCGCGGCGGCCAGCGCCGCGTCGACGTCACCTTCGTCGGTGTCGGCGGGGTACGACGGGTTCACCGACTCCGGGGTGTAGAGGCCGGGGTGATCGGCGCGCAGCTCCACGTCATGAGGATCGTCGATGTACTCGACAGCCACCAATGCGGCTGCCTCCCTGGCGGTCTCGGCGGTCTCGGCCACCACGCCGCCGATGATCTGACCGCGGAAGTGCACCCGCATGTCCTGCAGGATCGCCAGCTCGCCGTCGGAGGAGTCGGCCAGCTCGGGCGCGTCGAACACCGTCAACACATCGTGGACGCCGTCGACGGCGCGGGCCGCGGCGGTGTCCATCGCGAGTACCCGTCCGCGAGCGACGGTGGCCTGCACCGGATGCAGATACGCCGGTGCGTCCACAGGCTGTTCGAACGCGTACGCGGCGGTGCCGGTGACCTTCGCGCGGCCGTCCCGGCGTGCCACGGGCGCACCGATGGACCGCGGTTCGAGGATCGTCACCGCCGCCCCCGCTCGGTCAGCATCCGCAGCTGCGCGATCAGCGTGCGGTGCGCCAGCTCCACCTTGAACTCGTTGCCCGGCAACGGTTCCGCGGCGGCCAGCTCGGCGTCCGCGGCCGCGGTGAACACGTCGTCGGAGGCCACCGCGCCCACCAGCATCTCTTCGGCGTGGCGGGCTCGCCAGGGTTTGTGGGCGACACCGCCCAGCGCGATCCGCGCGGTGGCGATCGCCTCGCCGACGAAACTGAGCTCGGCCGCGACCGACACCAACGCGAAGGCGAACGCCGCGCGGTCACGCACCTTGCGATAGTCGGACACGGCATTCGGCGGCGGCGGTGGAAGTTCGACCGCGGTGACCAGATCGCCGTGGGAAAGCACGGTGTCGCGGTGCGGCTCGTCGCCGGGGAGGCGGTGGAAGTCGGTGGCCGGGATGCGGCGCCGGCCGTCGCTGCCCTCGACCACGACCTGTGCGTCCAGCGCACTCATCGCGACCGCCATGTCCGAGGGGTGCGTGGCCACACAGTTCGGCGACGCACCGAGGATGGCGTGGTAGCGGACGTAGCCGCCGATCGCCGAGCAGCCGCTGCCGGGCACCCGTTTGTTGCACGGCGTGGTGACGTCCTGGAAGTACACACACCTGGTGCGCTGCAACAGGTTTCCTGCGGTGGTCGCCGAGTTGCGCAGCTGCCCGGACGCCGCGGAGAGCAGCGCGCGGGCCAGCATCGGGTAGTGCGAACGGATCACCGGGTGCGCGGCGAGGTCGCTGTTGCGCACGTTGGCGCCGATGCTGACCCCGCCGTCGTCGTGGACCGTGACCTCGGTGAGGTCGAGACGGCTGACGTCGACGAGCAGGTCTGGTTCTGCCACACCGAGTTTCATGTGATCGACGAGGTTGGTGCCGCCGGCCAGGTAGGCCGCGGCCGGGTGTCCGGTCAGCGTGGCCACCGCGTCGGCGGGGCTGGTGGCGACGTGGTAGTCGAACGGCTTCACCGGTCCGCCGCCTTCCCGATCGCGGCGACGATGTTCGGATACGCCGCGCAGCGGCACAGGTTGCCGCTCATCCGCTCCCGGATCTCGGCGTCGGTGAGGTCGGGGGCCCCTTCTAGGTCGTCGCTGACGAAGCTCGGCGCGCCGGCCTTGACCTCGTCGAGCATCCCGACCGCCGAACAGATCTGGCCGGGGGTGCAGTACCCGCACTGGAACGCGTCCTCCTCGTGGAAGGCCTGCGCCACCGGGTGGAGGTCGTCGCCGCTGCCCAGTCCCGCCGCGGTGGTGACGCGCGTCCCGTCGGCGGCGACGGCGAACGTCAGGCAGCTGACCACCCGGCGTCCGTCGACGAGGACGGTGCACGAGCCGCACTGCCCGTGGTCGCAGCCCTTCTTCGGCGCCGTCGCCCCGAGTCTCTCCCGGAGCAGATCCAACAGCGTCACGCGGTGGTCGACGGTCAACGTGGTCTGGCGGCCGTCGACCTCCAGGGTCACGTCCGAGGTGTGCTGGGGCCGGCTCACGGACGCCCGGGTACCCGGGGCATCGGGCACCAAACGCCGCTCAGGCCGTGTCGCGGCCGGGGCGTCGCCAGCAGCGCCGCGATGCCGGTGGTCAACGGCACCGACAACGCCAACGCGATCCCGCCGACCGCCGAGCGGGCGACCTCGATGGCCACGCTCTCGCTGATCAGCACGTCGCCCAGCGAGCGGTTGGCGACGCTGAACAACAGCAGCAGCGGCAGGGCGCTGCCCGCGTAGGCCAGCACCAGCGTGTAGACCGTGGACGCGATGTGGTCGCGGCCGACCCGCATCGCCCCGACGAAGACCTCGCGGCGGCCCGCCCCGGTGCCGAGCGCGGCCAGTTCGAAGGCCGTGGACGCCTGGGTCACGGTCACGTCGTTGAGCACGCCGAGAGAGCCGATGATGAAGCCGGCCAGCAGCAGCCCGGTGATCGACACGTTGCCCAGATATGCCGCGACCTCGTTGTTCTGGTCCTCCGAGAGCCCGGTCAGATGCGCCAGTTCGATTGCCGCCCAGGACAGGACCGCGGCCAGCAGCAGCGACGCCAGTGTTCCCAGCAGCGCCGCGCTGGTGCGCAGGCTGACCCCGTGGGCCAGGTAGATGACCGCGTACAGGATCGCGGCCGAGGAGACCAGCGCCACCGGTACGGCCGGGGCGCCGTCGCGCAGCGCGGGCAGCAGGAACATGACCAGCACGCCGAAGGCGATCACGATGCCGACCAGCGCGCGCAGCCCGCGCCAGCGGGCCACGGCCACGATCACGATCGCGAACACCGCCGCCAGCGCGGTCAACGGCCACGTGCGCTCGTAGTCGTAGAACGCGTAGGTGGTGCTGCCGGTGTCGTCGACCTGCCTGCTGATGCGGATGTCCTCCCCGACGGTCAGGACGGGCTGCCCCGGGCCGCCGCTGAACTCCAGCATCGTGTTGGCGCCGCGGTTGGGTCCGGAATCGATGGCCACCAGCGCCTGCACGCAGGCCGCGCGTTCACCCTCGGCCGGAACCGGGTCCGATGTCAGCACCGCCCCGACCGACGGACTGCCGCACACCGCGGCGCTGGTGGACAACACATGCCCGGTCTCGGTGGTGACCGCGCCACCTGCGGCGTTCTGGAACGGCAGCGGGATGTCGGCCTTCTCGCCGCTCGGCCACAACAGGGCGGCGCCGATCAGCACCGTCACCCCGATCACGATGAGCAGACCGACCACCATCCTGGCCGCCAGTGGACCCAGTGGTGACGGGCCGCTCAGCGAATGCGAGTGCGAATGAGAATGCGCCACCCGCCCAGCCTAGATCGGCCGCTACTGCCGATAGCTGACCAGGAAGTTTCCCAGCCGCTCGATGGCGTTGGCCAGGTCGCGCGCCCACGGCAGCGTCACGATGCGCAGGTGATCCGGTGTGGGCCAATTGAATCCGGTGCCCTGGACAACGAGGATCTTCTCCTGCAGCAGCAGGTCGAGCACCAGTTGCTCGTCGTCGACGATGTCGTACACCTCGGGGTCCAGGCGCGGGAACGCGTACAGCGCACCCTGCGGCTTCACGCAGGACACCCCGGGGATCTCGTTGAGCTTCTCCCATGCCACATCGCGCTGTTCGAGCAGCCGGCCGCCGGGCAGCACCAGGTCCTCGATGCTCTGGTGGCCGCCGAGAGCGACTTGAATCGCGTGCTGCGCAGGGACATTCGGGCAGAGCCGCATGTTGGCCAGCAGGCTGATGCCTTCGATGAAGCTGGTCGCGTGCTCCTTCGGGCCGGTGATCACCAGCCAGCCGGACCGGTACCCGGCCACGCGGTAGGCCTTCGACAGGCCGTTGAACGTCAGCGTCAGAACGTCGGGCGCGACCGAAGCCATCGAGATGTGCTCGGCGTCGTCGTAGAGGATCTTGTCGTAGATCTCGTCGGCCAGCAGCAGCAGTTGGTGTTCACGCGCCAGATCTGCGATCCGCTCCAGGGTTTCGCGGCTGTACACCGCGCCGGTGGGATTGTTCGGGTTGATCACCACGATCGCCTTGGTGCGGTCGGTGATCTTCGATTCGATGTCGGCGACGTCGGGATTCCAGCCCTGGGTCTCGTCGCACAGGTAGTGCACCGGGGTGCCGCCGGCCAACGACGTGCACGCCGTCCACAGCGGGTAGTCCGGTGCCGGGATCAGCACCTGGTCGCCGTTGTCGAGCAGGGCCTGCAGCGTCATCTGAATCAGTTCCGACGCGCCGTTGCCGAGGTAGACGTCGTCGATGTCGAACCGCGGGAAGCCCTCGACCAGTTCGTAGCGCGTGAACACCGCGCGCCGGGCGCTGACGATGCCCTTGGAATCGGAGTACCCCTGCGCGTACGGCAGCGCGGCGATGATGTCGCGCATGATCACGTCGGGGGCCTCGAACCCGAACGGAGCGGGGTTGCCGATGTTCAGCTTGAGGATGCGGTGGCCCTCGGCCTCCAGTCGCGAGGCGTGCTCGTGTACCGGGCCGCGGATCTCGTAGAGGACGTCCTGCAGCTTGCTCGACTGCGTGAACTCACGCTGGCGCGCGTGCTGGCCACTGGCCGTGTGCCACGGCGCCTGATGGGTACTCACGACGATCAGTCTCCCACGGTTGTCCAAGTCAATTTCTGTGCCGGAAACACCGTGGCAGCTGGATTATCGCCGGCCCGGGCGGCGGGCGCCCTTGGCGATGCCGAGGCCCTTCACCGGGGGTTCGTCACCCACGACGCGCGCGTCGCCGTCGCTCGAACCATTCGACGACGGCGCCTCCTGCTGGGGCTCCGGCTCGGCGGGGGCCTCCGGCTCGGGCTCGGGCGCGAAGAAGGCGCCGGCCAAGCCCGCGTCGCCGAACGAGGGTGCGGGAACCGTCGTCCAGCCGCCCAACGTCGATCCGGACCGGGCCGAGGCCGGCACCGAAGCGCCCGACACCGCCGAT
>NZ_LMVQ01000097.1 GCF_001545925.1 Mycobacterium sp. NAZ190054 | reverse complement strand
TTCATCTCGCTGCTGAAGGCGTCCTCACTGGTGTACTTCCTCGGGTTGATCGCCGACCAGCGTGAACTCTTCCAGGTCGGCCGCGACCTCAACGCGCAGACCGGGAACCTGTCCCCCCTCGTCGCGGGCGGCTTCCAGCCGCGCCTGGGACTCGGCCAGCTCTTCGAGCAGCTGCCGCTCCTGCTCGGCGACGGCATCGGCCTGGGCTTCGAGCTCCTCGGGGTCGGGACCGGCCGAGAAATCCGGTTCGGCGTCCAGGTGCTGGGCCCGCTCGGTGGCGATGCGCACGGTCGCGCCCACCCGCTCGGCCAGCGCGGAGAGCCGGAACCACCGCTGCTGCGCCGCGTCGGCCCGCTCGCTGAGTTCTCCGACGGCACTCTCGTGGGCCCCGAGCTCCAGGGTCCTTGCCTCCAGGCGCTCGCTGAGCTCGTCGTGTTCGCGGCGCAGCGCGGTCTCGGCCTGGTTGGTGTCGTCGAACTCCGCCTTGCGGGTGACCAGGTCGTCGGCGGCCAGCCGCAGCCGCGCATCGCGCAGGTCGGCCTGGATGGTCTGGGCGCGGCGGGCCATCTCGGCCTGCCGGCCCAGCGGCTTGAGCTGCCGGCGCAGCTCGGTGGTCAGATCGGTCAGCCGCGCCAGGTTCGCCGACATCGAGTCGAGCTTGCGAACCGCCTTCTCCTTGCGCTTGCGGTGCTTGAGGACCCCCGCGGCCTCCTCGATGAACGCGCGCCGATCCTCGGGCCGGGATTCGAGGATCTCCGAGAGCTTGCCCTGGCCGACGATGACGTGCATCTCACGGCCGATGCCGGAGTCGCTGAGCAGCTCCTGCACATCCATCAAACGGCAACTGCTGCCGTTGATTTCGTACTCCCCCGCACCGTCACGGAACATCCGGCGGGTGATCGACACCTCGGAGTACTCGATGGGCAGCGCGTTGTCGGAATTGTCGATGGTCAGCGTGACCTCGGCGCGGCCCAGCGGCGCGCGCGACGAGGTGCCGGCGAAGATGACGTCCTCCATCTTGCCGCCGCGCAGGGTCTTGGCGCCCTGCTCACCCATCACCCAGGTGAGCGCGTCGACGACGTTGGATTTCCCCGACCCGTTCGGGCCCACCACGCAGGTGATGCCCGGCTCGAAGCGCAGAGTCGTCGGCGAGGCGAAGGACTTGAAGCCCTTCAGCGTCAGACTCTTCAGATGCATGACGCGTTACCCTACCGCCGGAGACCTCACCGCTCGGTGAAGCCCGCGATCGCGTCGGCCGGTTCACTCCAGTCGGAGATGACCTTGTCCACCTGCCCGGGTGTGTCACCGCCGGTGAGCAGGTCGAGCAGCCGTTCGCAGGCGTCCCGCGGGCCCTGGGCCACCACCTGCACGCGGCCGTCAGGTTTGTTGGCCGCATATCCGGTCAGGCCGAATTCGAGCGCGCGGGAACGCGTCCACCAGCGGAAACCCACCCCCTGGACCTGCCCGTGCACCCAGGCGGTCAGGCGGACGTCATTCTCGTCCAACATCTTTCACCTCAAACGTCACTTCGGTACCAGACTTCAACGTCCGCCCCACGGTGCACACCTGATCGATGGCCCGGGCGACCACGGTCAGCAGGCGATCCCTGTCCTCGGCGCCGAGGCCCGACAGATCGACTTCGAGCACCTCGTCCAGGCGCGGGTAGCGCTCCTGCTCACGATCGGCGGCCCCGGACACCCGGACCGTGGTCTGGTAGTCGTCACCGAGGCGGCGGCGCAGCGGCTGGTCGCTGGCCATGCCGCTGCAGGCTGCCAGCGCGATCTTCATCAGCTCACCCGGCGTGAAGACGCCCTCGACGTCCTCGGAGCCGATCAGCACCTCGGCGCCGCGCGTGCTGCGCCCCGTATAACGGCGCACACCCGTACGCTCCACCCACAGTTCGGTCACGCCCTATTTCTACAACGTCCGCCGAAATGGCATTCCGGCAGCAGAAGATCGAGTGGCGGCCTGCCGGAATGCAAGTTCGGCGCTAAACGCGCGGGCGGGGCTGGCAGCGCGGGCAGTAGAACGACGAGCGGTTCATGAACTTGTCCCGTCGCATCAGCGCGCCGCAGCGCCGGCACGGCTCACCTTCGCGGCCATAGGCGTCCAGCGAACGGTCGAAGTAGCCGGACTCGCCGTTGACGTTGACGTACAGCGAGTCGAACGACGTGCCGCCCTGCCCCAACGCATCGGTCATCACCGCGGCGGCCGCGTCGAGCAACTCGGCCAGCTTGGGTTTCGTCAACTTCGAGGCCGGCCGGGCGCCGTTGATCTTCACCCGCCACAGCGCCTCGTCGGCGTAGATGTTGCCGATCCCCGATACCACGGTCTGATCCAGCAGCTGCCGCTTGATCTCGGAATGCTTGCGCCGCAACACCTTCACCACACCATCGCGGTCGAACAGCGGATCCAGCGGATCACGCGCGATGTGCGCGACCGGGGCGGGCACATCGCTGCCGTCGACGTCGACCAGGTCGGCGAGCATCCAGCCCCCGAAGGTGCGCTGGTCGACGAAGCTCAGCGTGGTGCCGTCGTCGAGCAGCGCGGCGATACGCAGGTGACTCTCGTTCGGCACCGGACCCAGTAGCATCTGACCGCTCATGCCGAGATGGACGACCAGCGCGGCTCGGTCTGCCAGTGTCAGCCACAGGTACTTCCCGCGCCGGCCCGTCCCGGTGATCGTGGTGCCCAGCAACCGCGCGGTCAGGTCGGCGGGCCCCGCCTCGTGGCGTCGTACCGCCCGCAGGTGGTGCACCCGCACCGCCGTGATGGTCCTGTCGACGACGTGCGCGTCAAGTCCGCGCCGGACGACCTCGACCTCGGGAAGCTCAGGCATCCCGGTCAGTCACCGTTGAGGGCGTGCCACGCCGCCGCGGCCGCCTTGAGCTCGGCCTCTTTCTTGGTCCGGCCGATGCCCCGGCCGTACTCCCCCTCACCGACCACGACGACCGCGGTGAACTCCTTGTCGTGGTCGGGCCCGGTGGAGGTCACGACGTAGGCCGGCGCCCCGAGACCGCGCGACGCCGTGAGCTCCTGCAGCGAGCTCTTCCAGTCCAGTCCCGCTCCGAGCGTCGGCGCGGTGTCCAGCAGCGTGCCGAACAGCCGCAGGATCACCTCGCGGGCGACCTCCACGCCGTGTTCCAGATAGATTGCGCCCAGCAGTGATTCGACACCGTCGGCCAGGATGCTGGACTTGTCGGCTCCGCCGGAGTTCTCCTCGCCCTTGCCGAGCAGCAGGTAGGCGCCCAGGCCGTGCTCGGTGAGGTTGCGGCCGACGTCGGCCAGCGCCTGGGTGTTGACGATGCTGGCACGCAGCTTGGCCAGGTCACCTTCGGAGCGGTCCGGGTGGCGGTGGTAGAGCTCCTCGGTGATCGTCAGCCCGAGCACCGAGTCGCCGAGGAACTCGAGACGCTCGTTGGTCGGCACCCCGCCGTTCTCGTAGGAGTAGCTGCGGTGGGTCAGCGCGATGGTGAGCAGCTCACCGGGAAGCTCCACACCGAGCGCCTCGAGCAGAAGCGCGCGGTCGGTCACTTGTCGTCTCCGCTCTGCTCGCGAAGCTGGGCCAGCTTGGCCCACCGCGGGTCGATCTGGTCGTGCCGGTGGCCGGGCTCGGCGTCGGCCAACCGGACCCCGCACTCGGGGCACAGCCCCTGGCAGTCGGGGGTGCACAGCGGCGAGAACGGCAGCGCCAGCCCGACGGCGTCGGTGATCGACTGCTCCAGATCGACGGTGTCGGACCCCTTGTCACGGTTCACCCGCGGAACCTCGTCGGCCTCGGTGGTCTCCTCGGTCTTGCTGTCCGGGTAGGCGAACAACTCGGTGAGGTCGATGTCGACCTCACCGGTGATCGGCGTCAGGCACCGCGCGCACTCACCCACCGTCGGAGCGGACACGGTGCCGGTGACCAGCACACCTTCGGAAACCGACTCCAGGCGCAGATCCAGATCCAGCGGCGCGCCCTCGGCCACGGCCACCAGCTCCACGCCCATCCGCGCCGGGCTCGGCACCGTCTCCTCGACGCTCATCATCGACCCCGGTCGCCGCCCGAGCCGGGAGATGTCGATCACCAACGGCGACCGTGAACCCCGGTGCGCAGCCGCGTTGACGTCCCTCGCCATGCCCGTATCGTACGGTGGCGTCCCGGCGCGCTACCGGGCCGCGTAGTCGTGCGTGCCCGCGGCGGTGCGCAGCTGGTGACGTCCGCGGCCCACCGAACGCAGGGTGCCGTTGAGGAAGTCCTCGAACTCGGCCAGCTTGCTGTCGACGTAGATGTCGCACTCGCCGCGCAGCCGGTCGGCCTCGGCGTGGGCGGAGTCGATCATCCGGGTCGCCTCGGCGGTGGCGGTGGCGACCACCTCGGTCTGCGACACCAGGCGCTGCTGCTCCTTGATGCCCTCCTGCACGGCCTTCTCGTATGCGAGGTTGCCGCTCTCGATCAACCGGTCGGCCTCGGACTTGGCGCGTCCGGTGCTGGCCTCGTACTCACGCTTGGCGGTCGCGGCGATGCGGGCGGCCTCCTCGCGTGCCTCGACCACCATGCGTTCGCTGTGCTGGCGCGCCTCGGCGACCATGCGGTCGGCCTGCGCTTTCGCGTCGGCCAGCAGCCGGTCCGCCTCGGCCCTGGCGTGGTTGACCATCGAGTCGGCCTCGGCGTTGGCGGTCGACACGGTCGACTCGGCGTGCTCCTTGGCCTCACGCAGCAGGGAGTCGCGCGCGTCGAGGACGTCCTGCGCGTCGTCGAGCTCGCCGGGGATCGCGTCCTTGATGTCGTCGATCAACTCCAGGACGTCCCCGCGCGGCACCACGCACCCTGCCGTCATCGGCACACCGCGGGCTTCTTCGACGATCGCACCCAACTCATCGAGAGCTTCGAACACTCGGTACACGGCGATACCCTCCAGGCCTAGTTGTTGGTTACCAGTGTGCCTGGTGTTACGCCTGTGACTGGGCTTCCGTCGCCGGTGTGTCGCCCATGCGTCGCGGACAGGCTCTACTGGCATCCGTCTGCTGCGATGATGTCAACGCGGCAGACGCGGGCCCAGGGTCAGCGCAACGCTGCCCCGATCACGTCCCGGGCACGGTCCAGCATCGACGCGAACGGGCCCACCGCGAAGTTGAGCTTGGCCGATTCGACGCCGGGGTGCGGCCGGGTCGGCGCGATGGCCTGCGCCGCACGCACCGCCCCGACCAGGCTCTTGAGCTCGTCGGCGTCGAGTTCACGCTTGAGCTTGGTGAACTCCTCGGCCTCCTCGTGCTCGGCGTGATCCAGCACGGCGTCGCGGAACTCGGTCAGCTCGGCGAGGAACTCGTCGGATGCGATGTCGAGCTTCTCCAGCGCGACGAGTTGCTCCTTGGCCGCATGCTCCTCACGCAGTCGGGCGTCGACGATCTCGTCGCCGGAGTCCACCTCCCGCCGCGCCCGGGGATGGATCACCATCTCCTCGGCGGTCTCGTGCACGGCGAGCAGCTGGCGCAGATCGGTGAACGCCTTCTCACGCGCCTTCGGCTCGGACGCGTGAAGCACGTCGTCGAACATGTCCTTGATCAGGTTGTGCTGATCCTTGAGGAACGCGACGACGTCGTCGGTGGATTGAACGAATGTCTCGGGCACGGTCGCCACCTCCGGGAAACGGGCTGCAGGACTTGCCGGCGCTGGGCTGCGCGCCGGTGCCCTGTACGTACCCCCGAGCCGACGCGTCAACCCCGCTCGGCGAGCTTGGCTTTCAGCCGGGCGTTCACCGGTGCGGGCAGCAACTCCGAGACGTCGCCGCCGAGCATCGCGACCTCCTTGGCCAGCGACGAGGACACGAACGAGTACTGCGGCGTGGTGGCGACGAAGAACGTGTCGACCCCGGCGACGTGCCGGTTCATCTGCGCCATCTGCAGTTCGTACTCGAAATCCGTGCCGGTGCGCAGGCCCTTGACGATCGCGGTCAGCCCGCGCTGCTTGACGAAGTCGACGATCAAACCCTGCCCGGACTCCACACGCAGGTTCGGCAGGTGGGCGGTCGACTCCTCGATCAGCGCGATCCGCTCGTCGAGGCTGAACAGGCCGGTCTTGTTCGGGTTGACCATCACCGCGACGACGACCTCGTCGAACTGCGCCGCGGCGCGCTCGAAGACGTCGATGTGACCGAGGGTCACCGGATCGAAGGACCCGGGGCACACCGCTCCGCTCATGACGGTCGACGCTAGCAGCGTTCGGCGAAGTCGACGCGGGTGTCCCCGTAGCGCCGCGACTTCCACGCCGACCAGCCGCCGGGCCAGCCGATGTCGGGCGCCGAGGCGGGACGTTCCACCACCGCCACGGTGCCGGGCGCGCTCCACCCGGCCGCGTCCAGCGATCTGACGACGTCCTCGACCTGTGCGGCGTCGACCTCATAGGGCGGATCGGCCAGCACCAGGTCCACCGGGCCGGGCGCCCCGCCGGCCAGGACCGACGCCACGGGTCCGCGCCGGACGACCGCGTTGCGGACGCCCAACGCCGCGATGTTCTGCTCGATCACCGCCGCCGCGCGGGCATCGGCCTCCACGAACAGCGCCGAGGCCGCGCCGCGCGACAACGCCTCCAGACCCAGCGCCCCGGAACCGGCGTAGAGGTCCAGCACACGCAGCCCGGCGAAGTCGATCCGCGCGGTCAGCACGTTGAACAGCGACTCGCGCACCCGGTCGGTCGTCGGCCGCGTGCCGCGTCCGGACCGCTGCTGCGGCACCGCGATCCGGCGTCCGCCGAGCTCTCCGGCCACGATCCGGGTCAGGGTGATTCCCCGGCCGCGTCGCTCTTCCCCGCCGAACCGATCACCACCAGCAGGTCCCCGCCCTCGACCTGCGCGGTGGCCGACACCGCGACGCGGCCCACCGTGCCGCCCTTCGGGGCGGTGATCGCGGCCTCCATCTTCATCGCCTCGATGGTCGCGATGGTCTCCCCCGCCTCGACCGTGTCGCCCTCGGCCACATTGACGGTGACCACACCGGCGAACGGTGCCGCCACGTGGTCGGCGTTGGTGCGGTCGGCCTTCTCGGCGAGCGGCACGTCGCTGGCGATGCTGCGGTCACGGACCATCACCGGCCGCAGCTGGCCGTTGATGATGCACATCACGGTGCGCATGCCGCGTTCGTCGGCGTCGGAGATCGCCTCCAGGCCGATGAGCAACTCCACGCCACGCTCCAGCGTCACGCGGTGCTCGTCACCGTGGCGCAGCCCGTAGAAGAACTGGTTGGCCGACAGGCTCGAGGTGTCGCCGTAGAGCTCCCGGTGCGCCTCGAATTCCTTTGTCGGACCGGGGAACAGCAGCCGGTTCAGCGTCGCCTGCCGTTTCGGTCCCGCCGCGGCCAGCGCCTCGGTGTCCTCCGGGCTGAGTTCGGTCTGCGGTTTGGCCGGGGCGCGGCCGGCGAGAGCCTTGGACCGCAGCGGCTCCGGCCAGCCGCCGGGCGGGTCACCCAGCTCGCCGCGCAGGAACCCGATCACCGAGTCCGGGATGTCGAAACGTTCGGGGTCCTCGGCGAATTCGTCGGCCGACACGCCGGCGCCGACGAGCGCGAGGGCCAGGTCGCCGACCACCTTCGACGACGGGGTCACCTTGACCAGCCGGCCCAGGATGCGGTCGGCCGCGGCGTAACTCGCCTCGATCTCCTCGAAGCGGTCACCCAGACCCAGCGCGATCGCCTGCTGCCGCAGGTTCGACAACTGACCACCCGGGATCTCGTGGTGGTAGACCCGCCCGGTCGGGGTAGGTGGACCGGACGCCGCAACATCGAAGGGCGCGTACACCTTTCGCAGCGCCTCCCAGTACGGCTCCAGATCGCACACCGCCGACAACGACAGCCCGGTGTCGAACTCGGTGTGCGCGGTGGCCGCGACGATCGAGCTCAGCGCGGGCTGACTGGTGGTCCCGGCCAGCGGCGCCGAGGCGCCGTCGACCGCGCTGGCACCGGCCTGCCAGGCCGCCAGATAGGTGGCCAGCTGGCCGCCCGGGGTGTCGTGGGTGTGCACGTGCACGGGCAGGTCGAAGCGGCTGCGCAGCGCGCTGACCAGCGTCGCCGCCGCCTGGGGCCGCAGCAGCCCGGCCATGTCCTTGATGCCGAGCACGTGCGCGCCCGCGTCGACGATCTGCTCGGCGAGCTTGAGGTAGTAGTCGAGCGTGTAGAGGTTCTCCCCGGGGTCGGACAGGTCCCCGGTGTAGGACATCGCGACTTCGGCCACGGAGGTGCCGGTTTCGCGGACCGCGTCGATCGCGGGCCGCATCGAGTCGACGTTGTTGAGGGCGTCGAAGATCCGGTAGATGTCGATGCCGGTGGCGGTGGCCTCCTGCACGAACGCGTGGGTCACCGATTCCGGGTACGGCGTGTAACCGACGGTGTTGCGGCCCCGCAGCAGCATCTGCAGGCAGATGTTGGGCACCGCCTCGCGCAGCGCCGCCAGCCGCTCCCACGGGTCCTCTTTGAGGAACCGCAGCGCCACGTCGTACGTCGCGCCGCCCCAGCATTCGATCGAGAGCAGTTGCGGGGTCATCCGCGCGATGTACGGCGCGACCATCAGCAGGCCGGAGGTGCGGATCCTGGTGGCCAACAACGACTGATGGGCGTCGCGGAACGTGGTGTCGGTGACGCCGACGGCCTTGGACTCGCGCATCCAGCGCGCGAACGCTTCCGGCCCGACCTCGGTGAGCAGATGCTTGCTGCCCCGCGGGGGCATCGTGTCGAGGTCGATCTGCGGCAGCTTGTCGTGCGGGTACACCGTCGACGGGCGCGGCCCATGCGGCTGGTTGACCGTGACGTCGGCCAGATAGTTCAGGATCTTGGTGCCGCGGTCGGCGGGCGACCGCGCGGTGAGCAGGTAGGGCCGGTCGTCGATGAACGACGTGTTGACCCGCCCGTTCCGGAAGTCCGGATCGTCGATGACCGCCTGCAGGAACGGGATGTTCGTCGACACCCCGCGGACCCGGAACTCGGCGAGCGCCCGGTGCGCGCGGGCCACGGCGGCGCCGAAATCCCGGCCCCGACAGGTGAGTTTGACCAGCATGGAGTCGAAGTGCGCGCCGATCTCGGCGCCGAGGTGCGCGCCGCCGTCGAGCCGGATACCCGCGCCGCCCGGTGATCGGTAGGCGGTGATGCGCCCGGTGTCGGGCCGGAACCCGTTGGCCGGGTCCTCGGTGGTGATCCGGCACTGCAGTGCGAATCCCCGTGGCGCCTTCAACATGTCCTGGCTCAGGCCGAGGTCGGCCAGCGTCTCGCCGGACGCGATCCGCAGCTGGCTGGACACCAGGTCGACGTCGGTGATCTCCTCGGTGACGGTGTGCTCGACCTGGATGCGCGGATTGCACTCGATGAACACGTGATGCCCGCGCTCGTCGAGCAGGAACTCCACGGTGCCCGCGCACGAGTAGTCGATCTCACGGGCGAACGCGACGGCGTCGGCGCAGATCTTCTGCCGCAGCTCCTCGGACAGGTTCGGCGCCGGCGCGAGCTCGATGACCTTCTGGTGCCGCCGCTGCACGCTGCAGTCCCGTTCGAACAGGTGCATCACGTTGCCGTCGTTGTCGGCGAGGATCTGCACCTCGATGTGGCGGGGATTCAGCACCGCCTGTTCCAGGTAGACGTTCGGGTCCCCGAACGCCGACTCGGCCTCGCGGCTGGCGGCTTCCACCGCTTCGGCCAGCGCGTCCGGGTCGGTGACCCGGCGCATGCCGCGCCCGCCGCCGCCGGACACCGCCTTGACGAACAGCGGGAACTCCATGCCCCGGGCCGCCTCGACGAGCTCGTCGACCGACGACGACGGCGCCGACGACGTCAGCACCGGCAGACCCGCGGAGCGGGCCGCCTCGATGGCCCGCGCCTTGTTCCCGGTGAGCTCCAGCACCCCGGCGCTGGGGCCGACGAACGTGATCCCGGCCGCCGCGCACGAGGCGGCCAGTTCGGGGTTCTCGGACAGGAAGCCGTAACCGGGATACACCGCGTCGCAGCCGGCCTCCACGGCCACCCGCATGATCTCGTCGACGGACAGATAGGCCCGGACGGGGTGCCCCACCTCCCCGATCTGGTAGGACTCGTCGGCCTTCAGCCGGTGGAGGGAATTGCGATCCTCATACGGATAGACCGCGACGGTCGCAATGCCCATCTCGTAGGCGGCGCGGAACGCGCGGATCGCGATTTCGCCGCGGTTGGCGACAAGGACTTTGGAGATCTGACCGGCCACGGTTCACCTTAACCTCGCAGGTCAATCTCACAGGAACCGGCCGCGGAGTGTGATCAGAACAGCGTGGACCAGTAGTTCCAGAAGCGTTCGAGGATCAGCAGCAGCACACCGGTGAACCACAGCGTCACCAGCGACCAGCGCCAGGTGTGCAGCGTCCTGAGCACGGCGTTGCCGCTGCGCTGGGGCTGGACTGCGACGGACGTGGCGACCACCAGCAGCGGGATCGTCACCGCCCACACCGCCATGCAGTACGGGCACAGCGCCCCGATGCGGTACAGGCTCTGGAAGATCAGCCAGTGCACGAACACCGTGCCCGCCAGGGTGCCCAGGGCCAGGCCCGCCCAGTACCACCGCGGCAGGTCGACCTTGGCCAGCGCGAGCACACCGGTGACCACCACGACGGTGAACGCCACGATGCCGATGAGCGGGTTCGGGAAGCCGAACAGCGACGCCTGCGGGGTGATCATCACCGAGCCGCAGGACAGCACGGGGTTGATGCTGCAGGACGGCACGTAGTTCGGGTTGATGAGCAGTTCGATCTTCTCGACCGTCAACGTCAGGGCCGCCGCGAGCCCGACCAGACCGGCGATCAGCACCCACAGCGCGCTGCTGCGGGGAACCGCGACCGGCGCCGGCTGCTGCGCCGACGAATCGGTGTGGTCGACGGGGTCGGCCGCGGCGACGGTCATGACGCCGGGGCGGGTTGGGGTGCGGGTGCGGGCGGCGCGGCCTCCAGTCCGGGCACGTCGCCGACGATCTCCTTGATCTTGGCGACCAGCGCGTCGGGGGTGCTGTACTGGTAGTCCTCGCCGTTGATCCGCACCGACGGGGTGGACTTGATGCCCGTCGCCGACGCCAGACCGGCCACCATGTCGACGTAGGTGCCCTTGTTGATGCAGTCGGGCACCGCGCCGCTGGCACCGGCCTGACGCGCGACCTCCACGAGCCGGGCGTTGTCCGGATACGCCGTGCCCATCTCACCGGGCTGCTGGGCGAACAGCGCGGTGTGGAAGCGGCGGAACGCGTCGACGGATTCGTCGGCGACGCAGTACGCGGCGCCGCCCGCGCGGGACGGGTAATTGTTGTTCTGCGGCCGGTCCAGGATGCCGACCATGTAGTAGTCGGCAGCGACGGCGCCGGAGTCGATGAGCTTTTCGATGGTAGGGCCGAACTGCTGCTCGAACGCGCCGCAGTGCGGGCACAGGAAGTCCTCGTACAGGCTCAGCACCGCCTTCGGCTCGTCGGTGCCTTCCTTCTTGATCAGGCTGGCCGACTCGACGCGGACGGCGCGGGACTCACCGGCGGTGGGCTTGTCGTCGGCCGAGAGCACGATGTAGAGCACCAAGACGACCGCGAAGACGACGACGACAGCGGTCAGACCGATCTGGATGAGCAGGTTGCGCTTACGGTCGGCTGCCTTCAGGTCGTAGCGCGCGTTCTTCTTGGGTTTGGTGGCCACGAAGCACAGAGTACCGGCGTCACCGACGGTCTTTATCCGGCGCGGGTCAGATGTGCGCGCATCGCCGAGATGACGTCGGCGGTGGCGGTGGCGCTGGCGCCTCCGAGCGGGAAGAAGTTCGCGAAGCCGTGGATCAGCGACCCGTACTCGCGGTAGTCGACGGGGGTGCCGGCGGCGCGCAGCGCGTCGGCGTAATGCCTGCCCTCGTCGCGCAGCGGATCGAAACCCGCGGTCGCGACCAGCGCCGGCGACAACCCGGACAGGTCCTCGACGCGCAGCAGTGACACGCGCGGGTCGGTTCCGGCGACCTGCGCTGCGCCGAGGAACCGCTCGGTGAACCAGTCCATGTCCTTCTTGGTCAGGAAGAAGCCGCGGGCGAACAGCGTCTTGGACCGGGTCTGGGCCTCGTAGTCGGTGACCGGGTACAGCAGCAGCTGCAGGGCGGGCAGCGGCTTCTTCTCGTCGCGCGCCCGGATCGCGACCAGCGCCGAGAGGTTGGCTCCGGCGCTGTCGCCGCCGACGGCCACCCGTCGACTACCGCGAGTACGGGTCGCTGATCCACGGCTTCGCGAACTTCTTCCCGCTCGGAGGCGCCAGCGCCACCGCCACCGCCGACGTCATCTCGGCGATGCGCGCA
>NZ_LMVQ01000096.1 GCF_001545925.1 Mycobacterium sp. NAZ190054 | reverse complement strand
AACAGGCGGTTCGGACCATGATCAACCGGCGGGTATCGCTGCCGGGCGGCCGATGTTCTCCCCGGCGTGGGCCCGGTGCTCGTGCAGGCGCAGGAACACGAACCACGTCACGAACGCGCATACCACGTAGAACACCAGGAACACCCAGAACGCGTTGGTGGCCGACTTGGCGTCGCCGACGTAGGACGCGCGCAGCACCACGTTGATGAACACCCCGCCGAGCGCGCCGACCGCACCGGCGAAACCGATGAGCGCACCCGACATCGCGCGGGACCAGGCCGCCTTCTCGTCGCGGCTGAGGTCGTCGCGACCCTGGGCCTTGGCCTCGAAGATCGACGGGATCATCTTGTAGGTCGACCCGTTGCCGATCCCGGACAGGATGAACAACAGGATGAACCCGGCGACGTAACCGAACATCTGTCCGCCGGTGGGGGCGCCGGTCTGGTTGTCGTCGAGGACGCCGCTGGTCACCAGGATTCCGGCGGCGAACATCATCGCCACGAACGTGTACAGGGTGATCCTGCCGCCGCCGACGCGGTCGGCCAGCTTGCCGCCGTAGGGCCGGGAGATCGAGCCGAGCAGCGGGCCGATGAACGCGATCTGGGCGGCGTGCAGGGAGGCCTGCGCGGGCGTGTCACCGGTGGCCAGGTAGTTGATCTGCAGCACCTGGCCGAATGCGAACGAGAAGCCGATGAACGATCCGAACGTGCCGATGTACAGGAAGCTCATCACCCAGGAGTGCTTGAACCGCAACGCCTCGACCAGAGCGCCGAAGTTGGACTTCTGGTTGCGCAGGTTGTCCATGTACAGCGCGGCGCCGAGCGCGGCCGCGCCGATCGCGACAAGGTAGATGGCGCAGACGATCTCGGGCCGGGTGTTGCCCACCGCGGCGATCACCAGCAGCCCGACGAGCTGGATGACGGGCACCCCGATGTTGCCGCCGCCGGCGTTCAGGCCGAGCGCCCAGCCCTTGAGCCGCTGCGGGTAGAACGCGTTGATGTTGGTCATCGACGAGGCGAAGTTGCCGCCGCCCAGGCCGGCGAACGCGGCCACCACCATGTAGGTGGTGTAGGAGGCCGGGTTCTTCATGTAGTACAGCGTCAGCACGGTCGGGATCAGCAGCAGCAACGCGCTGACGATCGTCCAGTTGCGGCCGCCGAACCTGGCGGGGGCGATCGTGTACGGGATGCGCATGAACGCCCCGACCAGCGTGGGCACCGCGACCAGGTAGAACTTGCCCGCCGCGTCGATGCCGTAGACGTCCTGCGGCATGAACAACACCATCACCGACCAGATCGACCACACCGAGAAACCGACGTGTTCGGCCACGATCGACCAGATCAGGTTGCGCTTCGCGATCTTCTTCCCGGGGGTCTTGCCGCCGGTGCCCTCCCAGGCCTCGACGTCCTCGGGATCCCAGTGGGCTATGTCGCGGTTACGGATCGCGGTGATTGCCATGCGCCGAGTCAACTGCCAGGGCATTCCGCATCCGTTGCACGACGGTGACCGCGGTGAAAACACACTCTCACATCGCGTCGGGGCTCACGGTGAGGGGCGTCAGGTGTGATCGCAGGGATCCACAGGTGACTTACCGGAGAAACACCCCGGAAACAACCCACTCCTAGCTTCGAGCATGTGACCGACGAGCGCTTGCGCGTGGCGGTACCGCCCCGTCGAAGACCAGGGGGAGAGCAGACATGACAGACGGAAGCACCCCGCGTTTCCTGCAGGGGGCGTTCGCGTTCCACGGCAGCGGCTACGACAAGCCGGCGGCCGTCGACGACTCGCTGCGCTACGTGGTGCCCGCCGGCACCACCGCCCAGCCCGTGTACTTCCGCGGCGGCAACTCGACGAAGCAGATGATCACCGTGGTGCTGTTCCGCGACGGCGTCCCGATGCGCTACTTCCCGATCGCGGCCAAGGGCGCCACCCACGTCGCGCTGCGGGTGGTGGAGGATCTGCTCGCCGACACCGTGCTGGAGCTCCGCGTCGCCGCACCAGACGGGGTGAAGGGCACGGTGATCGTGGACCTCGGCCTGGTGGAGGTGTAGCGATGGCGCAGCGGCTGGTGGTCGTCGGCAACGGCATGGCCGGCGTGCGCGCCCTCGAGGAGGTCCTGGCCCGCGGCGGCGGGGACCACTTTCAGATCACCGTGTTCGGCGACGAGCCCTACGGCAACTACAACCGGATCCTGTTGTCGAATGTGCTTGCCGGAGTGGATGATCCGGGCCAGATTTACCTCAACGCACTGGACTGGTACACCGACAACGGCATCGACCTGCGGGCCGGGGTGCGGGTGGTGCGCCTCGACACCTTCGCCCACCTGGTGCACGCCGACGACGGCACCACGCTGCACTACGACAAACTGATCCTGGCCACCGGCAGCCGGTCGTTCTTCCCGCCGATGGCCGGGCTGTGGGCCGACGACAAGACGCTCGCCGACGGGGTGTTCGGGTTCCGGACCCTCGACGACACCGCGGCGATGATCGCCGAAGCCGACACCCGGACCAAGGCCGTCGTCATCGGGGGCGGGCTCCTGGGCCTGGAGGCCGCGCGCGGGTTACAGAACCGCGGCCTGGCCGTCGACGTCGTGCACGCCGGACCGACGCTGATGAACGCCCAGCTCGACGACCCGGCCGGCGCGATCCTGCGGAAGTCGGTGGAGGACCTCGGGATCGGGGTGCACACCGAGAAGCGGACCACCGAGGTGGTCGTCGGCGACGACGGCCGGCTCGCGGGCATCCTGTTCTCCGACGGGTCACGCCTGGACTGCGACATGCTGGTGGTCGCGGCGGGCATCCGGCCCAATGTGGGGTTGGCGCAACGCGCGGGGCTCACCGTCGAACGCGCGATCGTCACCGACGATCACATGCGCTCGGTCGACGACGACGACGTCTACGTCGTCGGTGAGTGCGCACAGCACCGCGGCCAGGTCTACGGCCTGGTCGCCCCGCTGTGGGAACAGGCCAGAGTGCTCGCCGACCATCTGACCGGGGCCGACCTGACCTCGGCATACCACGGCTCCCGGGTGGCGACCAAGCTCAAGGTCGCCGGCGTGGATGTCGCGTCGATGGGCGTCAAGGCGCCCGAGCATCCCGACGACGAGTTCGTGCAGTATTCCGAGCCCAAGCACGGCGTGTACAAGACCGTGGTGATCCGGGACGGGAAACTGGTGGGCGCCACCCTCGTCGGGGACGTGTCGAAGGTGTCGTTCCTGACGCAGGCCTTCGACAGCGGGCTGCCGCTCCCCGACGAACGGGTGTCGCTGATGTTCGACATCGGCACCCCCGACGTCGGGGTGGGGGTGGCCGAACTGGCCGACGACGCGCAGGTGTGCAACTGCAACGGGGTGTCCAAGGGCGCGCTGGTGGCGTGCGTGCGGGACGGCGAGACGTCGGTGGGCGGCGTGATGGCCAAGACGAAGGCAGGCAAGGGCTGCGGCTCGTGCAAGGAGCTGGTGTGCCAGGTCGTCGAGTGGGCGGCCGGCGGAGCGGTCACCGAGGATCCGTCGGCGTCGTGGTATGTCCCCGGGGTCCCGTACGACAAACCGACGCTGATGCACCACATCCGTGAGCTGCAGCTGAAGTCGGTGTCCTCGGTGTTCGCCGCGCTGGCCCCGGACGGCAAGGAGGACGCCGGGTCCAAGATGGCGCTGTCGTCACTGCTGGACATGATGTGGGCCGACGAGTTCGTCGACGAGCGCGATGCCCGGTTCATCAACGACCGGGTGCACGCCAACATCCAGCGGGACGGCACGTTCTCGGTGGTGCCGCAGATGAAGGGCGGCGTGACCGACGTCGCGCAGCTGCGCAGGATCGCCGATGTCGCCGAGAAGTACGAGATCCCGATGATCAAGCTCACCGGCGGGCAGCGCATCGACCTGCTCGGGGTGCGCAAGGAGGATCTTCCCGCGGTGTGGGCGGATCTGGACATGCCGTCGGGCTACGCGTACGGCAAGAGTTTCCGGACCGTGAAGACCTGTGTGGGCAGCGACTTCTGCCGTTACGGCGTCGGGGATTCCACCGCTCTGGGCATCGCGATCGAGGAGCGCTATCAAGGGCTGGCGAGCCCGGCGAAGATGAAGCTGGCGGTGACGGGCTGTCCGCGTAACTGCGCCGAGGCACTGTGCAAGGACCTCGGTGTCGTCGCGGTCGACGGCGGCCGCTGGGAGATCTACGTCGGCGGCGCGGCGGGCGCGCACATCCGCAAGGGCGACCTGCTCGCCACCGTCGACGACCCACAAACCGTGATCACGCTGACGGGCCGGTTCCTGCAGTACTACCGGGAGAGCGCGAATTGGCTTGAGCGCACCTACAAGTGGGTGCCCAGGGTGGGCATCGAGCACATCCGGTCGGTGGTCGTCGACGACGCCGAGGGCCTCGCCGAGGGGCTCGACGCGCGGATGCAGAAGTCGATCGACGCCTACCGCGACCCGTGGCACGACGGCCGGGAACCCAAGACCGAAGGCCAGTTCCGGCCGTCGCTGCCGCTGTTGCCGCTGCCCCAGGTCCCAGTGCGATGAGCGTCGATGTCGGCATCGACGTCGGCCGGGTCGACGAGATCCCGGTCGGCGAGGGGCGCACCTTCGCGATCGACGGCACGCAGATCGCGGTGTTCCGGCTCCGGGACGGATCGTTACGTGCGGTCGACGCGGTGTGCCCGCACCGGGGTGGGCCACTGGCCGACGGCCTGGCCGACGACTGCGTGGTGGTGTGCCCGCTTCACGGGCACACGTTCGACATGCGCACGGGCGGTGAGGTTTCCGGCGCCGACATGTCGGTGCGCAGTTATCCGGTGGTGGCCGTGGACGGGACGATCCGGGTCACGCTCTGACCGTCCCGGCCGGATTCCGGTGTGCCTCAGACCTGGACGCCGGCGAACCAGTCGACGAGCGTGTCGGCGAACAGCGCGGGATCCTGACCGTGCATCGAGTGGCCCATCATCGGGAACGACCGGTAGGTGATCGGCGCGCCGCTGCTTTCGACGAGTTCGACGACCCCCGCCGCCTGGGCGTCGGTACCGGCGCCCATCAGTGTGCCGGATTCGTCGTCGGTCATCCGGAAGTGGTGGGTGAACAGCACGGGCACCTTGACCTGGCTGAGCATGACCTCGTGGGGGCAGCCCGCCGTGAACGAGCCGGTGACGAACGCCCGTGCCCATTCAGGGTCGTACTCCTTGAGATTCTGCGGCGGTTCGGCGGTTCCGGCGGCCAGCGCGACATGCGTCTGCCAGCCGGCCATGCCCTGCTGCGCCCCGGCGACGAAACCGTCCCAGTCCCCGATGCTCCACTGGTCACCGAGATACTCGGCCCACAGCGCGAAGACCGGGCCGACCGTCCGCATCAGGCCCGGGCCGACGGCCGGGTCGATCTCCGAGCTGAAGAACGGAGGATCCTCGTAGCACGCGGCGATCACCTGACCCGGTGCGGCGAAAGCGGACAGCCACGCGCTGAGCAACCCGCCGGAAGACAGCCCGCTGACATACGCCGGCCGGCCGATGACGCCGTCGAGGAAGCGGACCAGATCGTTGCCGATGTTGTCGAGGGTGTACCGGCGCGGGGTGCGGGTGGAGCGTCCGTGTCCGCGCAGATCGACGGCGTGCACGTGGAAGTGCTGCGCCAGCAGCGGCATGGCCGGCTCGTAGCCCCACCACGACTCGGACTGGCCGGGGATCAGCAACAGCGGCGGTTTGGACTCGTCGCCGGCGACCGCGTAGTTCAACTGGACTTCACCGGTGTCGAAGAGCCGCTCGGAAAAGCGATGCTCGACGAAGGTGGACTGAGGTGCGTGAGGACCGAAGGCGTTTGCGTAGGTTCCCATGCCCCCAGGTTGTCACAACCCGTCGGGCTTGACCGCGAGCACCGGTTTCGGGCATTCGAGGATGACCTTCTGCGCGACGCTGCCGAGTAGCAGCTTGCCTACAGGGTTGCGGTTCCGGATGCCGACGACCAGCAGTTGCGCGTCGGGGTGGTCCATCGCGGCGAGCAGTTCACCGGCGGCGTCCACGCCGACCGGCTGCCGCAGTTCGTAGGCCACCCCGCAGTCGGCGAGCCGGGCTTCGACGTCCTGCACCTCGGCGGCGCCGGCGAACCGCTCGTCGACGTACGACTCCCCCGACGTGGCGTTGACCACCACCAGTCCGGTGCCGCGCAATCTCGCCTCCGCGATCCCGTGTTCCAGCGCGGCGCGGCCGAAACGGTCTGCGGTGTACCCGATCACGACGCTCATGTCGGCTCTCCCCCTAATCTTCGACGGGCCGGTGGCGGTACCCCATGCGCAGGCGCTCGTCGGTCACGCGTGGCCCGCCTTCTCTTTCTGGTCCCGGTCGTCCTCGACCACCAGCAGGGTCTCCTCGCTGCGGTGCATCAACCGCAACACCAGCGGAGCGGCGAGCAGCAGGATCATCAGCACGTAGGTGATGATCGCGACGGGTTCGGTGAACAGGTTGCCCCAGTCCCCGCCGCCGAGCTGCAGGCTCTGGCGCAGTTGGCGTTCGATGCGCGGACCGAGGATGACGCCGATGATCAACGGCAGCACCGGAAGTCCGAAGCGGCGCATCATCAGGCCCATCAAGCCGAAGATCAGCAGCAGCGCCAGATCCAGCGGCTGCAGGTTCACCGCGAACGCGCCCAGGGTGGCGAAGAACAGGATGCCGGCGTACAGGTAGGGCCGCGGCGTGCGCAGCAGCTTGGCCCACAACGGCGCCAGCGGCAGGTTCAGGGCCAGCAGCATGAAGTTGCCGATGAACAGACTTGCGATCAGAGTCCAGACCAGCAGCGGTTCCTTGTCGAACAGCGTGGGCCCGGGCTGGATGCCGTAGGACACGAACGCCGTCAGCATCACCGCCGCGGTCGCGTTGGTGGGCAGGCCCAGCGACAGCATCGGCACCAGAGTGCCTGCGGCCGAGGCATTGTTGGCGGCCTCCGGTCCGGCGACGCCCTCGATCGCACCCTTGCCGAACTCCTCGGGATGCTTGGTGAGCTTCTTCTCGGTGATGTAGCTCAGGAACGTCGGCAACTCGGCGCCGCCGGCCGGTAGCGCACCGAACGGGAAACCGTAGGCGGTGCCGCGCAGCCACGGCTTCCACGAGCGCTGCCAGTCCCGCCGGCCCATCCACGGCCGACCGACCGGGATGACGTCGATCGGACGCCGGCGCAGGTGCGCGGCCACCCACAGCGCCTCGCCGACCGCGAACACCGCCACCGCGATCACCACGATGTCGATGCCGTCGGACAGCAGCGGGATGCCGAACGTGGCGCGCGGCTGGCCGGTGAGCGAATCGATGCCGACCACGCCGATCGCCAGACCCAGCAGCAGGGAGATCAGCCCCCGCATCTTCGACGAACCGAACACCGCGGTGACCGCGACCAGAGCGAACAGCATGATCGCCAGATACGAAGGGGCCCCGAGGGTTACCGCGAAGCGCGACACCGCCGGCGCGAACGCCGCCAGCAGCGCGGTGCCGATCGCCCCGGCGACGAAGGACCCGATCGCCGCGGTCGCCAGCGCCTGCGCGGCCCGGCCGGCCTTGGCCATCTTGTTGCCCTCGATGGAGGTGATCACCGACGACGACTCGCCCGGGGTGTTGAGCAGGATCGAGGTGGTCGAACCGCCGTACATGCCGCCGTAGAAGATGCCGGCGAACATGATGAACGCCGCGCTGGGGCTGACGTTGTAGGTGATCGGCAGCAGCAGTGCGACCGTCATGGCCGGTCCGATGCCGGGCAGCACACCCACGGCGGTACCGAGCAGGACACCGATCGCGGCGTACAGCAGATTCATCGGGGTGGCCGCCTCACCGATCCCCTGCAACAGCCAGTCGAAGCTCTCCATTTACAGAATCCCGTCCAGAACGCCTGCGGGCAGCGGGATCCCGAGCCCGGAATAGAATCCGTAGAAACTGACCAGTGCCAGCACCGCGCCGATGACGACGTTGCGCACGTAGTGCCTGCTCCCGAGCACGGTGGCGCACCCGGCGAAGAACAGCGCGCCGGCGATCGCCCAGCCCAGCGGCACCACGAGCACGATCAGCATCACGAACAGACCGATCAGCAGTCCGACGGTGCGCCAGTCGCCGGGCATGTCCGGGTCGATGTCCTCTCCGGCGTCGGCCTCGCCGCGGGACCCGCGCGGGATCGCGACGGCCAGGACCACCGCCATCGCCAGGAGACCGACACCGATCGCGATCGGGAACATGCGTGGCCCAACGGGATCGACCTCGGCGTAACCAGCGGGCATCGACAGTGCGTCGTAGACCAGGAATCCCCCGACCGCGACCATCACCGCGCAGACGATGTACTGCGCCCGATCGGGAGCGCGGGTATCGGTGCTCATACCAGCCCCAGATCCGTCAGCGTCGTCTCGACCCGCCGGTCCTGTTCGGCCAGGAAGGCCTCGAACGGTGCCCCGGTCAGGAACGCATCACTCCAGCCGTTCTTCACCAGCGCCTCCTTCCACGCGTCGGTGGCGTGCAGTTCCTCGAGGACCTTGACCATCGCGGCACGGTCCGTATCTGAAATACCCGGCGGGGCAATGACTCCGCGCCAGTTGGTGAACGTCAGGTCGATGCCGGCCTCGGTCAGCGTCGGCGCGTCGACACCCTCGACCCGCTCGTCGCCCGACACCGCGAGCACCCTGACCTGACCGGACTCGATCTGGTCGACGTACTCCCCCAGACCGGACGTGCCCGCCGCGATCTTGTTGCCCAGCAACGCGGTGAGCAGGTCACCGCCGCCGTCGTAGGACACGAAGTTGACCTCCGCGGGGTCCACACCGACGGTCTTGGCGGTCTCCATCGGGAACAGGTGGTCAGGGCCGCCGGGGCTGGACCCGCCGCCGATGGTCACGTTGGCGGGGTCGGCCTTCCATGCGGTGACGAAGTCCTGCACGGTCCGGAACGGCGAGTCCGCCGGGACCAGGATCCCCTCCTGTTCCTCGACCACCTTGGCCAGCGCGGTCGCGTCCGAGGCGCGCGCGTCGGACCCGTTGGTGAAGGTGGCCCCGACGACGCCAAGACCCATCATCATCATCAGATCGCCGTTGCCGCGCTCGTTCATCAACCTGGCCATCGCGACGGTGCCGCCGGCGCCGATCACGTTGAACACCTCGACGCGGCCGGTGATCTCGTCGTCCTCCATGATTTTCACCGCGGTGCGGGCCGTCAGGTCGTAGCCGCCGCCCGGGCTGTTGGGCACCATCATGCGCAGACGGTGCAACCCGGTCTGTTCCCCGCGGGTGACCCCACAGCCCGAGAGCAGCAGCGCGGCGATCAGTGCGATGGCCATACCGATGACCGCGCCGCGCCGACCGGATGCGAACATGTCGTCCCCAATCCCTTGGTGGTGATGCTCAGCAATACTGGACCTGGGCAGTGATCCAGGTCACCCATGTGAACGCAAAGGAAGTATTGGTCATTAAGAACACGCCGTCAGCGGTCGCCGGCCTGATGCGGGGGCGCAGCCTCGCCGGGCAGTTCCTGGTGTTTCAGCTGGTGGTCGTCGCGGTGGTGCTCGTCGCCGTCGCCGCGGTGTCGGTGGCCCAGTCCGAGGGCGAGTTCCGCGAGATGCGGGGACAGCGGATGATCGCCGTCGCCGAGAACATGGCGTCGACGCCGATCGTGCGCGACCGCTACGACGACCCGTTCGCGGCGCGCACACTGGCGCCGGAGGTCGACCGGGCCGTCGCGCTGTCCGGGGCGAGCCTCGCCGAGATCCTGGGTCCCGACGGCGTCGTACGGGCGTCGTCGGATCCGTCCCGGATCGGTGTCCGGGTGGATCTCGGGGCCAGCCGAGCCGACGAGGGCCGCGCCTGGTTCGGCGATGTCGACGTCGACGGCACGCACAGCCTGGTCGGCCAGGTTCCGATTCTGTCCAGCGCCGGCGACGTGCTGGCGGTCGCGTCGGTGAGCGAAGGGTACCCGTCGACGTGGGCGCTGCTCAGCGGCGCGGGTGAACGTCTGCTGGTCTATCTCGGGCTGGGCGCCGCACTCGGTCTGGTGGCGTCGTGGCTGCTGTCGCGGCGCATCAAGCGCCACACGCGGGGGTTGGAGGTGGCCGAGATCGCGAGCCTGGCCGACCACCGGGAGGCGCTGCTGCACAGCATCCGGGAAGGCGTCATCGCGGTGAACAACGACGGTGAGATCACGCTGCTCAACGACGGTGCACGCGACCTGCTCGGCGTGGCCGACGGGGCGGTCGGGCGCCGGGTGGACACGGTCGGGATCGACCCGGCGGTGGTGTCGTTCCTGGTGTCCGCCGAGGATGGCCGGGACGCCGCCGCCGAGGACACGGTGATCGCCACCAGGACCCGGGTGCTGGCGTTGAGCCGTCGTCCCGCGACCAGTCAGGGCCGGCGGATCGGTACGGTCACCACGATGCGGGACAGCACCGAACTCGCCGCGCTGCAGGGACAGTTGTCGTCACACAAGAGCGTCACCGACACCCTGCGCGCCCAGACGCACGAGTTCGCCAACCAGTTGCACACGATCTCCGGCCTGGTGCAGCTCGGCGAGTACGATGCGGTGCGCGACCTGGTCGGCACGTTGACACGCCGCCGGGCCGAGATCAGTGACGCTGTGACGCAGCGGATCTCCGATCCCGCCGTGGCGGCGCTGTTGATCGCGAAGACCTCGCTGGCCGCCGAGAGCGGCGTGTCCCTGCTGTTGCACCCCGATTCGCACCTGTCGGCGCTCGACCCCGCATTGGCAACCGATGTGATCACGTTGCTGGGCAACCTGATCGACAACGCAGTCGACGTGTCGGTGGGCGCACCGGATGCGGAGGTGACCGTGTGCGTCGACGACCGCGACGGGCTGACCATCTCGGTGCTCGATTCCGGATCCGGTGTGCCCGAACACCTTCGCGAGGCGATCTTCGCGCGGGGTGTCACGTCCAAGTCCGACGTCCCGGGCGGCCGCGGCATCGGACTGGCGCTGGTGCGTCTGGTCACCGCACAGCACGGCGGCACCATCGAGGTCGACGACGCGCCGGAGGGCGGAGCGCGATTCCTGGTGCGGCTGAAGGCGGTGTCGCGCCATGCGTGACGTGCTAGTGGTGGACGACGACTTCATGGTCGCCGAGATCCACCGCCGGTTCGTGGACCGGGTGGACGGGTTCCGCGCCGTCGGTGTCGCCCGGACCGGCGGGGAGGCGCTGACGGCGACACGGGAGTTGCGTCCGCAGCTGATCCTGCTCGACGTGTACCTGCCGGACATGACGGGGCTGGATGTGTTACAGCGGTTGCGGTCCGGAGGCGACCGGGTGGACGTCATCATGATCACCGCGGCGCGCGAACTCGACACCGTCCGCGGCGCGCTCGACGGCGGAGCGGCCGACTACCTGATCAAACCGTTCGAATTCCCGCAACTGCAGGCCAAACTGCAGGCCTACGCCACGCGCGCCGACGCGCTGCAGTCGGCCCGCGGCGCCGACCAGACCCTGATCGACTCGCTGTTCGGGGTACCCCAGGTGGCGCCGCCCAAGGTACTGCCCAAGGGCCTGGGAGCGGAGACCGGTGCGCTGGTGCTCGCCGCCGTCCGCGACGCCGGTGAGGTGTCGGCGGCTGAATGCGCTGAGCTGGTCGGGATCTCGCGGGTGAGTGCGCGACGCTATCTGGAGCACTATCTCGGTGTGGGCGCGCTGGAGCTGCGGCTGCAGTACGGGGTCGGCCGGCCGGAGCGCCGGTACCGGATTGCAGGCTAGCGGGCACTCGGTTTGGTTGACGACGTCGCATTCCACTCGGCTTCTCCCGGATCGCCGGCGCTTCGTGATCTCGGCGATCTGCTTCTGCCAGGGGCCGGTCATATTTTCTGCCAGCTGAAATGGAGGCGCAGACCTTCGGGTTCAACCGGGCAGAACAGCAAGAACCGCAACCGGGAACGCCCAGAATCATACCGTCCGCGATTTCCGCAACGACCGCAATTACCAGAACGGCGTCGCCGGCAGCGTCTACTACGGCTGCAGTCCGCTGAGCGGACAACCAGAAGGGGTGCCCCCAACGGGAGTCACCCCTTTGCCCTACCTTGGCGTATTCGTTTCCTTGGCGCACTTCGGACAAGACCTGATCCCAGGCGGCGTCGAACCACCGTGTCCGCATTGAGGATCCTCATGGTGACGGTCGAAATCGACTACGCCAACTAAGCGGCGCTTGCACACCGGCGAAGCGCTAGAACGGTGGTGGATCGTCGCCGTAGTCGGGTGGGCGGCCCGACCGGTAGCCGATGTTGGAGGTTCCCCAGTTTCAGTGGACACCTGAGATAGCGGGACGGTGTCCTGCTGGAAGGATGTCGACATGTCGCGGACGCGTCGGTCGTTCACACCGGAGTTCAAGGTGGAGGCTGCTCGTCGGGTG
>NZ_LMVQ01000095.1 GCF_001545925.1 Mycobacterium sp. NAZ190054 | reverse complement strand
CGGCGGTGGCCTCCGGACGCGACGAGCAGGCGCGGCGGCTGGCCGAGGGCTGGAACCGCGCCGACGGCCTGTTCGGGGCGCTCGACGCACGGAGGTTGCCCACCGCATGACGATGAAGATCCTGCTGGTGTCGTGGGAGTACCCGCCGGTGGTGATCGGCGGACTCGGGCGCCACGTGCACCATCTGGCCACCGAGCTCGTGTCGGCCGGCCACGAGGTCGTGGTGCTCAGCCGGCGCCCCACCGGCACCGACCCGCACACGCACCCGACCACCGACGAGGTCCACGAGGGCGTGCGGGTGATCGCGGCCGCCGAGGATCCGCACGAGTTCACCTTCGGCACCGACATGATGGCCTGGACGCTGGCGATGGGCCATGCCATGATCCGCGCCGGCCTGGTGTTGACCGACTGGCGGCCCGACATCGTCCACGCGCATGACTGGCTGGTCGCCCATCCCGCCGTGGCGCTCGCCCAATTCTTCGATGTGCCATTGGTTTCGACGATCCATGCCACCGAAGCGGGTCGGCACTCCGGCTGGGTCTCGGGGGTGGTCAGCCGGCAGGTGCACGCGTTGGAGTCGTGGCTGGTGCACGACTCGGACTCGCTGATCGCCTGTTCGGCGTCGATGCGCGAAGAGATCACCGCACTGTTCGGTCCCGAACTCTCGGAGATCTCGGTCATCCCGAACGGTATCGACACCGACGGTTGGCCGTTCGCGGGCCGGCGACCCCACCCCGGACCCGCCGAGTTGTTGTACTTCGGCCGCCTCGAATACGAGAAGGGCGTGCACGACGCGATCGCCGCGCTGCCGCGGATCCGCCGCACCCATCCCGGCACCACATTGACGATCGCCGGCGACGGCACCCAGTTGAACTTCCTGACCGAGCAGGCCCGCAGACACAAGGTGCTCAAGGCAACGAACTTTGTTGGGCGCGTAGATCATTCAGAGCTCCTGCAGCTGCTGCACCGAGCCGACGCCGCCGTGCTGCCGTCGCATTACGAGCCGTTCGGGATCGTGGCGCTCGAAGCCGCCGCGACCGGCACCCCGCTGGTGACCTCCACCGCCGGCGGACTCGGCGAGGCGGTCATCGACGGCGTGACGGGTTTGTCCTATCCGTCCGGCGACGTGGCGGCGCTGGCCACGGCCGTGCGCCGACTGCTCGACGATCCGGCGGCGGCCCAGCAGCGGGCGGTCGCCGCGCGGGAACGTCTCACCTCGGATTTCGCGTGGCGGACCGTGGCGGCCGAGACGGCGCAGGTCTACCTGGCCGCCAAGCGCGCCGAGCGCAGGCCCCAGCCCCGGCAGCCGATCGTGGAACGGCCGCTGCCCGACCGTTGACCGTGGACGGTTCGGTCAGCGGGCGGCTTTCTTGCGTTCGATGTCGGCAAGCGCCGCGGCCAGTTCGGCACGTTCGGACGCCGACGTCTCCCACGACAGCTTGCGGTTCTTGACGACCTTCGCCGGAGCGCCCACCGCGATCGAGTAATCCGCGATCTCACCCTTGACCACCGCGTGGGCGCCCAGCACGCAGCCGCGACCGATGCTGGTGCCGCGCAGCACCGTGACCTTGGCCGCGACCCAGGTGTCCGGCCCGATCCGCACCGGACTCTTGGCGATGCCCTGGTCCTTGATCGGCAGCTCGATGCTGTCCATCTTGTGGTCGAAATCGCAGATGTAGCACCAGTCGGCCATCAGCACGGAATCACCGAGTTCGATGTCGAGGTAGGTGTTGATCACGTTGTCACGCCCGAGCACCACCTTGTCGCCGATGCGCAGCGAACCCTCGTGGCAGCGGATGGTGTTCTTGTCGCCGATGTGCACCCAGCGCCCGATCTCCATCTGGGCCAGCTCCGGGGTGGCCTGGATCTCCACGTCCTTGCCGAGGAAGACCATGCCCCGCGTGATCACATGCGGGTTGGCCAGTTTGAACTTCAGCAGCCGCCAGTACCGCACCAGATACCAGGGGGTGTAGGCGCGGTTGGCGAGGACCCACTTCAGCGAGGCGAGGGTGAGGAAATCGGCCTGGCGAGGGTCCCGCAGACGCGATCCCCGCCAGCGCTTGTGCAGCGGCGCTCCCCACATCGTTGTCATGGCCGGACAGCCTACGCGCCCGCGCGGATGACATTCCCGGGTCGCTCCGCTGCCGCGGCCCGAAAGGGTCAACGGTTACCCTCACCTGGGCTCGACGTACATCGCAATCAGAAGGGATCCCGTGCTCCGGCGAATCATCGCTCTGGCCTCGACGGCGCTGGTCGCAGGTGTGCTGGCCGGGTGCGGCAATACCGATTCCTGGGTGCTCGCGCGTGCTGCCACCGGATGGTCGGCGCAGTACGCCGACGCCGCCAACAGCAGCTCCTCCCCCGTCACCGGCGCCGACACGCTGCGGCTGGACTGGATGCGATCCGTCAAAGGTGAACTCGGCGCGCAGGTGTCGCTGGGGTCGGGCAACTACCTGGCGGTCAACGGTCAGACCGAGGCGGGTTGCTCGCTGATGGTCTGGGAGACCGACAACCGGGGCAGGCAGCGCTGGTGCAGCCGGCTGGTGCAGGGCGGCGGCTTCGCCAGTCCGTTGTTCGACGGGTTCGACAACCTCTACATCGGCCAGCCGGGCACCATCCTGTCCTTCCCGACCACCCAGTGGATCCGCTGGCGTCAGCCGGTGATCGGGATGCCGCTGACGGCCCGGATGCTGAACCCGGGACGTCTGCTGGTGGTCACCCACCTGGGTCAGGTGCTGGTGTTCGACGCCCATCGCGGCACGGTGACCGGCACGTCGCTGGATCTCGTGGCCGGGGTGGATCCGACCGACTCCGAACGCGGCCTGGACGACTGCCGGTTGGGCGGGCCGCGATGCCCGGTCGCCGCCGCGCCCGCCTATTCCGAGACCACCGGCATGGTGGTACTGACACTGTGGGAGCCCGACGCCGACCGGCCGGTGCTGGTCGGCCTGCGGTACCAGCCCGACCAAACACCTCAGCTCACCCGCGAGTGGACCAGCGACGCCGTCGGCGGTGGTCCCCTGGCCAGCCCGGTGTTGTCGGCGGACGGGTCGACGGTGTACGTGAACGGCCGCGACGAGCGGCTGTGGGCGATCAACGTCGAGGACGGCAGCGAGAAGTGGTCGGTGCCGCTGGATTACCTGGCCCAGACCCCACCGTCGGTGACCTCCGGCGGGCTCGTCATCGCCGGGGGCGGGCCGGGGTCACGCCTGACCGCGGTGCGCGACACCGCGCAAGAGGGCGAGGTGCTCTGGACCCGGGACGACACCGCCCCGTTGACCACGTCGAGCCTGGCCGGCGTCGGCTACACGATCGTGCGCGACGGCGAGGACGGCCCTGACGAGCGGGCCGGGCTGGCGCTGCGGGTGTTCGGCCTCGGCGACGGCGCGGTCATCGGCACCCATCCGCTGCCGCACGCGACCGGATGGCCGGTCGGGGTGTCGGTCGGCCATGACCGCCGGGTCGTGACCGCGACCAGTGCCGGGCAGGTCTACGGGTTCGGTCCGGCCTGATCGGGGCGCAAGGCGCTAACACGGCCGTCACAGTCTCGAAATACCGATCTTGCGGAGACGTGCGAGCATGCACACTCAGTTGAAACCGGGCGTGCCACGATCAAAGGGGATATGAGTGTCGGAGTTCCTGAGTGCCGTCAATGACCTGGTCTGGCACGAGACGCTGGTCTACCTGTGCCTGGCCGCGGGGGTCTACTTCTCGATCAGATCCCGCTTCGTGCAGGTGCGGCAGATTCCCGAGATGATCCGGCTCATGCTCAGGGGTGAGAAATCCCCCGCCGGGGTCTCGAGTTTCCAGGCGCTGACGATGTCACTGGCCGGGCGGGTGGGCACCGGCAACATCGCCGGGGTGGCCACCGCCATCGCGTTCGGCGGGCCCGGCGCGCTGTTCTGGATGTGGACGGTGGCCTTCCTCGGCGCGTCGACGTCGTTCGTGGAATGCACCCTGGGCCAGATCTACAAGGATCGCGACAAACTCACCGGTGAGTACCGCGGTGGGCCGGCGTACTACTTCAGCACCGCACTGTCCCACACCGCGGCGGCCGGCGCGATGAAGGTGTACGGCTTCCTCTTCGCGGCGGTCACCTTGCTCGCCATGGGTCTGCTGTTGCCCGGCGTGCAGTCCAACTCGATGGCGTCGGCGATGAACTCCGCGTGGGGTTGGTCGAAATGGTGGGTGGCGGTCGGCATCGTGATCGTGCTGGCCTTCGTCATCATCGGCGGCGTGAAGCGGATCGCGACGTTCGCGTCGATCGTGGTGCCGTTCATGGCCGTCGCCTACATCGTGCTGGCGCTGATCGTCGTGTTGATCAACGCGGCCGAGATCCCGGCGATCATCGGGCTGATCTTCTCCAGCGCGTTCGGTATCGACTCGGCGTTCGGCGCGATCATCGGTCTGGCGGTGATGTGGGGCGTCAAACGCGGCATCTACTCGAACGAGGCGGGTCAGGGCACCGGTCCGCACGCCGCGGCGGCCGCCGAGGTGTCACATCCCGCCAAGCAGGGCCTCGTGCAGGCGTTCGCGGTCTACATCGACACGTTGTTCGTGTGTTCGGCCACCGGCTTCCTGATCCTGTCCACCGGGGCCTACCGGGTGTTCGAGGGCGAGAGCGCCGACGGCGCGGTGATCCGCGAGGGCGGCACCATCCTGCCGGCCGACGCCGAGGTCGGCCCCGCCTTCGCCCAGACGGGCTTCGACACGCTGTGGAGCGGGGCGGGCTCCAGCTTCATCGCGGTCTCGCTGGCGTTCTTCTGCATCACCACGATCATCGCCTACTACTACATGGCCGAGACGAACCTGCGCTTCCTGCTGGGCAAGGCCGCCACCATCGATGTCCCGTTCATCCGGGGCACCGTCGGCTCCAACGCCACGATGCTGCTGCAGGCACTGGTCCTGGTCTCGGTCACCATCGGCGCCGTCTCGACCGCGTCCGAGGCGTGGACACTCGGCGACATCGGCGTCGGCCTGATGGCGTGGCTGAACATCATCGGCATCCTGATCCTGCAGCAGCCCGCCTACAAGGCGCTGTGGGATTACGAGCGGCAGAAGAAACAGGGGCTGGATCCGGTCTTCGATCCGTTCGCCCTCGACATCAAGAACGCCACCTTCTGGGAGAACTACGATCCCACCGGCGAGAAGACCAAGCAGCCGACGACTACTGGGTGATCGTCGGTTGCAGCGCCAGCATCGGCGCGACGGCGGTCCGCGGGATGGTGGCCTGTAACGCGCCGCCGGCACCGGGCATGATCTCGCCCTGCCCGAAGTAGAAGATCAGCGAGTCGTCGGTCACCGCGAATTCCTGGTATTTGGCCGGATCCAGCCCGTCGTCCGCCGAGATCGGCGCATCCACGCCGAGTTGCCGGGAGATGTCGGACTGCACGATCGGGAAGATCACGTCGAGCGGCTTGGTGTCCGGCTTGAACAGCGTGTCGAAGCTGAGCGGGGCCTTCTTCGCCACGTCCCAGTTGAACGCCTTGAACCAGGTCTGCGGGTGTGCGCCGCCGACGTTCTCGTAGACCTCGAACACCACACTGCGGGTGCCGCCGTCGTCGGGCCCGGTCCGGTACCCGGTTCCCCGGGCGTCCAGAACGTAGGGCAGGTTCCACGAACCCGGCATCTCCGAGACGTTGATGAATCCGTCGCGGGTCTGGGTCAGGTAGTCGGTCAGCGCCTGCTGGTCCGGATAGTCGGTCGGAAATGCGTAATCCAGCCGGTACCGGGAGTTCTCGGCGTGCACGTGACAGGTCTGATCGGCATCGACGGTGCCGCCCAGATCTGCACAGGCCGACTGGGCCGCGGCGGTGGGTGCGGCCAGCAGGCCCACCGAGACACCGGCAGCCGTCAAAGCAGCGGCGAAGATGCGCATCGTCGGACGTCCTCGTGATCGGCGCCTGGTGGGCTCGGCGCGGTGGCGGATCAAGTACGGCCAGGGTACGTGAGCTTTCACCGTGACGGACGACATATGAATGCCGTTGCCCTGCTTGCCGCCCCGGAGCCCAGCCGGGTTATGACCACCGTCACGTGGGCCGACCCCCGTAGCCGGAGCCGGGCGCGCAGCGCGTCGGGGTCGACGTCGACGCCGCGGACCAGGATCTCGACGGCCCCGGCATCGTGGCCCGAAAGCGCCTGCCGCAGGTGCCGTTCGCCGAACGCCACCTGTTCGAGGACCTCGAAGCCGCGCACGCCGTCGGGTAACCGGTCACCGGACAGGTACGCGATGTCGGGATCGAGCTGCCACAGCCCGTGCCGGGCGGCGTAGTGGCGCACCAGCCCGGAGCGCACCACCGCGCCGTCGGGGTCGACGATCCATCGCCCCGCCGGGGCGACCCCGCACTCCCCCGGATCGGCGTCGGTGAGCTGCTCGCCGGTGTCGAGCACCGTCGCGCGCCGGCGCACACCGCCGGACAGCCCGCGCGACCACAGGCATGCCTCACGCACGCTTCCCCCCAGCGAGGTCACCTCGATCTCGCCGTCGAAGCCCAATTCCTCGACCACCGCGAAATCGATTCCCGGGGCGCACTTCACGACGTGATCGCGGTCGCGCAACACGTCGAGCAGTTCGTCCAGCGGCGGCAGATAGCTGCGCGGATCGAACCTCCGCCGGGCGCCGCTGCGACGGGCCGGGTCGACGACGACGACCGCGTTCGCGGTGACGGGCGCCAGCGCGTCGGCCCGGCACAGCGGCACGGCAGCGCCCAGGTTGTGCCGGGCCATCGCCAGGCGCACCGGGTCGATGTCGCTGCCCAGCACGAAGCCGGCCGAATCCCGCAGTGCCGCAAGCTCGGCACCGATTGAGCAGGTTGCGTCGTGTACCGTCGCCCCGGCCAGCCGACGGGCCCGGTGCTTCGCCACCGGCGCGGCGGTGGCCTGCTGCAAGGCGTCGTCGGTGAACAACCACTCGGACGCGTCGGGGAACTTCGCCGCAGCTCTGCGGCGCAGCTTGACGGTCTCCACCAGCACCGCCGTCCGGTCGCCGAAACGTGTTCTGGCAGAAGCAATGTCAGACACCAGTGAGGCGTCGGTCAACGGCAACCGGGACACCTCGGCCAGCGCCTGCCTGCCCGCGTCGCCGCGTAGGTAGGCCACATCGCCGAGGCCGAACTCTACGACGGTTTGACCCCGGTGACCATGACGTTGTAGAACCAGGCCTTCGGCACCACGCGGCGCCAGAGGTTGGCGTCCACCCACGACAGCGTCGTCCAGCTGCCGAAGGCGAATTTCGCCCAGCCCCAACCCAATCGGCCGGGCGGCACGGCGGCCTCGAAGGTGCGCACCGGCCAGCCCAACATCGCGGCGGTGAATTCCTCACTGGCCGTACGGACTTCGACCGCACCGGCGTTGGCGGCCATCCGCTCCAGATCGGCGGGTTCAAAGGTGTGCAGATCGACGACCGCCTCCAGCGCCGCGGCCCGCGACGACTCGTCGAGTTCGGCCTGCGGCCGCCGCCACCCGGCCAGCATCGGCAGCTTGGTCACATTGGTGGCGATATGCCAGGTCAGCGTCGACAGCTCGCGCGCGTACCGGTTGCCGACCGTCGTGGGCTCCCCGGCGAAGACGAACCGTCCCCCCGGCTTGAGCACCCGCACCACCTCGCGCAGCGACAGCTCGACGTCGGGGATGTGGTGCAGCACGGCGTGCCCGACCACCAGATCGAAGGTGTTGTCCTCGTAGGGAATGCCCTCGGCGTCGGCGACTCGGCCGTCGACGTCCAGCCCCAGCGACTGACCGTTGCGGGTGGCGACCTTGACCATCCCCGGCGACAGGTCGGTCACCGAACCGCGCCGCGCCACCCCGGCCTGGATCAGGTTGAGCAGAAAGAACCCGGTCCCGCAGCCCAACTCCAACGCCCGGTCGTAGGGCAGTTCGCGCTGCACCTCCTCGGGCACCGCGGCGTCGAAGCGGCCGCGGGCGTAGTCGACGCAGCGCTGGTCGTAGGAAATCGACCACTTCTCGTCGTAGGTCTCGGCCTCCCAGTCGTGGTAGAGCACCTGGGCCAGTTTGGTGTCGTGCATCGCCGCTTCGACCTGCTCCTTGGTCGCGCGCGGCTGCGGCGCCGGATCGGCGACATCGGGGTAGGCGCCGGGTTCCTTCGTTTCCGTCATGCAGGGCAGCCTAACGTCCGTCAGCGGCCACGCTCTCATTGCGGGTAAAGGAGCCCTTCGCGGCCGCCAGCACCTCGGCCGGATAGTCGGTGAACCGGCTCGCCCAGGCCAGCGCCGCGTCGTAGACGGTGTCGGGCGCCACCATCTCATCGATCAATCCCAGCTGCAGCGCCTCGCGGGCGTCGACGAACCGGCCGCTGAACACCAGGTCCCGGGCCTTGCTCTGGCCGATCGCGCGGGCCAGCCGCGCGGCACCGGTGGGCGCCCTGCCGGCCAGGATCTCGGTGGCGCCGAACTTCGCGTTGTCCCCGCTGATGCGCCAGTCGGCGGCCAGCGCCAGCGTCAGTCCGGCCCCGAGCGCATACCCGGTGATCGCCGCGACGGTCGGCTTCGGCAGGTTCGCCAACGCGTCCACCGCGTCGGCGGACACCCGTTCCGCGGTGGCGGTCTCGGCGGCGGTCAACGTGTTCAACTCGGGCATGTCCGCACCGGCGGAGAAGATCTCGTGGCCGCCGAACACGATGACCGCCGACACGTCGTCGCGGGCGCCGAGTTCGGTGGCCGCGTCGGCGAGCTCGCGGCACACCTGCCGGGTCAGCGCGTTGGTCGGTGGCCGGGACACCAGCAGCGTCGCGATCCGCGGCCCATCGCCGGGGGGCAGGACCGCGCTGACGAACTCCGTCACGCGAGCGGCGCCCCGTCGGTGTATCCCTGAGGAGCCCGCCGGTTGCGCGCCTGGTTGTACCGCTCGCTGTTGAAGAACTCGATCTCCCAGTTGCCACCCTGCTGGGCGGCCAGCGACGGCTCGATGGCGACGATCTTGCGCTCGACCGCGAGCACCTCGGCGACGGTGCGGCCGTTCAGCGCGTCGAGCTGTGTCCAGGTCGGCGGCAGCAGGAAGCTGCGTCCCTCGGCGAAGTCGTCGAGCGCGGCCTGCGGGGTGACCCAGCCGGCCTTGTCCGTCTCGGTGTTGTCGCCGTCGGCACGCTGTCCCTGCGGCAGCGCGCCCACGAAGAAGTACGTGTCGTAGCGGCGGGTGCGTTCCTCCTTGGGGGTGACCCAGTTCGCCCACGGCCGAAGCAGATCGGCGCGCAGCATCAGCTTCTCCGAGCGCAGGAACTCGCCGAACGACAACGACTTGTTCTCCAGCGCCGCGCGCTGCTCGCGATACACCGACGCGTCGTCGACCAGCAGGTCGGGGTCGTCGGCCGAGCCGGCGAACAGAACGCCCGACTCCTCGAAGGTCTCCCGCGCCGCCGCGCACACGAGCGCCTCGGCGAGTTCGGGCGCCACGCCGAAGCGGTCGGCCCACCACTGCCGGTCCGGCCCGTGCCAGGCGACGTCGGCGTTGCGGTCGCGGTCGTCGACGCCGCCTCCGGGAAAGACCATCACCCCGGCGACGAAGTCCATCGCCGAGTGCCGGCGCATCAGGAAGACCTTGATGCCGTCGGGGGTGTCCCGCACCAGCATCACCGTCGCGGCGGGCCGGGGCACCAGTGGATCGGGGTCGGTCATGCGCGTCTCCTGTGGGCGGCGCGGCTGCGGGTGCGGCGCGCGAAATAACGTCCGTCGATGTAGTCCAGCGCGATGGACTGTCCGAAGGCGGTCGAGAGATTCTCGGCGGTGAGCACGTCGGTGAGCAGACCGGAGGCCACCACGTGGCCCTCGGACAGGATCAGGCAGTGGGAGAACCCGGGCGGGATCTCCTCGACGTGATGGGTGACCAGCACCAGCGCCGGAGCGTCGGGGTCGGCGGCCAGATCGCTCATCCGGGCCACCAGTTCCTCGCGGCCGCCCAGGTCGAGGCCGGCCGCGGGCTCGTCGAGCAGCAGCAGTTCCGGGTCGGTCATCAACGACCGGGCGATCAGCACCCGTTTGCGCTCACCTTCGGACAGTGTCCCGAAGGTGCGCTCGGCGAGGTGTTCGGCGCCCACGCTCTCCAGCATGTCGACGGCCTGGACGTAGTCCATGTCGTCGTACTGCTCACGCCACCGGCCCAGCACCGCGTAACCCGCGGACACCACCAGATCGCGCACGGTCTCGTCGTCGGGCACCCGCTGGGACAGTGCGGCGCTGCTGAGCCCGACGCGGGACCGCAGTTCCGACATGTCGACGCGGCCGAGACGCTCACCGAGGACGTAGGCGGTGCCCGAGGACGGATGCTCCATCGCGGCCGCCATCCGCAGCAGTGAGGTCTTGCCCGCGCCGTTGGGGCCGATGATCACCCAGCGTTCGTCGAGTTCCACCGACCAGGTCACCGGGCCCACCAGCAGCCGTCCGTTGCGGCGCAGGGTGACCTTGGCGAAGTCGATCAGCAGGTCGGGGTCGGCTTCCGGCACCGGATCATCCACGGCATCGGAGCTGTCGTCGACTGGCACTCGACCATCGTAGTCAGCCCGAAATCACCCAGCCCTGCGCGCCGTTGACGATGACCCGATCGGCCGCCGCCGCGGTGCCCGCCACCAGTTCGGCGTTGCGCCGGTCGACCGCACCGACCCAGGCCCGCGCCGCTGCGGCACTCTTGCCGAACTCGACGTGCCGGAACACCAGCCGCGCGGTCCGGATGTGCTCGTCGGCGGCGACGAACCACACGCGGTCCATCATCTGCCGCGCGCGCAGCCACTCCGGGCGCTCCAGCAGCAGATAGTTGCCCTCGGTGACGACCAGCCGCGCCGTGGTCGGCACCACGAGCGCGGCGGCCAGCGGTTGCTCCAGCCCCCGGTCGAAACCGGGGGCATAGACGTCGGCGCCCGTCTCGTCGCGCACCCGCTTGAGCAGGTGGGCGTAGCCGGCGGCGTCGAAGGTGTCCGGCGCGCCTTTGCGGTCCAGCCGTCCGAGGCGCCGCAGTTGGTCATCGGCGAGGTGGAAGCCGTCCATCGGGACATGGGCGGCCCAGCCAGGCCCGCGCAGCCGCTCGATCCGCTCCAGCAGGAGCTCCACCAGCGTCGACTTGCCGGCTCCGGGACTGCCGGCGATCCCGAGGACCGCGCGCGGCCGGTGCTCGCCGAGCGCGACCGCCTCAGCCGCCAGCGACTCCAACAGCCCGCACATCCTTGTCATCTTCGGCGGCGCGGTGCGACGAATCCACCCCGGCCCAACCACCGGCGCCCAGCAGCCGGCGCGGTGTCAGCCGCACGAACAACTGCACCAGCGGGCCGATACCGAACGCGTAGACCACGGTTCCGACCCCGACGGTGCCGCCCAGCGACCAGCCCACGGCCAACACCGAGACCTCGATGCCGGTGCGGACCAGCCGAACCGACCGGCCGGTGCGCCGCACCAGCCCGGTCATCAGCCCGTCCCGGGGACCGGGCCCGAGCCCGGCACCGATGTAGAGCACGGTGCTGAACGCGTTGAGCACCACCGCGGCGCACAACAACGCGGCGCGCACCGGCAGCGACTCCGGAGCCGGGAGGAACCACAGCGCGACGTCGACGCTGATCGCGATGACGACCACGTTGGCGACCGTCCCGATCCCGGGCCGGTTCCGCAACGGGATCCAGGCCAGCAGCACCGCCACGCCGACGACCGCCGACGCCGTGCCGATGGTCATGCCGGTGCGCTCGGACAGCCCCTGGTGGAACACGTCCCACGGGTCCAGCCCGAGGCCGGCGCGGACCATCATCGCCATCGACACGCCGTAGCCGCACAACCCGACCATCAGCGCCGCACCTCTAAGTGCGGCGTGTCCGGCCGCGGCCACTACGCGTGGTCCGGGAAATGCATCCGGATCGCGTCGAGCTCGCTGCGCACGCGCCGGGCGTCGGAGTCGCGTTCGTCGACGGCGCTGCCCATCGACGGCAGGTAGTACAGATCGGCCAGCCGCTGGCCGAGGCGAGATAACCAGTGCGTCATGCGGTCATGATCTGGCAGCTTTGGCTTGCTTCTCAATAGCCAGTTAGGCAATACTGGCCTCAATGACTGGCGCTATGGCTATCCGATCGCTCGATGTGGACCTTTTGGCACGCGAATTGGGCAACTGGCGGACATCCAGTCGCAGCGGACCCGCCTATCACGGCCTGGCCGACGCGATCCGGCTACTGGTCATCGACGGCCGGGTTCCGGTCGGCGCCCGGCTGCCCAGTGAGCGGGCGCTGGCCGAGGCACTGCACGTGTCCCGCACGACGGTCACCGCGGCCTACGCGCAGCTGCGCGAGGACGGCTACCTCAACGCCCGCCGCGTCGCCGCCCGGTCGGCACCGTCGCGCATGAAGGGCCGCAGTATCGCCGTCAGCCGTTGGTAGTCGTCAAAGATGTTCTGGTAGATCTCGATTCGCTCAGGATCGGGTTC
>NZ_LMVQ01000094.1 GCF_001545925.1 Mycobacterium sp. NAZ190054 | reverse complement strand
GTCGCGGCTCCAGCCGAGCTCGGATTCGACGGTCTTGAGGCGGCTTTCCGGGTCGTAGATGCGCGACAGCATGTCCCGGGTGGTGTCGCGAAGCAGGACCTGCTCTTCACTGAACTGAAAATCCATGGCTTATCTCACAATCCCAGAATGGTCGACGCGATGATGGTGCGCTGCACCTCGTTGCTGCCGCCGTAGATGGAGGTCTTGCGGTAGTTGAGGTAGCGCGCGGCGGTGTGCTGGGCCCATTCGGCCGATGCGATCCCCTCGGCGCCGAACGGCAACGCGTCGGCCCCGGCGACCTCGACCATGAGTTCGGTGGCGACCTGCTGCAGTTCGCTGCCGCGCAGTTTGAGCACCGACGAGGCCGGGTTGGGCTTGCCGCCCTTGGATCCGGACGCGACCCGCATCTGGGTGAGTTCGAGTGCCAGCACGTCGTTCTCGGCCTCGGCCAGCCGCGCCGCGAACAGCGGATCGTCGATCAGACCGTTGGCCTTGGCGCGTTCCTTGACCTCGGAGAGGCGCAGCTTGGTGCGGCCCACCTGCGCGATGCCGTTGCGTTCGTTGCCGAGCAGGAACTTCGCGTAGGACCAGCCCTGGTTCTCCTCGCCGACGAGTTGGTCGGCGGGCACCCGGACATCTTCGAAGAACACCTCGTTGACCTCGAAGCTGCCGTCGATCAACTTGATCGGCCGCAGTGTGATGCCCGGGGTGTTCATGTCGATGAGCAGGAACGAGATGCCGGCCTGCTTCTTCGGCGCGTTGGGATCGGTGCGCACCAGGCAGAAGATCCAGTCCGCGTACTGGCCCAGGGTGGTCCAGGTCTTCTGGCCGTTGACGACGTAGGTGTCGCCGTCGCGCAGCGCGGTCGTGCGCAGCGAGGCCAGGTCGGAGCCGGCCTCCGGCTCGGAGAAGCCCTGACACCACCAGATGTCCAGCGCGGCCGTCGGCGGCAGGAAACGTTCCTTGATCTCCTGGGAGCCGAACTCGGCGATCACCGGGCCGACCATGTTGGCGTTGAACGTCAGCGGCTCCGGCACGCTGGCCAGCTGCATCTCGTCGAGCCAGATCTGCTGCTGGGTGGGCGTCCAGTCCTTGCCGCCCCACTCCACCGGCCAGTTCGGCACGGCCAGACCGTGATCGTTGAGGATTTTATGGGCGGTGACGACGTCGTCGCGGTTGGCCTCCGTGGCGGTGCGGTTCCGTTCGCGGATCTCCGCCGGGATCTTGGTGCGGTAGAAGGTGCGAAGCTCGTCGCGGAAGGCGGCTTCCTCGGGTGTCAGCGCCAGCTGCATGTGCGGACTCCTGGTTCATCGGGGGACCACCCGCCAGACTAACCACTTGGTTGGGAAGCAAACACAGGGGATGCGACCCGTCACAGCAGCGGGCGCAGCACCACGATTCCGGGGACGGTCCGCAGGTAGGCGGACAGCGGAGTGTCGACGACGGCGTCGTCGGTGCTCACCGACGACGCGTTGCGGAAGATCGGTCCGTCCGGGGTGTCGACGAAGATGCCGACGTGCGTGACGTCCAGGCCGCCGTCGCCGGCGTAGGCGCCGAGGTAGTCGCCCGTCCGCAAACCGGCGACGACGTCGTCGGTGACCCGGTCGCTCGGGATGTAGGTCACGGTGCGCGGGACGACCGGCAGGCCCGGCAGGTAGACCCCGCCGGAGTCCTTGCTGTTGAGGTTCTTCGTGGTGCGCACCGCATCACCGCTCAGCCGGGCCGTGACGTCGGTGGCGACCGGCGGCGCGGCGGCCGCCCAGTCGGTGAAGAAGTGCCTCCGGTTCGCGAACGACACGATCCCGTCCTTGTATCGGACCTCGGCCAGGCCGGTGAGGAACCCGTCGCGGTCGTGTGCCCGTTTCAACGCCTCGACGTAGTCGGCGTAGGTGAAGCAGTCGACTCGTTCCAGGTCGACGACGAGCTGTTCGGGCTCGGTGGCCGAACCGATGAGAGTGCCTGCGCCATAAGGCGTTCCGAGGAACCGCGCGGAAAGCGGATCGGGATCGACGGTGTCGGCGGCGAGCATCGACTCCAGGATCCGTTCACTGCCGGGGGAGATGCTCACCGCCGGTGATCCGTGCGCACCGGCGAGTGGAGACAGCGCCGCGAACGCGGACCAGAGCAGGGCCACCCACGTCGTCCGCGCCACGCGGCGGGTGCGGTCGGCTGACCTCGGCATGGCATCTCCTCCCCGGGACACTTCGGCCACTGTACGGGTCGGCCACCACGCCATCGGTCAGACTGGTACACGGCAATCACACGAATCGCGGAGGGACGAGATGAGCTGTGGTGAGGGGTCGTGACGACCCGATCCGCCGTGATCCTCGCCGGTTCCGCCGCTGTCGTGCTCGTCGGCGGTGCGGTGTTCGCGGCGTCGCCGACCCGCGATCCGGCGCCCGGCCCGGAGGCCGCGCAGGTGGCCCCTCAGGCGGCCCCTCCGGTGTCGCCGTCGCCGTCGCCGCAGCGGGCGCAGCCCCAGCTGGCGGCGGACCCGGTGCTGCTCGTCGAGGGTCTCGCCGAGGACGAACGCGCGTTGCGTGATCCGTCGTCCTCCGAGGCCGCGCTGCGCGCCGCCGCGCGCCGTCAGCAGGTGGCGTACCGGGTTCTCGGGCGCCACCCGGAGTGGGACGCTGTGGTGCGGCCGCGGGTTCCACCGGATCTGCTCGACGTCTACGACCGCAACATCGACGCCCGCAGACAGCTGACCGCGATGAGCAGCGGCCCGGGCAGGCCCACGCTGCCCGCATGGCGTATCAAGGCGCCGGCGCCGGCGCCCGAACTGCTCGGGTACTACCGCGAGTCCGAGGCCGCCTCCGGTGTGGCGTGGAACTATCTGGCGGCCATCAACCTGGTCGAGACCGCGTTCGGCCGGATCGCCGGGGTCAGCACGGCCGGCGCGCAGGGGCCGATGCAGTTCCTGCCGTCGACGTTCGCGACGTACGGCGCCGGCGGCGACATCACCGCGGATCGTGACAGCATCATGGCGGCCGGCCGGTTCCTGGCCGCGCACGGCTTCGCACGCGACCGCGCTCGCGCGCTCTACCGGTACAACAACTCCAACAGGTACGTGCGTGCGGTCACGCACTACGCGACCCTGATCGGCGCAGACCCCGCTGCCTTCGCGGGCTACTACCGCTGGGACGTGTACTACAACTCCAGCGCCGGTGACGTGGTGCTGCCGGTCGGCTATGCGGCGACGGCACCGATCCCCGTCGCGGAGTATCTCGCCACCCACCCGCAGTGACGCTGCTGCGCCGCTTCGCCGTCACCGCTGGAACAGCTTGGCTACGATGGGTGCACGCACAGGGTCGGGGATCGATCAAGGGAGCCCTGCGATGCGCAACTTCAGTCATCGGTCGGTATCCGTCGCCGTGACGGCGACGGCGCCGCTCGCCTTCCTGGTGCTCCTGTCACCGGGGGCGGCGCAGGCCGCCGAGTGCGGGGCGGGCACGGTGTACGACCCGCCGACGGACACCTGCGTCGCCGCGCCGCTTCCCCCGGCCCCGCCGCCTCCTCCTCCGCCGCCGCCTCCGCCTCCGCCTCCGCCGTGGAACGGTGACCCGACACCGGGCTTCTCGATCGGCATCTGCGCGCCGATCCCGTTCGTGTCGCTGTGCACCGGCATCTGACCCTGCACTTCTGATCGCCGGTTATCTTCGCAGGTCAGGGGCTCGCAGCACATTTCGTCGTGATCTTGGTTCTTCCGGGGTACTCGGTGCCCACAGAGCTGTGCGCATCGAAAGGAAGAAGACGATGAGCGTCGAAGGACTCTCTCCCGAAGAACTGCTCGCCGAAAGCGCGGTGGCGCTTCCCGACAAGGAAGTCGTGTCGATCCTCGATCTCAACGCCGACGTCGACGTCGCGATCGACGCCGCATCGCCGATCGACCTCGCGGCCGCCGCCAACCTCAACGTGGCGGCACCGATCGACGCCGCGGCCGGCGCGAACGTCCTGACCTACGGTTCGGGCAGCCAGGCGGTGGTCGATCAGGGCACGTCGATCGAGCAGATGCTCGACGCCGACGCCTACGCCACCTCGACCCAGGTGAGCGGCATCGATCAGGGCGGCATGGACACCGACGACGACAGCACCGGCGGCACCGATGGCACCGGCGGGACCGACGGGACCGACGGGACCGACGACGGCACTGGAGCCACCGTGGACACCAGCCCCGGCGCGCTCCTGGACGGGAATCTGCTCAACGTCAACGTGAACGTCGATCTGGATTCCGACCTCGCGGCCCCGATCAGCGGCGCGGTCGCGGCCAACGCCAACGTGGCGGCGCCGATCAACGCCGGTGTGTCGGCCAATATCGGCTCCATCGACTCGGATGCGATCTCGGTCGCCGAGCAGGACGCGATCATCAAGCAGACCGTCATCGGCGAGGCCGTGGCCGAGGCCGACCAGGACTCCACGATCTCGCAGGGCGACGGTGACACGGGCGCCACCTCCGACGCCGGCACCGCCGGTGACAGCGGTTCGTCGGACGGCGGCACGGGTGGCAGCACTGACGGTGGTTCCGACGCGGGCTGACCGCCCGACGTCCGAGTGAGGGTACGGCCGTGACCACCATGGGTGCGCAGCCCGGCCTGGCACCTCTGCAGCGCGCGGACGGTGTCGAGTTGATCGGGTCGCTGCCCGGCTCCGGTTACCGCGTCCCGCCCGCGCTGGTGCGCCGCGGCGACGGGCAGACGGTGCAGCTGACGCCGCTGCTCTACGCGATCATCACCGAGATCGACGGTGAGAAGACCGCCGCGGAGGTGGCCGCGGCGGTCAGCGCGTCGACCGGCCGCCCGGTCAGCGAGGACAACGTCACCCACCTTGTCGACGACCAACTGCGGCCACTTGGCCTCATGACACTGCCTGACGGCAGCCAACCGGTGACCAGGAAGCGAAACCCGTTGCTGGGACTGCGGTTCCGCTACGCGGTCACCGACGCCGCGCGCACCCGCAGGCTGACCGATCCGTTCCGGGTGCTGTTCCGGCCCTGGGTGGTGGTGCCGGCGCTGGTCGCGTTCGCGGCCGTCTGCTGGTGGGTGTTCTTCGAGAAAGGCCTGGCCTCGGCCGCCCACGACGCGTTCGAACGGCCCGGCCTGCTGATCCTGGTCTTCGCGGTCACGATCGTCTCGGCGGGATTCCACGAGTTCGGTCACGCCGCCGCGGCCCGCTACGGCGGGGCCACCCCCGGTGTCATGGGCTTCGGGGTGTATCTGGTGTGGCCCGCGTTCTACACCGACGTCACCGACTCCTACCGGCTCGGACGGGGCGGGCGGTTGCGGACCGACCTCGGTGGCCTGTATTTCAACGCGCTGGTGGCGATCGCGATCACCGGGCTGTGGCTGTGGCTGCACTACGACGCGTTGCTGCTCGTGGTCGCCACGCAGATCCTGCAGATGTTGCGCCAGCTCGCACCGCTGGTGCGGTTCGACGGCTACCACGTGCTCGCCGACCTGACCGGCGTGCCCGATCTCTACTCGCGCATCAAGCCGACCCTGTTGGGCGCCCTGCCGTGGCGATGGGGGGATCCGCAGGCGCGCCAGCTCAAGGTGTGGGCCCGCATCGTGGTCACCCTGTGGGTGATCGTGGTGGTACCGCTGCTGCTGGCCACCGTGGCGATCGCGGTGTGGGCGCTGCCCCGACTAATGGGCTCGGCGTGGGCGAGCCTGGGCACGCAACGGGACGTGTTCGTCGCGGCCTGGGGCGACGGCGACGTCGTGCAGGCCGTCGCCCGGGTGCTGGCGATGATCGCCATCGTCATCCCGGTGGCCGGCATTCTCTACATGCTGGCCCGGCTCGTGCGTCGTACGGTGGCCGGCACCTGGAAGGCCAGTGCGGGGAAGCCGTTGCTGCGGTTGCTGGCCGTGGTCGCAGGCGGGGTCGTGCTGTGCGGCGTCGCCTACGCGTGGTGGCCGCAGGAGTCCAGGTACCGCCCGATCGAGCCGTGGGAGCGCGGCACCATCGGGGACATCGTCTACGCGCTGAAAACCGACCGGATGCTGCGGCCTGCGCAGCGGGAGACCCCGGCAGCCGTGGCGACGCCCCCGCGGCTGGTCAACGGCCAACGAGGCGTCATGCACGTCGTGTGGGACACGCGCACGGCGATGCCCACCCAGGACTCCCCGCAACTGGCGCTCGTGCTGACGCCACGCACCTCATCGTCGGTCGTGAACGGAGGCGGCGGAAGCGGTGGAAGCGGTGGCGGCTCGGCCGTCGCGGCGGGGTCCGCCGCGACCACCGACGGCTGGGTGTTCCCGGTCGACAAGCCGCTGGCCCCCGAGCCCGGCGACACCCAGGCGCTGGCGGTGAACACCACCGACGGCACCACCGTCTACGAAGCCGCGTTCGCGATGGTCTGGGTCACCGACAACTCGGACGCGATGAACGTCAACGAGGCGCAGGCCTACGCCTCGTGTCAGTCGTGTGCCGCGGTCGCGGTCGCCTACCAGGTGGTCTTCGTCGTCGACAGCGACGACGCCGATGACAACGTCGTCGCTCCGCAGAACCTGGCCGGCGCGCTGAACTATGAATGTGTCAACTGTCTGACCTACGCGCTGGCCCGCCAGATCTTCATCACCCTGGACGACCCGTTGTCGCGGGAAGCCATGGACGATCTGGACGCGGTGTGGACCGGCCTCGCGGCATTCGCCGAGGAGATCGAAGCGGGCACGGTGCCGCCCGAGCAGATCGAGACACGGCTGGAGGCCTACACCCAGCAGATCATGGCCGTCATCCAGACCGCTGCGCCCACGGCGCTGCCGCAGCAGAGCGCGACCTCGACGGCACCGACCACCTCCACCGGCGTGACGACGACAACGACAACCAGCGCACCGGCGACGACGCCGCCGTCGACGACCGCGCCGGCGACCACCGCCACCGCGACTCCGACCGCTCCGGAGACGACCCAGGCGGTGGCGCCGTCGACAACGGCCGAGGCGACCGTCAGCAGTGAGGTGGCGGAGCCGACCGGCGAGACCGCCACCGCCGAGACCGCTGAGCCGTCCTCGGCGAGCGAACCCGACGCGGGTGGGGACACGACGTCAGGGGATTCGGCCGGGGGCGAGACCGCCGGGTGAACCGATCGCGCACCTCCCCACGACGACTACGCTGAGGCGATGGCCGAGTCGATGTCTGCGAGACGCAGCGCTGCGAGCGTGGAAAAATTCCTTGCAGCGCAGCGCTTTACGCGCGATGAGGTGTTCGCCGAGCCGAGCCCGGTGCCCGCCGAAGCGGGCGTTCACGGCTGGTGGTTCCGCGACATCCCGGGTGACATCGACGTGTCGGGCTGCGAACAGCGAGACGGCTGGACCCTGCTCTACGTTGGGATCACCTCCGGGCCGCCACGGCCGGACGGCAAGCCGCGGGCGCCACAGGATCTCCGCAAACGCATCCGGTACCACTTCGGTGCCGGCAACGCCGGCGCCGACGGGTCCACGCTGCGCAAGTCGCTCGGCGTCCTGCTGGAGGGTGAACTCGGGTGCACGCTGCGGCGGATCGGTTCGGGCAAGCGCATGACGTTCGCTGGTGGCGAAAGCGTCCTGACACGGTGGATGGCCGAGAACGCCGCGGTGTCCTGGGTGCCGCATCCCGAGCCGTGGCACCTCGAACGCAAGCTGATCAACGCGCTCGACCTGCCGCTGAACTTCCAGGACAACGAGCGCAACGCGTTCGCGCCAGAGCTCAGGAGGCTGCGCCGGGAAGCGGTCGTCAGGGCCGGGAAGAAGCGCGTGCTCGCGGAATGGTCGTGACCAGCCGTCCGCGCTGGTGAGTGGGTGCCCCCGGCAGGATTCGAACCTGCGGTTTCGTTCTCAGCAAACACCGTCGCTGACCAGCTGATCCTACCGAAATTCTTGTGTGCCAAGGGATTTAATCGGAAACACGCTTCGGGCATCTCGCGCATGTGGTGCCGATTGGCGTACCCTGAATAGGTAGCTGGTGGGTAGGTCGGGGCAACGCCCTGGTCAACGCGCTAGAACCGCAGGAAATGAGGTAAGAATCGTGGATGAAACGGCATTTGCTGAGTGTGGATGCATCCGGCGCGGTGTCGCTCGGAGTGCTTTCGGCGATGGGCTGACGAAAGTGATCGCGCGATGAGCAACAGAAAAGGCCACCGCGCGTGGGGCAGCATCAAAAAGCAGGCCACCAAGACGCCGAGCTATCAGGCGAGCTTTCTAGGACCCGACAAACGCCGCTACTACGCGCCGACCATCTTCGGATCAAAGGGCAACGCCGAACGCTGGCTAGCGCGCGAGCGAGACATCATGGATACATGCGCGGCCACCGGGACGCGATGGAAGCCGCCAGCGCAGCGCGCGACCGAGAAAAAGGCCGAAGTGCTGACCTTCGGTGTTTACGGCAAGCGCGTGATTGACGAACGCAAACTGTCGCCGCGCACGCGAATCGAATACAACGCTAAGTGGTCGCAGTTGATCGAACCTAAGCTAGGCAAGCTGGCATTGCGTGACCTGTCTCCGGCAGATGTTCGCGCGTGGTTCTCATCGCTTGACGCCACGAAGGAAACGCGCAACCGGCACGCGTATGCCGTCGTGTCGATGATCTGCAATACCGCCGTGCGTGACGGATTGATCGAACGCAACCCCTGCATGGTTGTCGGCGCGATGAAAACCAAGGGCAAAAAGGCCGACAAGACACCGACCACAGTCGAATTGCACGCCATTGCCGACAAGCTCAGCGCTGATCCACGCTACGAACGATTCAAGGCGCTTGTGCTGATTACTGCGTGGTGCGGCCTGCGCTTCGGTGACGTTTCGGAACTGCGGCGCAAAGACTTTGACCGGGATTGCACAACGGTCACAATCAGCCGCAGCGTGACGCATCGAATCGACCCTGACAATCCCGACGCTGATCGGTGCCGAATCAAAGACGGAACCAAGAACGGTGAGCAACGCACTGTGACGATTCCACCGCATATCCGCGATGCCGTGAAAACCCACCTGACGCGTTACGTTGCGCTCGGTCCCGATGCGCTTCTGTTCGTTCCGGATCGTGGTGGCTGTCACTTGGATGATCGCGTGTTTAACAAAGACGTATTGCAAAAGGCAGCCAAAGACGTTGGACGCGAAGACTTGTCGGTTCACGATTTGCGACACTTCGCGGGAACGAAAAACGCTGCCGTCTCATCGTTGGCTGAGAACATGGCGCCGCTCGGTCACAAGACGGTCGGCGCTGCGCTGCGTTATCAGCACAGCCAAGACGGGCGCGATGCAATTGTGGCCGCGAGCCTCAGCGCGAATGCGTTGGCTGAGCTTGCCGAAGCTGTCGAGGGTGATGGTCTGGGCGATGAATCGGTGAGCGCTTAGAAGCCAATGCATTGGCGCTGTGTGCCCCGTAGAGCCACGAACAGGCACGCTCTGGTGTGATCGGTCGGCCCGGTGCAATTCAATGACGTGCGAAGTGGGCAGCGGTAATAGGTGGCTAATGGGTAGGAACGCATCGGCTATGGGTATCGGCGCAGGTCAATAGGCTAATGCCCGCAGGTTTTGTATCTGCGGACGCAAGCCGAAGTGATCGACGTATCGAGCAATCATGCTGTGCCACAGAGGGTTTCACTCCAACCACGCGGTTGCGCGACTCATCGCAACGAATCGCAGCGCGCTTCGTCTGGAATCTCTCGACTGATTCGAGCCGCCAGAATGAACGCGTAATCCCGCCAGTTTGGCGACGACGACAACAGTGCAAGCGCATGCGCGTCGTGATCGCACGCCCGTTTCTTTGAGGGCATCCAGCGCCGGGGCGCGCCGCGCCCAGCGGACACGAGACTTACCAGCAAGCCACCGGCCTGAGCGTTGACCATGGGTTCGCGTGTCCAAGGGTCATTCTCAACCCCGCCAGTGGCGGTCAGCATGTGTGTGGCCCCGCTGGGTTATCGCGTTGTGCGGCTAGCTGACCCCGGCAAACAAGTGTGGACGGGGTGGACAGGGTGGACATGCTTCGCGAAATACGCCCTCAAGCCCTCATACGCGATATGGAATTTATCTATATGACCTGGTCTTTTGGTTTTCGCGTCCGGCCGATTTTTCGCAGCGATGTCCACCGTGTCCACGGTGTCCACCCTTTCAGCGAACGCCGCATACTTGATTGCTGGACTCACTGGTCAGCCAAGGCCAGTATGTAACCGTCTGATCCGGTGTTGGTCGCTGATCGCATTTTCTCGATCCGCCTTGCATCGATCAACACCGCTTCGGCGTCCTCGAAATACTCGCGGTCTCGACTGTTCAGCCTTTTGCGCACTTCGGCTCGCGCAGCATGCCCGGGAAACTTGTGGATAAGCAATCGGGCGATGTTCTCTGACACACGTTTGATTTTGCGCTCTAGTTTCACTTGTTCTGCGATGTCCTCACGAACACCGGCGGCGACGCCGCGATTGGTGTTTTCCTCAACACTGCGTTTGTTGAGTTGATCGAGCACGTGCTTGCGCGTTGCATCTGACACCGCCATGACGAACCCGGCACGTCGCCAATCGTTTTCGGTGATCGCTTGGCGTCGTCCTTCGAGTGCCATCAGGGCTGCGGCGATTTTCAACCGGCACAACAGTTTGTGAGAATCGAGCGGATCGACTGATTCATCGCCGCGAGCGATAGCGCGCCGTGTTTGCTTGATCTGCTCTCGCGCCGTTTCGGGAATGCTGAGCACAACGAACTCGCTCGGATCGGCTGGCTCGCTCAACTTGCGGCACCGCTCGTTGTCGGCGTCGAACGCTACGACGCTGCCGTTGGTGGCGGGTTTGGGTGCGTCGATCCAGCGGCCTAGATCAAGCGGCGGCGGCTCGTCGGGTTCGACTTCGGGAATGCCGGGATCGGTCGTCGGCAGCCACACAAACCGTTGCGGTGTGCCGCCATCGGCGTCATCGAATAACGGTCCGGCCTTGGAGGGTTGCACGCCGATAACCATGCACAGCCGATACCGGTTGTCGACCAGAACGATTCGCCGCTCATCGCCCGCGTAGTCGGTGCCCAGTCGCTCACCAGACCAGCCTTCGCGAAGGGTGCCCATGATGGTCGCGCCGCCACGCGCTGCGGTGGCGCTCAGCGTCTCTACCTCCGGTATCTTGGCCAGCACCGACCACTGTTTGCCGATCTGGTCGTACCCCCGCCTTGGTTCGCAGGCAGTTTCCGCACGTAGGCGAAGCATTTAGCCAGCCCTTCGCCGCTGCCGGGTTTGGTTGGCGCGTAGTCAGGTTCGATCTTGAGCCAGTCGGCGGCAGCGCGCATCGCCGTCGACTTGGTGTCTCCGCTTTTCCCCACCAAGGCGACAAAGAGATTGAGGCTGGCGTGGCTGCCGATGGTCGGCGGCAAGACGACGTGCGGAGGTATCGAGGACACGACGCGCGCCAAGCAATTGCCCAGCATCGCCCACGGTCCAACCATGCGCGCTCGGGCAAATTGCCGTAGGTCGCGCAACTGCTGTGACGACGACCAAAACGATTCCTCGTCGTTTCGGCTGGGATCGGCGTTGCTTCGCCGTGCGTGGTCGGCATCCTTGGCGGGTTTGGTGTGACCATCTTCGGGCTGCCCACACATCATGCAGTCTTTCGGCCCGATCCTGGCGGGCCTGATGTAATTGGGCGGGACGGGCTTATTGCAACATATGCAGACGATTTCGCCGGTCTCGGTGGTCTTGGTGTCGCTGAGGTCTAGATCGTCGTCGGTGTGATCGCCGCCGCCTAGATATGGCCATGCCTCTAATGCCGCCGCTCTGGCATCGTTGGGCACCAAACGCGGCACCGGCCTTGGCGCAACCGCCGCTGCGGGACCGGTGCTGTCGTGATGGTGCGCTAACATTAGTGCGTCCTCTAAATCTCAGGCTGGGACATTGACCCGCTCAGTAGTCGTCGCTGAGCGGGTTTCCCCGTTATCGGACCTGAAATGGTAAGCGTCTCAGGCGCGAATCGTCGGGATTGACAGAGAATTTCGGCGTACTCTGGTGGTGCTGACGGCATCAGCACGGACCCGCTGGGTATGCAGTATCGGGCCAAACGAGAGCCAGCCCAGCGGGTTTCGTTACGTCAGCCGTCGTCTTCGAAGCCGTCCATGTCGGTTTCGTAGATGAATCTGTCGGGCGGTTCGTCGTTTGATTCGTCGGTGGCCGGCGGTTCGATCACTTTCCACGGGACCGAACCGAAACCATCCGAGTAGGGGTCGTCAACGGAGCATTGTGCGGAATCAACGGTGTTCTGACTGAGATATGCGCCGAGACACCATGAGCACACGCGCACGAGGATCACCAGATCACCACGCGCCACCGGTAACGTAACGAAGCTCGACGCGATGAATTGGCGTGCCCTCTGTTCTCCGGACTGCGGACCAAATAGGGTCGGTCTGGAAAGGATGAACTGGGTTGGCGAAGAAATATCAGAAGTTCTCACCTGAGTTTCGAGAAGAAACGGCCAGGTTGGTGGT
>NZ_LMVQ01000093.1 GCF_001545925.1 Mycobacterium sp. NAZ190054 | reverse complement strand
CACCTACTCGTCGTCCGTCGCTCTTCTCTTCGACCGGCCCCCCCCGGGACATCCCCCCTTTCCCCACACGACGCTCGTCCGATCTTGTCATCACCACGAGCCCCCCGCCCCGGCGGTTCGTGACCCGCAACCGCGGCCTGCGCCTGGCCCGCGCCCAGGCGGCGGGCCGACGGACCGATCCCGTTGGGTCTGGTGATGTCGTTGGCGCCGATCATGATGACGGCGGCGTCGGGCGGCGGACCTGCGACATACATCGCGTCGATCTGGCCGGACAGACCCTTCGACGTGGCCCCGACGATGGCCTTGGTGCTCAGCCGGATCCGCTTGCCCGACGCCGCGGCCAGCCCGCGCGCCAGCAGCACGCCGGGCACCTCGTCGGCGGTGTCGCAGCCGTACCCGGTGGCCGTCGAGTCCCCGAAGATCATCAGATGCAGATCGAACGCGACCCCGCGGTGCCACCGTTCGACCGGGCCGCCGCCGGGCGAGTAGACACCGTCGGCGCGGGGTGGGATCGCCCAGGCCTTGGGGATGACGCGACGGGCCTGATCGGCTTGACCGCTGAGCAGGTTGCGGGCCCCGACGTACGCGGTGGACGCCAGCGTTGCTGCGGCCGCCAGAGCGACCGCGGATCGGCCCGGTGCATGACCGAGGGGAGCACGCCCGAAAATGCCCACGGAGCAAGTTTAGAGCGGGATCGAGCCGATATCCGCGTGGTAACCGCGATCAGCCATCACAGTGCGGTATCAACTCCGGTACCAAATGCGTTTAACCAATTGTGATAGTGGTAACAAGTGGCAGGCTAAGTTACGAGCTTGTCTGAATAACTCGGCTTATCCCGGACTACAACGTCGTAGGAAGTGGTGGCGATGACGGCACCAAGCAAGGTTCCCAGCTCCTCCCCGCTGGGCGTCAGGGCAGCTAGAGCGCAGAAGCAGCGCCGCTACCCGGTCTCTGACGGTGCGCCTGTCGAGGTGGTCGAGGACGGTCCGAGCATCGCCGGACGGCTCATGGGGCTGGCCGCGATGGCCACGATCAAGCCGTTCCTGACGGTCGGCAGCTACGCCCCCAAACTGCCGTGGCCGTGGGGTCTGGTCGACTTCGCCGCCCGCGTGCTCAAGCCCGCGCCGGGCACCGTGCGCGCCACCATCGGGCTGCCGCAGTGCACCGCCCAGCTGGTGCGCGCCGCCGGTGTGCTGCCCGCCGACGGCAACCGCAGCGTGATTCTCTACCTGCACGGCGGTGCGTTCCTGACGTGCGGTGTCAACACGCACGGCCGCCTCGTCACCGCGCTGTCCAAGTACGCCGACGCGCCGGTTCTGGTCGTGAACTACCGGATGATCCCGAAGCACTCGGTCGGCACGGCGCTCGACGACTGCTACGACGGCTACCACTGGTTGCGCGAGCTCGGTTACGAGCCCGACCAGATCGTGCTGGCCGGCGACTCCGCCGGCGGCTACCTGGCGCTGTCGCTGGCCGAGCGGCTGCAGGCCGAAGGCATCGACGGCTTCAGCGGTGAGACACCGGCGGCGATCGTGACCATGTCCCCGCTGTTCGAGATCGACAACGAGGGACGCGCCGAGCACCCGAACGCCCGCACCGACGCGATGTTCCCGCCGAAGGCATTCCACGCGCTGGTGGAGCTCATCGAGGCCGCCGCCGAGCGCCGGGTCGTCGACGGCAGGCCGGAAGAGGTCTACGAGCCGCTCGACCACATCGAGCCCGGGCTGCCCCGCACCCTCATCCACGTGTCCGGCTCCGAGGTTCTGCTCAGCGACGCGCGTAAGGCCGCCCGTCTGCTGGCCGCCTCCGGGGTGCCGGTGGAGGTCCGGGTCTGGCCTGGTCAGATGCATGTCTTCCAGTTGGGCGCGCCGGCGGTGCCCGAGGCCGGCCGGTCGCTCAAGCAGATCGGCGAATACATTCGCGAGGCCACCTGGTAGCACCCGTGTGGCTGTACGGCCGGAGGCCGCCTGGCTACCCGGTCGCACGCCTGGGACGATGGACGCATGCGCATCGCCCGGCACGTCAGTGAACTCATCGGCAACACCCCGCTCGTCGAGCTGACCTCGGTCGTCCCTCCGGGTGCGGGCACTGTCGCGGCCAAGATCGAGTACCTCAACCCCGGGGGCAGCGCCAAGGACCGCATCGCCATCAAGATGATCGACGCCGCCGAGGCCAGCGGAGAACTGAAACCCGGCGGCACCATCGTCGAACCGACCTCCGGCAACACCGGTGTGGGGCTGGCCCTGGTCGCCCAGCAGCGCGGCTACAAGTGCATCTTCGTGTGTCCCGACAAGGTCAGCGAGGACAAGCGGAACGTACTGCGCGCCTACGGCGCCGAGGTGGTGGTGTGCCCGACGGCCGTGGCGCCCGACGACCCGGCCAGCTACTACAGCGTGTCCGATCGGCTCGTCCGGGAGATCGACGGCGCGTGGAAGCCCGACCAGTACTCCAACCCGATGGGCCCGGAGAGTCACTACGAGACCACCGGGCCGGAGATCTGGGCCGACACCGACGGCAAGGTCACGCATTTCGTGGCCGGCGTCGGCACCGGCGGCACGATCACCGGGGCCGGCCGCTATCTCAAGGAGGTCTCCGGCGGCCGCGTCAAGATCGTCGGCGTCGATCCCGAGGGGTCAGTGTACTCCGGCGGCACCGGGCGCCCGTACCTGGTCGAGGGCGTCGGCGAGGATTTCTGGCCGTCGGCGTATGACCCGTCGGTTCCCGACGAGATCATCGCGGTGTCGGACGCCGACTCGTTCGACATGACCAGACGGCTGGCCCGCGAGGAGGCGCTGCTGGTGGGCGGCTCGTGCGGGATGGCGGTCGTCGCCGCGGTGAAAGTCGCCGAACGGGAAGGCCCCGACTCGCTCGTCGTCGTGCTGCTGCCCGACGGCGGCCGCGGATACCTGTCGAAGATCTTCGACGACGCCTGGATGTCGTCGTACGGGTTCCTGCGCAGCCGGCTCGACGGCAAGGTCGAGGAGTCGACCGTCGGGGACGTGCTCCGCGGTAAGTCCGGGGCCCTGCCCGATCTCGTCCACACGCATCCGTCCGAGACGGTGCGCGACGCCATCGGGATCCTGCGCGAGTACGGGGTGTCCCAGATGCCCGTCGTCGGAGCCGAGCCGCCGGTGATGGCCGGCGAGGTCGCCGGCAGCGTGTCCGAGCGCGAGCTGCTCTCCGCGGTGTTCGAGGGCCGCGCCAAACTCGCCGACGCGGTCGCCGAGCACATGAGTTCGGCGCTGCCGCTGATCGGCGCCGGCGAACTGGTCAGCGCCGCCGCGAAGACGCTGCGCGAATGCGACGCGGTGATGGTCGTCGAGGAGGGCAAACCCGTCGGGGTGCTCACCCGCCACGACCTTCTCGGATATCTGTCCGACAGCGGCGCCGGCCACTGACCCACACGGTCGGCTGCGATCCGGCGAACACGACCCGCTCGCGCGTGAAACCGCTGTTGAACGGTGTTGCTCAGGTATCGTGAGCACGCTTGTCCAGCCACGTGCGAGCGGAAGGGCGTCCATGATCGACCGATCACCGCTCGCCGCGCGTTTGCCGGGTCCGCCCGTGTGTCGTGCCGGCAGCGGGAAAGCTGTTGATCCGGCCGGCGGTGTCGGTTACGTTCCAGATCTGGACCCCCGGCCCGCCGCAGTGCGCGATGGGTCCTGCGCGCAGTTCCCAGCGGTCAACGAGAAGGTTTGGGATTCATCGGGTTTCGACTTCCCAGCAGTCACGTCATGGCACACAAGATGAAGGGGACGGTTCGCGCTTCGTTCGCGACCGAGATCAGGAGATATCGATGACAGAGAATCCGCCGCCCGGCGGCTATCCGCCGCCGCCTCCGGGCGGTTACCCGCCGCCGCCTCCGCCCGGGGGCTACCCGACGCCTCCGCCACCTCCGCCCGGCAGCGGTTACGGGCCGCCACCCGGTGGCAGTTTCCCGCCCCCGCCGCAGGATTCGGGCGGCTATCCGCCTCCACCGCCCCCGGGGATGCCCACCGGCGGATTCGGGCCCCAGGGCGGATTCCCGCCCCCGGCACCGGGCTTCCCGCCCGGGGACGGGCGCCCGGCGTTCAGCGTCGGTGAGGCTTTCGGCTGGGCGTGGAACAAGTTCGCCAAGAACGCCGTCCCGCTGATCGTCGCGACGCTGGTCTTCGGTGTCGTGCTGCTCGCGCTGCAGGGCATCGTCAACATCGTCCAGATGCTGGTCTCCCCCGGGGACACCAGCTACGTCGCCGACGACAGCGGTCTGTCGTTCTCGTACGCCGCCACCGGCGTCGCCGGCATCCTGGTGGCCATCATCGGCTGGTTCCTGTCGCTGGTCGTCACCGCCGCGATCCAATCGGCGTTCCTCGGCGGCATCTTCGACATCGCCAACGGCCAGCAGGTCACGGTCGGGTCCTTCTTCCGGCCGCGCAACATCGGCAACGTCATCATCGCCGGGCTGATCGTCGGCGTGATCACCACCATCGGCCTCTTCCTGTGCATCGTGCCGGGCGTGATCGCCAGCTTCCTGCTGATGTTCACCACGATCGCGGTGCTCGACCGCAACCTGGCGCCGATGGACGCGATCAAGTCGAGCTTCCAGACCGCCAAGGCCAACGTCGGCCCTGTGCTGCTGGTGTGGCTCACGAGCATCGCCGTGGTGCTGGTGGGCGTGCTGCTGTGCGGCGTCGGTCTACTGGTGGCCGCCCCGGTGGCCACCCTGCTGCTGGTGTACACCTACCGCACCCTCAACGGCGGATACGTCGCACCCGCCGTCCCGTAGTTTCGACGATCCGGCCCGATGCCGGCGTGCCCGCCTGGTGCGGGTACGCCGGCATTGCGTTGTGCGGCAGCGCGGCCGGGGATGATGGGGGCGTGCACGGGACTGCGTCGAGGCTGTCGCGGCGGGCCTACACACCGTGGTGGACGCGGGTGGCCGCGTGGTTGCTCGACGTCATTCCGCTCTTCCTCGGCTGGGCGACCTGGGAGACCGTCGCGATCAGCAGCACCGCGATGGACTGTGTCACCTACGACAACGGCGGCGTCTCGTGCGCGTCGGTGACCACTCCGGGGACCGGCATCCTGGCCGCGGTGACGCTGCTGCTGTCCTCGGCCTATCTGGTGTGGAATCACGGCTACCGCCAGGGCGTCACCGGCGCCAGCATCGGGAAGTCGGTGCTGCGCTTCCGGGTGGTCGACGAAAAGACGTGGCGCCCGGTCGGATTCGGGACGTCGCTGCTGCGGTTGTTCGTGCACCTGGCCGATGCGGCCGTGTGTTTCGTCGGCTTCCTGTTCCCGCTGTGGGATCCCCGCCGTCAGACGCTGGCCGACAAGCTCGTCGGCACGGTGTGCGTACCTAGCGGAACGCGCTGACGCCGGTGAGCGCCTCGCCGATCACCAGTTGATGCACCTCCGACGTGCCCTCGTAGGTCAACACCGACTCCAGGTTGTTGGCGTGCCGCAACACCGGGTACTCCAGAGTTATCCCGTTGGCGCCCAACAATGTTCGGCACTGGCGGGCGATCTCGATGGCTTCCCGGACATTGTTGAGCTTCCCGACGCTGACCTGTTCGGGCCGGATCCGGCCCTCGTCCTTGAGCCGGCCCAGGTGCAGGGCCAGCAGCTGGGCTTTGCCGAGCTCGACCGCCATGTCGGCGATCTTGGCCTGCGTCAGTTGGTAACCGGCCAGCGGCCGGTCGAACACCGCGCGGCTGCCGACGTAGTCCAGCGTCGTCTCCAGGCAGTCCCGGGCCGCACCGACCGCGCCGAACACGATCCCGAACCGCGCCTCCGACAGGCAGCTCAACGGCGCTTTGAGCCCTTGCGCCTCCGGCAGCCGGGCGTCGTCGGGGACGCGGACGTCGTCGAGGTGGATCTCGGAGGTGACCGATGCGCGCAGCGACAGTTTGCGCGTCATCTCGGAGGCGTGGAACCCCGGCGTCGACGTCGGCACCGCGAACCCGAGCACGCCTTCCTTCGAACGCGCCCAGATCACCGCGACGTCGGCGACCGACGCGTTGGTGATCCACATCTTCGAGCCGCTGAGGATCCAGTCCGAGCCGTCCCGGCGGGCAGTGGTGCGCATGCCGCCCGGGTTGGACCCGAAGTCCGGTTCGGTGAGCCCGAAGCAGCCGATCAGTTCGCCTGCCGCCATTCCGGGCAGCCACCGCTCGCGCTGCTCCTCGCTGCCCCAGCGATGGATGGCGAACATCGCCAGCGAGCCCTGCACCGACACCAGGCTGCGCAACCCGCTGTCGACCGCCTCGAGCTCCTGGCACACCAGCCCGTAGGCCGTCGCGGTGGAGCCCCCGCAGCCGTACCCCTTCAGATGCATCCCGAGCAGGCCGAGCCTGCCGATCTCGACGGCGAGCTCACGCACCGGCACCTGCCCGGTCTCGAACCACTCCGCGACGTGGGGGCGCAGCCGTTGTTGCCCGAACTCGCGCACCATCGTGCGCAGGTCGCGGTCCTCGGCGCTGAGCATCGCGTCGAGGTCGAGGAGGCTTTCGATCGTGGTGGTCGGAGAGGTCGGCATGTCCAAGTTGTACCCGGCTAGCCTGGCGAGCATGAGTGAGCAGCGCAGCGCCTCGGACCACTACCGGGCCTTCGGCCCCGCCACGAAGGCCATCCACGCCGGATACCGGCCCGATCCGGCGACCGGGGTCGTCAACCCGCCGATCTACGCCAGCTCGACGTTCGCGCAGGACGGCGTCGGCGGGCTGCGCGGCGGCTTCGAGTACGCGCGCACCGGCAACCCGACCCGCTCGGCGCTGGAGCGAGCGCTGGCCGCGGTCGAGGGGGCCGCCTACGGGCGCGCGTTCAGCTCCGGCATGGCGGCCACCGACTGCGTGCTGCGGGCCGTGTTGCGGCCCGGCGATCACCTCGTCATCCCCGACGACGCCTACGGCGGCACCTTCCGGCTGATCGACAAGGTGTTCAGCCTGTGGGGGATCAGCTATACCGCGGTGGCGCTGTCGGATCTCGACCGGGTTCGTGCGGCCGTGACCGACCGCACGAAGCTGATCTGGATCGAGACCCCGACCAACCCGCTGCTGACGATCGCCGACATCGCCGGCATCGCCGAGGTGGGCGCAGCCACGGGGGCGAAGGTGCTGGTGGACAACACGTTCGCCTCGCCGGCGCTGCAGCAGCCGCTGGCCCTGGGCGCCGACATCGTGCTGCACTCGACCACCAAGTACATCGGCGGGCACTCCGACGTCGTCGGCGGGGCGCTGCTGACCAACGACGAAGCCCTCGACGACGCGTTCGCGTTCCTGCAGAACGGCGCGGGCGCGGTGCCCGGACCGTTCGACGCCTACCTGACCGTCCGTGGCCTCAAGACGCTGCCGCTGCGGATGCAGCGGCACAGCGAGAACGCCGCCGTCATCGCCGAGTTCCTCGACGCGCATCCGGCGATCACGAGCGTGCTGTACCCGGGCCTGCCCGGCCACCCCAACCACGACGTCGCCGCGCGGCAGATGAGCGGATTCGGCGGGATGGTGTCGGTGCGGATGCGCGGCGGACCGCAGGCCGCACGCGACTTCTGTGCCCGGACCGAGATCTTCATCCTCGCCGAGTCGCTGGGCGGGGTGGAGTCGCTGATCGAGTATCCGGGCGCGATGACGCACGCGTCGACCGCGGGGTCGCAGCTGGAGGTGCCCGACGACCTGGTGCGCCTGTCCGTCGGCATCGAGGACGTCGCCGATCTGCTCGGCGACGTCGAGCAGGCGCTCGACTCCGCCGGTCAGGTCAGCTGAGACAGCGCCTGCCGGACCGCGGACGCGGTGACGGCGAGATTCACCTCCGGCAGTCCCGTCGGTGCTTCGTCGACCCAGCTGCCGATCGCGATCTCGCCGGCACGGGCATGCACCCAGCGCCACCCGCGGTCGTTGAGGCTCAGCAGCGCGCCGAGGCCGTCGACGGTGTGCAGCACGGTGATCACCGCGGCGGTCGCCGGTGCCGGCGGCCGCCGTTCGAACAGTGCGGCCGTCAACGCGGCGCGTGCGGCGCCTGCCCGGTCGCGGTGGGGCAGCGGATAGGCGAACGAACGGCCGAACCGCTTGCCCGGCTGGGCGATCCGGCGCAGCTGCCCGCTCCGCTCCAGGTGTCCGACGACCAGCTTCTCGCTGTCCCTGGCCAGCTTCTTGACGGCCTGGCCCGCGGTGAGGGGTTTGGCGCGCAGCAGATCGAACGCCGCGGCCGTCACCGGATCCATCGGGGTCGCCGCGTTCAGCGCCACCAGACGGCCCGCCGGGACCGGTTCCCCGTCCATCGCCGGACGAACGCGGCAGGCATGAGCCAGGTCCAGCAGGATCGCGGCCGCGAGCGCGCGCTCGCGGCGCGGGCTGTCGAGACCGGGTTGGGCGGACGCATTGTCGACGAGCAGAAGGAACAGGTCCTCTGCGATCTGCGCCATGCGTCGGAGACTAACGCGGCCTCACGGGGCCGCGCGCGTCAACCCGACACGGCCGCGCGCATCAGCCCTGGTAGGGCTCAGCGCTGACCAGCGTCACCTTGACGGTGTTGCCGCTGGGCACGGTGTAGGACCGCGACTCGCCGACCTTGGCGTCGATCAGCGCGCCGCCGAGGGGTGAGTTCGGCGAGTACACCTCGAGCTTGCCGTCGCTGACACCTTGTTCCCGGGTGCCGATCAGGAAGGTTTCGGTGTCGTTCTCGTCGTCGTCGTAGTACACCTTCACGACCGAGCCGGGCAGCGCGATGCCGGACTGCTTGGGCGCCTCGCCGACCTTGGCGTTGTTGAGCAGCTCCTGAAGCTGACGGATGCGGGCCTCTTCCTGGCCCTGCTGCTCGCGGGCGGCGTGGTAGCCGCCGTTCTCGCGGAGGTCACCCTCTTCGCGGCGGTCGTTGATCTCGGCGGCGATGACGGGACGGTTGGCGATCAACTGGTCGAGTTCGGCCTTGAGGCGGTCGTAGGACTCTTCGGTCAGCCAGGTGACCTGCGTGTCGGTCATGTCCTGCTCCTGTCGTTGTTGCTTCCGCGCCTTGCTGCAGAAGGTTGAAAAATCTCGGTCACGGCGCCGGGAAGGTCGTGCGTGTATCGCCGTCATCGCGAGCGTCGGTGCTGAGCTCCAAAATGCAGCAATACACGGCCCCAGCAGGAACCGTGTATCGGCCCAGCATAGCACCGCCGGGACCGGCGAACTTCAGGTTTTCGCCGCCGGCTGTTCGTCGTCCGGTCGGTTGTCAGCCCCCGACCAGATACCCGGGGACGTCGGTCCCACACCCGTACACGTCGCCGATGACGGCGGGTCGGCTCGACTTCACGGTGGTGGTGACCTGCACCGTCGCGTCCGCTGACGGCGGGACCAGCACCTCGCGCCTGCCGGTCTCGTCGCCGTCGTAGGAACGGGCGCGCACGATGCACACCACCGGGCGGGAGGGGTCGTCGCGGGTGACGCTCACGGTGACGTCGACGGTGTGCGGGTCGACCAGCTCGTAGCCGGCGAGTTCGCCTTCGACGTCGTTGGAGCCGAACCGGTTGAACGCGACGGTCGCCACGACGATGCCGGTCAGGACCACCAGAGCCGTCAGTCCGATGGCGATCCAGCGGCGCGTACGCCGGCTGAGCCGCTGTTGCCCGTAGCGTTCGGGCGGGCGCTCGATCATCGTTTTGCATGCCCGTCGGTCGGATGGGTCTACTAGACCTGGAACTATAGGGCCACTCGCGTGGTTGAACTTCTGCGTGAGTGGACAAGCGAGAGACCAGCTGAGAAGGACAGGGTTGAGCGAACTGCGGTTGATGGCCGTGCACGCGCACCCGGACGACGAGTCCAGCAAGGGTGCCGCGACGATGGCGCGCTACGTCGACGAGGGCGTGCGCGTCATGGTCGTGACGCTGACCGGCGGGGAACGCGGCGACATCCTCAATCCGGCGATGGATCTGCCCGAGGTCCACGGCCGGATGCCCGAGATCCGCCGCGACGAGATGGCCAAAGCCGCGCAGATCCTCGGCGTCGAGCACCACTGGCTGGGCTTCGTCGACTCCGGGTTGCCCGAGGGCGACCCGCTGCCGCCGCTGCCCGAGGGCTGCTTCGCGCTGGAGCCGCTGGAGGTGCCGACCGCGGCGCTGGTGAAGGTGATCCGGGACTTCAAACCGCACGTCATGACCACCTATGACGAGAACGGCGGCTACCCGCACCCGGACCACATCAAGTGCCACCAGGTGTCCGTCGCCGCCTACGAGGCCGCCGCCGACCACCTGCTCTACCCGGACGCCGGTGAGCCGTGGAGCGTGTCGAAGCTGTACTACAACCACGGGTTCCTGCGGCAGCGCATGCAGACCCTGCAGGACGAGTTCGCCAAGCACGGCAAAGAGGGCCCGTTCGGCAAGTGGCTGGAGAACTGGGACCCTGAAGAGGACCTGCTCGAAAAACGGGTGACCACACGCATCGAATGCTCGAAGTATTTCGCGCAGCGTGACGAGGCGCTGCTGGCGCACGCCACCCAGATCGACCCGAAGAGCTTTTTCTTCACCACGCCGATGGAATGGCAGCAGCGGCTGTGGCCGACCGAGGAGTTCGAGCTGGCCAGGTCCAGGGTGCCGGTGGTACTGCCCGAGACCGACCTGTTCGCCGGGATCGAGGACGCGAGTGAATGACGTGCTGATGCTGGGCCTGGACCTGGTCACGGTGGCCCAGGACGGGCCCCGGCAGACCGGGCCCGATTTCGGCAAGGCCAGCCCGTTCGGGCTGATCATCGTGGTGCTGTTGTTGATCGCGGTGTTCTTCCTGGTGTGGTCGATGAACCGGCACCTGCGCAAGCTGCCGAAGTCCTTCGGCGACGACGGTGATCAGCCGGCCGGCGACGGGTCCGCCGACCCCGACCTGACCACCGAGAATCCGGCCGACGGGACGGAACGTGACTCGAGCTGACGGCTCGGGGAATTCACTGGCACGGGCCACGAGCCCGTATCTGAGGCAGCACGCCGACAACCCGGTGCACTGGCAACAGTGGACACCGCAGGCGCTGGCGCTGGCCGCCGAACGTGACGTGCCGATCCTGCTGTCGATCGGCTATGCGGCCTGCCACTGGTGTCATGTCATGGCCCATGAATCGTTCGCCGACGACGAGGTGGCCGCGGCGATGAACGCCGGGTTCGTCTGCATCAAGGTCGACCGCGAGGAGCGCCCCGATCTGGACGCGGTCTACATGAACGCGACGGTCGCCCTGACCGGCCAGGGCGGCTGGCCGATGACGTGCTTCCTGACCCCCGACGGCAGGCCGTTCTTCTGCGGCACCTACTACCCGAAGGCCACCTTCCTGCAGCTGCTGGCCGCGGTCCGCGACACGTGGCGCACCCGCCGCGCCGACGTGGAGGAGACCTCGGACAAGATCGCCGCGGAGTTGCGGTCGATGGCCTCGGGTCTGCCGGGCGGTGGCCCGCCGATCGCGGCCGAACTCTGCGACGACGCGGTGGCCACCGTGCTGCGCGACGAGGACACCGGCAACGGCGGTTTCGGCGGAGCGCCGAAGTTCCCGCCGTCGGCGTTGCTGGAGGCGCTGCTGCGCCACCACGAACGCACCGGGTCGGCGTTGGCGCCGGTGTCGCGGGCGTGCGAGGCGATGGCGCGCGGCGGCATCTACGACCAGCTCGGCGGGGGCTTCGCCCGCTACAGCGTCGACGCGGCGTGGGTGGTGCCGCACTTCGAGAAGATGCTCTACGACAACGCCCAGCTGCTGCGGGTGTACGCGCACTGGGCCCGTCGAACCGGAAACCCGTTGGCGCACAAGGTGGCCGACGAGACCGCGCGGTTCCTGCTCGACGAACTGCGCAGCGACGGGATGTTCGTGTCGTCGCTGGACGCCGACGCCGCCGGGGTCGAGGGCCTGACTTACGTCTGGACGCCGGGCCAGCTCGCCGAGGTGCTGGGTGAAAGCGACGGGCGCTGGGCGGCACAGCTTTTCGGGGTCACCGAGGACGGCACCTTCGAAGCGGGCGCGTCGGTGCTGCAGCTCCGCACCGATCCGGACGATCCGGCGCGTTTCGAGCGGGTCAGGACCGCGCTGCGTGCCGCGCGCCGTTCCAGGCCGCAACCGGCGCGCGACGACAAGGTGGTCACGGCCTGGAACGGGTTGGCGATCACCGCGCTGGTCGAAGCGTCGTTCGCCTGTGACCGGCCCGAATACCTCGACGCGGCGATCGAATGCGCCCAGCGGCTGCTCGCCGTGCATGTGGTGCAGGGCCGACTGCGCCGTTCCAGCCTGGGCGGTGTGGTCGGCGACAGCGTGGCGGTACTGGAGGATCACGCCGCGCTGGTCACCGGCCTGCTGATGCTGCATCAGGCGACAGCGGAGCCCGGCTGGCTGCACCAGGCGAGCCGGCTGCTCGACCTCGCGCTGGACCACTTCGCCGATCCCGGTACTCCCGGCCGCTGGTTCGACGTCGCCGACGACGCCGAGCAACTGGTGTTGCGACCGTCGGACCCGCTCGACGGTGCCACACCGTCCGGGGCGTCGCTGACGGCCGAGGCGCTGCAGCTGGCCGCCCATCTGGCCGCTGAACCCACCGCGCAGCGGTACTCGGCGGCGGCCGACGCCACGTTGGCCGCCGCGGCGGTACTGGTG
>NZ_LMVQ01000092.1 GCF_001545925.1 Mycobacterium sp. NAZ190054 | reverse complement strand
GACCGAGAAGGCGCCTGACCCTGATGGCCCGGGCATCTTCACTCCCCCGGTCACTGCGCCTCAGCCGACGGTCAACCCGGGCCGCGACGACTACGGCAATTGACCGAACCGTTCGCTCGCTGACCGGGGAGGACCCCGCGGTCAAGTCGCCGATCCAGCCGCCGGCGCAGCAGGCGCCGCCGCCGACCCCGACCCCGACGGCCGCGGTGGTACCGCCGCCGATCCTCAAGGAGGGGGACGACTGCCCGGACTCCACGCTGGCGGTCAAGGGCATCACCAACCAGCCGCAGTACGTCGTCGGCGATCAGCCGAAGTTCACCATGGTGGTCACCAACATCGGCCTGGTCGCGTGCCAGCGCGACGTGGGCGCAGCGGTGCTGGCGGCCTACGTGTACTCGCTCGACAACGAGCGGCTGTGGTCGAACCTGGACTGTGCGCCGTCCAACGAGACGCTGATCAGGACTTTCCAACCGGGCGAGCAGGTCACCACCGAGGTCACCTGGACCGGCATGGGTTCGGCGCCGAACTGCCCGTTGCCGCGGCAGCCGATCGGGCCCGGCACCTACAACCTGGTCGTGCAGCTGGGCAACCTGAGGTCGGCGACGGTGCCGTTCATCCTGGCCCAGCCGGCTCAGGCGCCGGGTGACCTTCCGCCGCAGGGAACCGGCCAACCGCCGGGGCCAATCGGCTGAGTCAGGCCAGCCGGTCGGCGATCGTCGACTCGGCCAGCTGCGACAGGCCCTCCCGGATGTGGCGGGCCCACATCGAGCCGATGCCGTCCACCGATTGCAGGTCGCTGGCGCTCGCCGCGAGCAGCCCCTGCAGTGAGCCGAAGCTGCGGACCAGCAGATCGACATGGGCGAACTGCAGCCGCGGGATGCCCGCCATCGCCCGGTAGCCGCGCGAGCTCATCGCCGAGTCCTGCGCTTCGGCCGTCGACGGGTAGCCGAAAACCCTTGCCAGCGTGGTGAAGTCGAGCAGCTCGTTGTCGGAGAGCGCGTCGAGCTCCTCCAGCGTCGCGGTCACCTGCGCCGACGTCGGCGGGTCGGGGTTGGCGTGGTAGTCGCGCACGATCAACTCGCGGTCGATGTCGTTGTCGCCGACGAGCTCGTCGAGCTGCAGTTTGAGCTGGCGCCCGTCGGTGCCGAGCTCCACGACGTCGGAGTCGATCTCCAGGCTGATGCGGCGCACCATCTCCAGCCGCTGCACCACGGTCATCACGTCGCGCAGCGTCACGAAGTCCTCGATCTCGGCCGTCGACAGCTGCCTGCTGACTTCGTCGAGCCTGGTCTTGTAGCGCTCCAGGGTGTCGATGGTCTGGTTCGCGCGCGACAGGATCGTCGCCGACTCCGGGACCACGTGGCGCTCGCCGGCGACGTAGACGGTGACGATGCTCATCGAGTGGCTCACCGAGATCACCGGGTAGCCGGTCTGGATCGCGGTGCGCTCGGCCGAGCGGTGCCTGGTGCCGGATTCCTCGGTGGGGATCGACGGGTCGGGCACCAGCTGGACGTTGGCGCGCAGGATGCGGCTGCCGTCGCTGGACAGCACCACCGCGCCGTCCATCTTCGACAACTCACGCAGGCGGGTGGGTGCGTAACGCACGTCCAGCGAGAAGCCGCCGTCGCAGATCGCCTCGACGCTGTCGTCGTAGCCGATGACGATCAGCGCCCCGGTGCGGCCGCGCAGGATGCGCTCCAGGCCGTCCCGTAGCGGTGTACCGGGAGCCAGCCGCGCGATCGTCTCCCGCAGCGTCGGGCGCGCGAGCGGCACCACCGTTCGCGGAGCCCGGGCTGTCGTCGACTTCACGGCCACATTCTCTCCACGGTCTGCGCAGGACTGTCAGTTCGCGCCATTCTGGCTGATCCGCCGCAGCACCTGCAATGCCGAGGTGATGTTGTCGGCCGGCAGCACCTGCAGCCCGGCCGGCGCGGACGCCACCCCGGACGGCACCACCGCACACGTGAACCCGAGCCTGGCCGCCTCGGCCAACCGGCGGTCCATGCCGGTCACCCGGCGCAGATCCCCGGCGAGCCCCACCTCGCCGATCGCGATCGCCGTCGTCGGCAGGGCCAGATCGGTGAACGCCGACGCGATCGCCAACGCGACGGCCAGGTCCGACGACGAGTCGGTCAGCCGCATGCCGCCGACCGTGGACAGGTAGATGTCGTTCATGCCGACCGGCAGCCGCGCGCGCTTCTCCAGCACCGCGGTGATCATCGCCGCGCGGGAGGAGTCGATGCCGCTGACGGCGCGCCGCGGGCTGCCGCTGGCCGGCGCTCCGATCAGCGCCTGCACCTCGCCGATCATCGGGCGTTTCCCGTCCAGCGTGACGGTCACCGCGGTGCCCGACACCGGCTTGGGCCGCTGGTCGAGGAACAGCCCGGACGGATCGGACACGCATTCGATCCCGTTGTCGTGCAACAGGAAACACCCGACCTCGTCGGCGGCGCCGAACCGGTTCTTGATGCCGCGCACCATCCGCAGCGACGACGCGCGGTCGCCCTCGAAGTGCAGCACGACGTCGACGAGATGCTCGAGCGACCGCGGGCCGGCGATCGCACCGTCCTTGGTGACGTGCCCGACGAGCAGCATCGCGACACCTGTGGTCTTGGCCGTCATGGTCAACGCGGTGGTGACCGCGCGCACCTGGGTGACCCCACCGGTCACCCCGTCGGCCTCGGTGGTGGACATCGTCTGCACCGAGTCGACGACCACCAGGGACGGCTGCACCGCCTCGATGTGGCCCAGCGCGGTCTGCAGGTCGGACTCCGCGGCCAGAAACACCTCGTCGTGCGCGCAGCCGGTGCGTTCGGCGCGCAGCCGGATCTGGCCCGCGGACTCCTCACCGGACAGGTACAGCGCCCGGCGGCCTGTCGAGGCCCACCGGTGGGCGACCTCCAGCAGCAGCGTCGACTTGCCGACCCCGGGATCACCGGCCAGCAGGGTCACCGAGCCCGGTACCAGGCCGCCGCCGAGCACCCGGTCCAGCTCGCTGACCCCGGTGTGGAAGTGACGGGTGGTCCCGGGGTCGATCGAGCTGATCGGCACGGCGGGGGATGTCGGAGCGACCGCGCGCCGCGTGCCCGAGCCGCCGACCGCGGTCAGCGCGACTTCGTCGACGGTGCCCCAGGTGCCGCAGTCGGGGCAGCGCCCCACCCATTTGGGTGTGACGTGATGGCACTCCGAACAGCGGTACTGCGAACGTACTTTCGAATTTGTCCGGGCCACGCGCTGACCGTAGCCGCCGGCACCGACAGATCGGCGACGCCGCGCGGCCGTGTCGCGCCGGAGGGCGGGTTAGTGCCCTCCGCCGCCGCCGTGGCCGGCGGAGCTGCCCGCCTCTTCCCGGCGCGGGCTCTCACCGGCCGAGAGGGGTACCGGCACGGTCGTCTCGCCGGCGTTCTGGAACGTGAAGGTGAAGTCGTAGGTCAGGCCGTTGGTGATCGGCTTGCTCAACTCCACGGTGGCCTCGGCGGCGTCGGCCGGTTCGACGCTCTCCAGCGCCGAGATCTGGCCGTCGGGAGCGCCGATCAGCAGGGAACCGTTGACCGGGACGTCGCCGCCGCCGGTCAACGTCACCTCGCCGATGTCGGAGGTGATCGAGACGAGCTTGTCGGGAACGTCGGCGGAGGTGTTCGCCGCGACGAACAGCAACTCGACCTCGGTGCCCGGCTGCACGTAGTCGGTGGTCAGGTCGGCGCGGAGGTGGACGTTGCGCAGCGCGATGCTGCCGACGTTGCCGCTCGTGCCGTTGACCGCGGGCTCCTGGGTCGCGGTCTGGGAGACCTGCCCGGCGCCGCAGCCGCTGAGCACGACCGACGCGGCCACACCGCAAGTCGCCAGCGCGGCGACGACAGAAGAGCGCCGTTTGAAGGGGTTCACTGGGGGCCTCCTGCTTAGCCGACGGAGACATTCCCGCCGGGCATCGTGGTTCGACTATGCAGAGTAGTAGGTGATGAATTGCCGCGGTAGCCGAGGTCGGGGCGGATCGGATCACGCCCCCGGCCGAGGCCCGGCGATGCACGGATTCGTTGTGGTGTCAACCCCTGGTGCACACCTTCCGTGCCCCTGACCTGCATCGTTGATCCGCGCCCGATAGCGGCGCGTGTTAACATCGAGGGGTGAAAGGGGCTCGAAACTGATGATTTTCAAGGTCGGAGACACCGTCGTCTATCCACACCACGGTGCTGCGTTGATCGAGGCGATCGAAACCCGGACCATCAAAGGCGAGCAGAAGGAATACCTCGTCTTGAAGGTCGCCCAGGGTGATCTCACCGTTCGAGTACCCGCAGACAACGCCGAATATGTGGGCGTGCGCGATGTCGTCGGGCAGGAAGGCCTCGACAAGGTGTTCCAGGTGTTGCGGGCGCCGCACACCGAGGAGCCGACCAACTGGTCGCGGCGGTACAAGGCCAATCTGGAGAAGCTGGCCTCCGGTGACGTGAACAAGGTCGCCGAGGTCGTCCGTGACCTGTGGCGTCGTGATCAGGAGCGCGGTCTGTCTGCGGGTGAGAAGCGCATGCTGGCCAAGGCCCGGCAGATCCTGGTGGGCGAGCTCGCGCTCGCCGAGAACACCGATGACGCCAAGGCCGCGACGATTCTGGACGAAGTACTCGCTGCAGCGTCCTAGCCGCACCCCGTTGATGCGGCGATGAGTATCCGCGTCGGGCTCGGTACCGACGTCCATCCCATCGAAGCCGGTCGTCCGTGCTGGTTGCTGGGTCTGCTGTTCGACGACGCAGACGGTTGCGCCGGCCACTCGGACGGTGACGTCGCCGCCCATGCTCTCTGCGACGCGTTGCTGTCGGCAGCGGGCATGGGCGACATCGGCGAAGTGTTCGGAACCGATCTGCCGCAATGGCGGGGGGTCAGCGGTGCGGACATGCTCCGGCACGTGCATTCCCTGCTGACGTCGGCGGGTCTGCGCGTCGGCAACGCCGTCGTGCAGGTGGTCGGCAACCGCCCCAAGATCGGCCCGCGTCGTGCGGAGGCCCAACACCTGTTGTCCGAGTTGCTCGGCGCCCCCGTGTCGGTGTCGGCGACCACCACCGACGGACTGGGTCTCACCGGGCGCGGAGAGGGCATGGCGGCGATCGCGACGGCCCTGGTTCTTGGCGATGCGGGTTCTGCCTGAACCGGCCGGTAAGCTGGCCGGTCGTGACCGAAAGCCCCGCAGCTGTCATGCGGCTCTATGACACCTTGTCTGGCGGTGTGCGCGATTTCGTACCGCTGCGGTCCGGCCACGTGTCCATCTACCTGTGCGGCGCGACGGTGCAGGGGTTGCCCCACATCGGGCACGTCCGCAGCGGCGTCGCCTTCGACGTGCTGCGGCGCTGGCTGACCGCGAAGGGTTTCGACGTGGCGTTCATCCGCAACGTCACCGACATCGACGACAAGATCCTCAACAAGGCCGCCGACGCCGGCCGTCCGTGGTGGGAATGGGCGGCCACCTACGAGCGCGCGTTCACCGCCGCCTACGACGCGCTGGGCGTGCTGCCGCCGTCGGCCGAACCGCGCGCGACCGGCCACATCACCCAGATGGTCGAGCTGATCGAGCGGCTCATCGAACGCGGTCACGCCTATACCGGCGACGGCGACGTCTACTTCGACGTGTCGGCGCTGCCCGATTACGGCAAGCTGTCCGGCCACCGGATCGACGATGTCCACCAGGGCGAGGGTGTCGCGACCGGCAAGCGCGACCAACGCGATTTCACGCTGTGGAAGGGCGCCAAGCCGGGGGAGCCGTCCTGGCCGACGCCGTGGGGCCGGGGCCGTCCCGGCTGGCACACCGAATGCGTCGCGATGTGCGAGACCTACCTGGGCTCCGAGTTCGACATCCATGCCGGCGGTATGGACCTGGTGTTCCCGCACCACGAGAATGAAATCGCGCAGGCCGAAGCGGCCGGCGACGGGTTCGCCCGGTTCTGGTTGCACAACGGCTGGGTCACCATGGGCGGCGAGAAGATGAGCAAGTCCCTCGGCAACGTGCTCGCGATTCCGGCTGTGCTGCAACGGGTTCGGGCCGCAGAGCTGCGGTACTACCTGGGCAGTGCGCACTACCGGTCGATGCTGGAGTTCTCGGAGACGGCGCTGCAGGACGCGGCGAAGGCCTACGCGGGCATCGAGGACTTCCTTCACCGGGTGCGCACCCGCGTGGGCGCGGTGGTGCCCGGCGAATGGACGCCGAAATTCGGTGCCGCGCTCGACGACGATCTGGCCGTGCCGGCGGCGCTGGCCGAGGTGCACGCCGCACGGGCCGAGGGTAATCGGGCGCTCGACGCCGGGGATCACGACACCGCGCTGGCGCAGGCGATGTCCGTCCGCGCCATGATGGGCATCCTGGGTGCCGACCCGCTCGACGAGCGCTGGGAGTCTCGCGACGAGACCTCCGCGGCGCTGGCCGCGGTGGACGTGCTGGTGCGCGCCGAGGTGCGCCGCCGCGAAGAGGCCAGGGCCCGGCGCGACTGGGCCGAGGCCGATGCCATCCGCGACCGCCTCAAGGAGGCGGGTATCGAGGTGACCGACACCGCCGACGGTCCCCAGTGGTCACTGCTCGACGGGACGGACAAATAATGGCCGGCAACTCGCAGCGCCGCGGCGCGATCCGCAAGGCGGGAACCAAGAAGGGCCCGACCGTCGGTTCCGGCGGCCAGCGTCGGCGCGGGCTGGAGGGCAAGGGCGCCACCCCGCCGGCGCACAAGCGGCCGCACCATCCCGCCGCCAAGAAGGCCGCCAAGGCCGCGCGGCAGGCCCAGGGCAGGCACAAGAAGACCGACGACACCGAGGTCGTGCTCGGCCGCAACCCGGTGGTGGAGTGCCTGCGCGCCGGGGTGCCCGCGACAGCGCTGTACGTGGCACTGGGCGCCGACTCCGACGAGCGCCTGACCGAGGCCGTGCAGATCGCCGCCGACAAGGGCATCTCGATCCTGGAGGTGCCGCGCCACGACCTGGACCGGATCGCGGCCAACGGCATGCACCAGGGCCTCGCGCTGCAGGTTCCGCCGTACAACTACGCCCACCCCGACGATCTGCTCGCCGAGGCGAAAGCCGATGCGGCCCCGGCGCTGGTGGTCGCGCTGGACAACATCTCCGACCCGCGCAACCTCGGCGCGATCGTCCGCTCGGTCGCCGCGTTCGGTGGCCACGGGGTGCTGATCCCGCAACGCCGATCCGCGTCGGTCACCGCGGTGGCGTGGCGGACCAGTGCGGGCGCCGCGGCGCGTCTTCCGGTCGCCCGGGCCACCAACCTGAACCGCACCCTCAAGCAGTGGGCCGACGCCGGTCTGCAGATCGTGGGTCTGGACGCCGACGGCGACACCACGATCGACGAACTCGACGCGGACGGCCCGGTCGTGGTTGTGGTCGGCTCTGAGGGCAAGGGGCTGTCCCGGCTGGTGAGGGAGAACTGCGACACGATCGTCTCCATCCCGATGGCCGGGCCCACCGAGTCGCTCAACGCATCGGTCGCGGCGGGCGTGGTGCTGGCCGAGATCGCGCGCCAGCGCCGCAGCTGAATTGCGATTTGGGCGTACTTTGTCACGCTCACATTGACCAAGTACGCCGAAATCACAGCGACAGCTGGGTCCACACCCACAGGCCGAGCACCGCGGCGACGAGCGTGAGCGGCGTGGTGCACAGGCCGACCCGGCTGAACTCCGCGAAACCGTCCTTCATGTCCCGGCGGACCACGTTGCGCCACAACAGATTCGCCAACGATCCGACGTAGGTGAGGTTGGGGCCGATGTTCACCCCGATCAGCACCGCGAGTACGGCGGCCGGTCCCGACCCCGTCACCAACGGCAGCAGCACCAGCACCGCGGGCAGGTTGTTGACGACGTTGGACAGCACCGCGGCCACGGCGGCGATGCCGAGGAGGGCCAACAGACCCTGACCGTCAGGGACGACCCGGTTCATCGCCGGGGCCAGACCATTGCGCATCACCGCGTCCACCACGACACCGAGGCACAGCACGAACGCCAGAAAGGGGACGTCGACGGCGGCGGCGATCCTGGTGACGGTGGTGCGGTGGGTGGCCAGTGCCCGCACCCCCAGCACCACCGCTCCGGCCAGCGCCGCCCACGCCGGGGAGAACCCGAGCAGTGAGGTCGCGGCGAAACCGAGCAGGGTCAGCCCGACCACCGCCAGCGCGAACAGGGGCACCTCGACAGGTTCGACGGGCGCGTCCCGTCGCGGACGCACCGTCAGCTCCCTGGCGAAAAGCCAACGGAAGAACACGAATTCGACAAGTATCGCGGCCAGCCACGGCAGCGACATGGCCGCCGCGAAGTGCAGGAACGACAATCCGGCCGCGCTGAAGGCCAGCAGATTCGTCAGGTTCGACACCGGCAGCAGTAGCGACGCGGTGTTGGCCAGGTGCGCGGTGGCGTAGGCATGGGGCCGGGCCGGGACCGCGAGTGTGCGCGCGGTGGCCAGCACGACCGGGGTCAGCAACACCACGGTGGCGTCCAGACTCAGCACCGCGGTGACACCTGCTGCGATCGCGAAAACCGTAGCCAGCAGCCGATTCTGGCCGCCCGAGGTGGCTCGGGCCATCAGCACCCCGGCAGCGTGGAACAGCCCGGCGTCGTCGCACAGCCGGGCCAGCACCAGCACCGCGGCCAGGAAGCCGACCACCGGAGCGAGGCGGCCCACCTCGGTCAGCGCGTCGTCCCAGGAGATGGCGCCGACGGCGATGACGAGACCGGTGGCGGGAACAGCGACGACGGCTTCGGGCCAGCGGTGCGGCCGCAGCAGCGCGAACCCGAGCACCGCCGCGAGCGCGGTGACGGAGACGGTCAGTTCCACGGGGCGGCCGGCTGCCACAGCGTCGGCAGGTGCAGTGCGACACCGTCCTCGGCGGCCAGCCGTGACAGCACCCGCACTGACACGTCCAGGTCGTCCACGGCGAAAGGCAACGCACGCAACGGTTTGTGCAGTGGCCGGAAGAAATCGTCCCAGTGGATCAGCACCACCTGGCGGGCACCCACGGTGCGCACGGTCTGCTCCCAGTACTCGACCAGGTAGCGCTCCGGTTGCAGCCCGAGCTGCCCGACGCCGAGGTACACCGCATCGGCGCGGTGACCGGCCAGCGCACCGGGCAGGTAGCCGGCGCTGCCGACGATCAGCAGCCTGATCCCGCTCGGCCGGTGGTGCACCAGTGTCGACCACGCTTCGCCGCACCGGTACGCCGAGGCGCGGGCCGGGGGCGCGACGGGTGCGGTGATGGCGCCGGGGAACCGGTCCGGCGGGCAGTGGTGGCCCTCGACGAGCGTCATGTCGTAGTTGCCTGCGGTGACCGCTTCGCCCGGGGTGACGACGTCGATCCGGTCCAGCCCGTGGCCGCGGCCGATCTGCGCCGCGGAGCTCCCGCCGATCAGCCGGGCACCGGTCAGGTCGGCGACGACCGCGGAGTCCATCGCATGGTCGAAGTGGGTGTGCACCGGGGTGACGGCGTCCAGGCGCCGTACGCCCAGCCGGGTCAGCGCGGCGTCGATGCGGCGACGGGACGGCCTCAGCGACCGCGTCGCCACGGTGAGAAGGCTTGGCCGGGAGAAGAATCCGTCGGTCATCACCGCCGATTCGCCGTCGTCGATCAGCAGGGTGGTGACGCCCGCCCACGTCACCGTCAACGGAGCCGACGGTGCCGCGGTCGGCAGATCGAAAAACCCGGAGTGGGCCTGCAGGTCAGGCCGCCCGGCCTTCAGGCGCATGACGTCACCTTAAGCGTGGGTCGCGGCCGGTGGTCTGTGGGCTGCTGGTTTATCGGAGCTACTCGGTGTCGATCGCTGTCACCACGCCGCGTCGAGCAGTTCTAAAAGCTCGTCGCGATCGGCGGGGCGAGGCACCTGGGTGATCGCCCAGTCGTCCATCGCGTGATCTACCACTTCGGCCAATACCTCACGCGCAAGGCCGACCTCGCGCAGCTGTGTTGGAACTCCCAGCTCCGCGATGAACTCCCGGACCGCCGCGGCGGCCGACGCGGCGCCGAACACATCGCCGATCGCCGCCATGCGAGTTCCGGTGACTGGTTCGTTGTAGCGCATGGTGTGAGGCAACAGCATTGCCTCCACGACACCGTTCGACGTGGACGTCCGCGGGCCGACGGCGTGCGACAGCGCCTGAGCCTGGTCCAGCTGGCCCTCCGCGGTCAGTGAATCGTTGCCGGTGACCGCACCGGCCACCTCTTTGGCCTTGCCCTTCACGGAATCCACGAAGCTCTTTCGTGTCTGGGCGGCCTTGTCGTCGCTCATCGGCGTCTCCTCGGGATCGTCGTCGAATTGCCGACGTACCCGCCCCGCCGTTGTTTACACCGGCGTGTGACGTATCACCTGGTGGCGCCGTTGACGACCGGTGTGTCGATCATGCCGCGCTCGACACCCCACATGGTGGCGATTGCCCGGTACTCGCCGGTCTCCATCAGGTGCTCCAGCGCCAGCCGCAGCGACTCCGCCAGCCCCGAGCCCTTGGCCACCGGCCAACCGTACGGGGCCGAATCGAAGACGTCGCCTGCCGGTACCAGCTCGCCGCGGCTGAGCTTGATCGCGAAGCCCGTCACCGGCGAGTCGGCCGACATCGCGTCCACCTCGCCGTTGATCAGCGCCGTGGTGACCTCGTCCTGGCTCTTGAAGACCACCGTGTCGACCGGGGCCATCCCGGCGGCCGTGCACTGATCGCTCTTGTCGGGCAGTTCCTCGGTTTGCTGGATCGTGGACTCCGCGACACCGACCCGCAACCCGCACGCCGCGGCGGGGCCCAGCGCGGTGCCGGGCCTGCGGGCCCACTGCGTCCCGGCCTCGAAATAGGTGATGAAGTCGACGATGTCCTCGCGCTCCTTGGTGTCGGTGACCGAGGACATCCCGACGTCGAACGTGCCGGCGGCCACCGCGGGCAGGATCGCGTCGAACGCGGTGTCGCGGTAGTCGGGCACCAGGCCGAGCACCCGCGTCACCGCGTTCATCAGCTCGACGTCGAACCCGACGAGCTGGCCGTCGGCGTTCTTGAACTCCATCGGCGCGTACGGCACGTTCACGCCGATCACCAGCCGACCGGTCTCGCGGATGTCGGTGGGTACGGTCGCGGCGATCTCGGGCACGGCACCGGCCGGAGCGCACCGGCTCACGCAAGGTGCTGCTGGCCGCCGGTGCCGCGACGCTGATCGCGCTGGCCGGGGTGGGGTTGTGGAAGTGGGCCCCGTGGAGCGACGACGGCGAACCGCTGCCGGCCGGTGCCGTGCCCGAGATCGCCGCGACCGTACCCACCGACATCCGCGAGACCGGTCGGCTGGTGATCGGCGTGAACGTGCGTCCGCTGCGGCGCACCGGCGCGTTCAGGGCCCGCTTGGCGGCCTGGGCCAGTTCACCGGCGCTCTGATACCGCTTCGCCGGTTTCTTGGCCATGCCCTTGGCGATGACCTCGTCGAACGCCGCCAGCCGCGGGTCGACGTCCGACGGCCGCGGGATCGGCGAGACCATGTGCCCGGCGATCTGCTGCTCGAGGCTGTCGGCGGGATACGGCCGTGAGCCGGTGAGACATTCGTAGAGCACGCAGGTCAGCGCGTAGATGTCGGAGCGCGCGTCGACCTCGCCGCCCTCGAACCGCTCCGGCGCCATGTAGGCCAGCGTGCCCAGCGTGCTGCCCGCCGTGGTCAGTCCCTCTTCACCCGCGATGCGTGCCAGCCCGAAATCGATCAGGTACACGAAGTCGCGTCCGGAGATCAAGATGTTGGACGGCTTGATGTCGCGGTGGATCAGGCCCAGTTTGTGCGCGGAGTCCAGCCCGTTGGCGACCTGCTCCACGACCGTGACGGCGAACGCCGCGCCGAGGGGCTTCTCGGTCTCCTGCAGCATGGTGCCGAGATTGCGGCCCTCGATGAGGCGCATGTCCAGATACAGGCGGCCGTCGATCTCGCCGTATCCGTGGATCGGCACGACGTGCGGGTCGTTGATGCCTGCGGCGGCCTGGGATTCGCGGCGGAAGCGCGCCTGGAACGTCTCGTCCTGGGCCATGCTGTGCGGCAGCACCTTGATCGCGACCACCCGGTCGGTCTTGGTGTCGTAGGCCTGATAGACCTCGCCCATCCCGCCGCGGCCGATCAGCTTTTCGAGTCGATAGTGCCCGAATGGTGTCGCATTCACCGGTGCTCTCCTCGGCTGCGGCCAAACGGTCTGTCGATCGAATTCACTACTGTTTGCCGGGGCCGCCCGGACGCATGTCAGGTGCATCCCGGCCGGTTGCCCGTTCCAGACCCCCCGGGCTCAGGACGACGCGACTGCGTGCTTCATGGTGCAGCATTCTTACCACGCGGAGGTGACCGACGACACGCTCAGCGACCTGTATCTTGTCGGCGCCATCGTGTCCGACTGGTGGGATTGATTCACGTTCGGCATGAATGGTCGGGGAAATAGTCTTGGACAGGCATGGATTTGCCCACCTACCGTCGAAGGCATGACTGCGACGATCCCCGGCACCACCGGTTTCAGCGGCCAGATGCTGATCGCCGGCACCCCCGTGCCCGGCACCGGCAAGGAGGTCCGGGCGTTCGACCCCGCCGTCGGCACCGCCCTCGATGTTGGCGGCGATCGCCTCCAGGAAGCAGGCGCGCTGCTCGGAGGTGGTGGACCGGTAGGCGGCGAACGCGTCGGCGGCCGCGGCGCAGGCGGCGTCGACGTGCGTGGCGTCGCCGTGGCGATACGGCG
>NZ_LMVQ01000091.1 GCF_001545925.1 Mycobacterium sp. NAZ190054 | reverse complement strand
TCGATGTGGACCAGCCGGCCCTTCGGCGCGAAGGTGAAGTAGTTGCTGGTGATCTCGCCCAGTGCGGTGCCGACCGCGAGCAGCACGTCGGCGTCCTCGAGCAGTGCGGTGGTGTGCCGGTCCTCGACCTCCGACGCCGCGGCGTTGACGAGCGCGGTGACCGGCACCGACCCGGCCTGCTCCCGCGAGACCTCCGCGCCGGCCAGCACCATCAGGTTGGAGCCGTTGCGCCGCATCCGCGCCGCGAGGTGGTCCAGCCGGAACAGGCTTTCCAGCCGCGCCGGGTCCTGCTCGTCGCGCTCCAGCCGGTCGATCAGCGCGAGCTGTTGGTCGACCAGCGACCGGTTGCGCCGCGAGAGCGTCTCGAACATGTCGGTGACCTGCATCTGCAGCCGGGCCTGCTCACCGGCGAGCATGACCGCCTGCTGGTGCAGTTCGTCGACCGCGTGCGCGACCTGACCGACCTCCTCGCTGGTGTGCACCGGGGTCGGCTGGACGGAGAACTCCTTGCCGTCTGTGCGCACGTGCTCGACCTCGCGCGGCAGGTCTTCGTGCGCCACCTTCAACGCGCTGTCACGCAGCGTGCGCAGCGGCCGCACCATGGACCGGGCCACCAGCGCGACGAGGATCAGCGCGAGCAGGATCGCCGCGCCGATCACCGCGGCGTCCCGGATCGCCGCGCTGCGTGCGTCATCTGCCTGCCGTGCCACCGTCGCCGGGATGTCGGCTGCGGTCTGCGCGATGACCCTGCCGGCGATGTCCCCGGTGACCTTCTGGGAGGCCAGCAACTCGGCATTGCCCACCAGCACGGTCGCCGGCTCGGACAGCATCGCCATCCGCTTGACCATCTCCGAACGCAGCGCCGCGGCGTCCTCGGTCGCGCCGCCGACGTAGGCGCCCAGCGCGGTGACGGTCGCCGGCTCGGTCCCCGCGACGGTGACCATCGCCGACCGCAGCAGCGGCTCGGGCAGTTCGGCACCGCGGTTGACCAGCATCCGTTGCATCGCCATCTGGCCGCGGGCGCCGACCGCCCGGGACAACGTGTCGGCCTCCGACCGCACCTGCGCGTCGTCGGTGCCGACCAGACCCGTGATCGCGGTCTGCGCGGTGATGAGCAGCGGTCCGTACGTCATCACCCGGGTGCGCAGGTCGATGTCGCCGGCGGTGATCCTGTCGAGCAGGTTCTGCCCGTAGTCGACGAGGGTGTTGACGGCCAGCCGGACGTCGTCGTCCACCGGCGTGCTGCCGAGGAAGTGTTGCAGTTCCGACTTGCCGGCCTCGAAGGCGGTCATCGACTCCCTGGGATCGCCGCCCTCGGTCGCGGTCACCATGACGGTCTCGAGGTCGGCCATGTAGTCGACGACGGCGGGCACCATGTCGGCGCGCTCGGAGGCACGCCGTAGCTCCGAAGCGTCAGTCGCACTGGCGTAGACGCGCAACCCACCGAAAAGACATGCCAGCATCAGCGGCACGACCACGAGGGCGAGGACTTTCACCCGGATCGGCCAGTTGGACAGCGCCCATCGCGGCGGGCGCGCGCGAAATCCTGATCGAGGGTCGTTCATGCTGCTTCCTGATGACGGCGCCGTCAGGCGGGCGGACCTGGTGGGCCTGGCAATTGGACGAGTATGCCAGCCGGATGCCGCGGATTCCACTGTCGGCACTGAACAGCAGCGGCCCGCAAACTCCCCGGTAGTTAGCCAAAATCAGTGCCGGCAAACCTCTTTCGGACGCGTCACCAACCCCTCCACCGAAACGGTAGGCGATCGTTACGCGTTCGAGGCCGTCCGCCGGCCCGACACGGGAAGAATTGGCGCATCAGGTGAAGTGAGAAATGCGTCACAATGGGTACCCTGGCACTCACACTCGGAGGTGCGAAATGGTCCGCAACGGCGTGGAGGTGGCCACGCTGGCCGATGCCTCCGAAATCGGTGACTCTCCCTTGATGCGAGCGATGTGCAGCGAAGTGGTCGACGTCGACACACTCGCCGGCCTGATCTCCATCGCCACTTACGAATCCTGCTTGGACTGAAGGCCTATCCGGCCGGAGAACCGCTCGGCCGGAGAACAGCTCGGCCGGAGAACTGCGACGAGGAAGTCGGAGCCCTCGACGAACGGCCGTAGATCCCAGGTCGACAACAGCAGATCGGGCGCGAACCCGGCACTGGCCGCGTCGTCGAGGAACTGCGGGTAGGCGTAATCGCGGCCGGCGCCGAAACCGATCACGGCGCGGCCGTCGTCCTTGAGGTGGGCCCGCAGCCGTTCCAGCACCTGAACCCGGGTACTCGGGGCCAGGAACGTCATCACGTTGCCGGCCGAGACGATGAGGTCGAACGGTTCGGCGATGCCGCGTGCGGGCAGGTCCATTTCGGCGAGGTCGCCGACGAGCCACCGTGGCCCCGGATGGTCCTGCTCGGCGGCTTCGATGAGCGCCGGGTCGACGTCGACGCCGACCACCTGGTGACCGACCGCGGCCAGATACCCGCCCACCCGGCCGGGGCCGCAACCGGCATCGAGGATGCGGGCACCGCGCGGCGCCATCGCATCCACCAGCCGGGCCTCGCCGACCAGGTCGTCTCCGGCGCGTGCCATCGCCCGGAATCGCTCGATGTACCAACGCGAATGCCCGGGATCGGCCGCAACCTTCTGCATCCAGAGACTCGTCTCGACCATGCTGGCATTATCCCGGTGTGTTCAAGGTGCTGTTCTATTCGCCGCGCATCGCGCCCAACACCGGCAACGCGATCCGGATGGTGGCGGGTACCGGGTGCGAGCTGCACCTGGTCGAGCCGCTCGGCTTCGACCTGTCCGAACCGAAGCTGCGCCGCGCCGGGCTGGACTACCACGATCTCGCGTCGGTCACCGTGCACGCCGACCTCGCCACCGCATGGGCCGCGGTGACGCCGGCGCGGGTGTTCGCGTTCACCGCGCATGCCACCACGTCGTTCGCCGACATCGCCTACCGGCCGGGCGACGTGCTGATGTTCGGCCCGGAACCGACCGGACTGGACCCGGCCACGCTGGCCGACCCGCACATCACGTCCCAGGTGCGGATCCCGATGCTGGCCGGGCGGCGTTCACTGAATCTGTCCAACGCCGCCGCGGTCGCCGTCTACGAGGCGTGGCGCCAGCACGGGTTCGACGGCGCGGTCTGATCCCGGACTACCAGGTGTCCCAGTGGGTGACCTGCTCGGCCGGCAGCCGCTTGGCGCGGCGGAAGTCGGTGCCCTTGGTGTACGCGATCGGGAACAGCCCGGCCTGGCTGTAGTTGTCGAACGGGATGCCGAGAATGTCGGCGGCCTGCCGTTCACCGTCACCGAGCAGGTGCAGCGTGGTCCACGCCGAGCCGAGGCCCCGGGAACGCAGCGCCAGCATGAAGCTCCACACCGCGGGCAGCAGCGAACCCCAGTAGCCTGCGCTGGCGCCCGACACGGTGTCCTGCGGCTTGCCTTCCAGGCACGGGATCAACATGACCGGGACCTCATCGAGGTGCTCGTTGAGGTACCGCGCGGAATCCTCGACGCGGGGCCGCTGCTCGTCACGCATGTCGCCCCGGGACGGCTTGGGCGTGTTGAGATACGGCGTTGCGTTGGTGCGGTAGATGTCGGCGAGCGCTTTCTTCTTCTCCGGATCTTCGACGAACACCCACTGCCAGCCCTGGTTGTTCGAACCCGTCGGCGCCTGCAGGGCGATGTCCAGGCACTCCATCAGCACCTCGCGGGGCACCGGCCTGTCGAAATCCAATCGCTTGCGCACCGAGCGGGTGGTCGTCAGAACATCGTCCGCGGAAAGATTGAGTGTCATCGTCCCGAGCCTACCCACGCCGCCGACCCACGCCGAGATTGCACCTGGTCAGCTGTGTACTCGAACTTTCGCTGCTGGAATGCCATTTCGGCGGGAGGGTCAGCGGAAGTCGCGGGACTTCGACGCCACCCGCAGGCTGAGCTTGCCCATCCGGTCGGCCACCACGGTGACGGCCCCGGTCGCGTTCTGCACGATGCCGCGCACCACCAGCGCCGACGCGGTCTGGGCCAGCTTGCGGTGCCTGGCCCAGACCCCTTGGGAACACATCACATTGACCATCCCGGTCTCGTCTTCGAGGTTCAGGAACGTCACGCCCTGGGCGGTGGCCGGGCGCTGCCGGTGGGTCACCGCCCCGGCCACCAGCACCCGTGTGCCGTCGGGCACCGACAGCAGCTGGTCGGCCGGGACCACCCCCATCGCCACCAGGTCCTCGCGGAGGAACTCCGTCGGATACCGGTCCGGCGACACCCCGGTGGCCCAGACGTCCGCGGCGGTCAACTCCAATTCGGTCATGCCCGGCAGCGAGGGCACGTGCGACGCCGACCCGACCCCGGGCAGCCGGTCGGGCCGCTCGGTGGCCGCCGCACCCGCGGCCCACAGGCCCTCGCGGCGGGTGATCCCGAAGCAGCCCAGCGCACCCGCGGTGGCCAACGCCTCGGTCTGGGGCACCGACAGCTGCACCCGCCGGGTCAGATCGGTCAGAGATGCGAAGGGTCCGTGCGCTTTCCGCTCCTCGACCAGCTGTTCGGCCAGGTCGTCGCCGATGTGGCGGACGCTGCCCAGACCCAGCCGCACGTCCAACCCGTGGTTCTCCAGCGTGGCGTAGGCCAGGCTGGCATTGACGTCCGGGCGCCGGACCACCACGCCGTGCCTGCGGGCGTCGGCGATCAGGGTCTGCGGCGAGTAGAAGCCCATCGGCTGGGCGCGCAGCAGCGCCGCACAGAACGCCGCGGGATGGTGCAGCTTGAACCACGACGAATAGAACACCAGCGACGCGAAGCTCAGCGAATGGCTCTCCGGGAAACCGAAATTGGCGAACGCCTCCAACTTCTCGTAGATCCGCTGGGCCACCTCGCCGGTGATGCCGTGCTTGTCGGCCATGCCGTCGAAGAAGCGTCCCCGCAGCCGGCGCATCTTCTCCGTCGAGCGTTTCGAGCCCATCGCCCGCCGCAACTGGTCGGCCTCGGCCGGTGAGAATCCGGCGCAGTCGACCGCCAGCTGCATCAGCTGTTCCTGGAACAGCGGCACCCCCAACGTCTTTCGCAGTGCAGATTCCATCGAGGGATGCTCGTAGGTGACGGCCTCCTGCCCGTTGCGCCGCTTGATGTACGGATGCACCGAACCACCCTGGATGGGCCCGGGCCGGATCAGGGCCACCTCGACCACCAGGTCGTAGAACATCCGCGGCTTGAGCCGGGGCAGCGTGGCCATCTGGGCGCGCGACTCCACCTGGAACACCCCCACCGAATCCGCGCGCTGCAGCATCTCGTAGACGGCCGGTTCGGACAGGTCCAGCTTGGCCAGGTCGACCTCGATGCCCTTGTGTTCGGCGACCAGGTCGATGGCGTAGTGCAGCGCCGAGAGCATACCGAGGCCCAGCAGGTCGAACTTCACCAAACCGATTGCCGCGCAGTCGTCCTTGTCCCATTGCAGGACGCTGCGGTTCTCCATCCGCGCCCATTCGACCGGACACACGTCGGCGATCGGACGGTCGCAGATCACCATGCCGCCGGAGTGGATACCCAGGTGCCGCGGCAGGTTGGAGATCTGCCTGGCCAGGTCGATCACCGGCTCGGGGATGTCCTCGGTGTGCGCGGCCTCGGACAGGCTGCCCCACTGGCTGAACTGCTTGCTCCAGGCGTCCTGCTGCCCCTGGGAGAACCCGAGCGCACGCGCCATGTCCCGCACCGCGCTGCGTCCGCGGTAGGTGATCACGTTGGCCACCTGGGCGGCGTACTCCCGGCCGTAGCGCTGGTAGACGTACTGGATCGCGTTCTCGCGCAGGTCGGATTCGATGTCGATGTCGATGTCGGGGGGTCCGTCGCGGGCCGGGGACAGGAAGCGTTCGAACAGCAGGTCGTTGGCGATCGGGTCGACGTTGGTGACCTTGAGCGCGTAGCAGACCGCGGAGTTGGCCGCCGACCCCCGGCCCTGGGACAGGATGTTGTTCTCCCGGCAGAACCGGGTGATGTCGTGCACCACCAGGAAATAGCCGGGAAAGTTCAGCTGTTCGATGACCGCAAGCTCGCGCTCGATCTGGGCGTACGCGCGGGGAGCCCGCTCCGGAGGTCCGTAGCGCTCCCGTGCGCCCTGCATCACCAGGTGCCGCAACCAGCTGTTCTCGGTATGCCCGGCGGGTACGTCGAACGGCGGCAGCTGCGGGGCGATCAGCGCCAGGCCGAACGCGCACTGCTCGCCGAGTTCGGCGGCGGCCGTCACCACCTCGGGACAGTGGGCGAACATCCGCGCCATCTCCTCCCCCGAACGCAGATGCGAACCCCCCAGCGGCGCAAGGTAACCCGCCGCCTCGTCGATGGAGTTGCGGGCCCGGATCGCCCCCATCGCCATCGCGAGCCTGCCCCGCGACGGTTCGGCGAAGTGTGCGGCGGTGGTGGCGACGACGCCGACGCCGAACCGGGGGGCCAGCGCGGCCAGCGCCGCGTTGCGTTCGTCGTCGAGCGGATGACCGTGGTGGGTGAGCTCGACGGTGACCCGGCTCGCACCGAACCGGTCGACCAGGTCGGCCAGCGCGGCCTCAGCCGCCTCCGGGCCGCCGGTGGACAGCGCCCGGCGTACGTGACCCTTGCGGCACCCGGTGAGGATCTGCCAGTGCCCGCCCGCGGCCTCGGTGAGCGCGTCGTAGTCGTAGCGCAGCACGCCTTTCTCCCCACCGGCCAGATGCGCCGAGGCCAGCTGCCGCGACAACCGCCGGTACCCCTCCGGCCCGCGCGCCAGCACCAGCAGGTGCGGGCCGGGCGGATCGGGGACGTCGGTGCGGGTACCGCCGCCCAGCGACAGTTCGGCGCCGAACACGGTGGCCACGTCGAGCTCCCGCGCCGCCTCGGCGAACCGCACCACGCCGTAGAGACCGTCGTGGTCGGTCAGCGCGATGGCCCGCAGATCCAGCCGGGCCGCCTCCTCGACGAGCTCCTCCGGCGTGCTGGCGCCGTCGAGAAAGCTGTAGGCCGAGTGCGCGTGCAGTTCGGCATACGGCACCGAGGCGCCGGGCCGGGCCATTTCGGGCGCCTCGTACCGCCCGCGTCTACGCGACCAGGCCGGGCTGTCCCCACCGTCGCCGACCTGGGCATCTATCGGCCAGCCGGCGCGGCGCGGCTTACCCTCCAGCACGCGCTGCATCTCGCCCCAACTCGGCGGCCCGGTGTGCCAACCCACCGGGCCAGTGTATCGAACAGGCGTTCGAGAGTCAGGCGGTCAGGCCGTTGCCGTTCCCGTCGTCTCCTTCGAGGTTGGGACGCAGCACGTAACGGACCTGGTTGCCACCCGCCATGCGCGCCTGCTCGATCGCCTGGGTGGCGATGCCGATCAGCTTGTCGAGGACCTCGTCGGGGGGTTCGGCGGCCAGCGGTGGCAACGGTGTGCAGACCACGCCGATGCTGGCCGTCAGCCGTTGCGGCGTCGCGGCGATCGCCCCGCGGATCCGTTCCACCAGCGGGGACGCGTCGGCGGTGGTGAAGGTGTCGGCGATCAGGAAGTCGTCGTCGGAGACGTGCGCGACGATCGCGTTGTGCCGCACCGTCTCGCGCAGCGCCTGCCCGACCGTCACCCGGGCCCGGTTGCCGCCACCCGAGCCGGACAGTCCGAGCAGCAGCGAGAAGCTGTCGATGTTCACCGCGACGACGACCAGGAACTTGTCGTCGCTGCGGCTGCGCGAGGCCAGCAGCGTGGCCACCGAGCTGTAGAACGCGTCCCGGTGGAGCAAACCGGTCAGCTGCTCGATGTCGCCGTGGTGCGCGTCGGGTTGGAGAAGTTTGATCACCGTGCGGCAGGAGAACGCGACGAACACGTTCAGCAGTACCACCACCACCAGCGAGCAGATCGCGACCGTCAGGTCGATCGCGGCCTGCCGAACGAACAGCACCGCGAGCACCGCCGCGGCGAGCGTCCAGGTCAGCGCCAGCAGCCGGGGGGCGTGGAAGCACACCACGAACACACTGAGCACCACGTAGGTCGCGGCGCCCAGAAAACCGACGGTCGGACTCGGGACGGACAGCGCGGCCGTTCCGATGGCGACCGAGCCCAGCACCACACACACCAGCGACTGTGCGCGGGTGGGCCACCGGTCCCGCAACCACAGCCCCGCCATCGCCAGCGAGCCGAGGGCGATGACGATCGCGACGATCCGAAGGGGAAGACCCTGCGGGCCAAGCCGGCTGACGGTCAGGCTCACCGGCAGCAGCCCCAACACCGCGATGCACAGCGCCACGAGCCGGGCTGCCGGGGTCTGCTGACCGCGCGCGGCGAGGACCGCAGTAAACCAGTAGTACTGGTCAGAGCGCCACAGCGCAGGGCTGATCGCGGAACCAGAAGAACTCCGCAAACCATCAAACATCCGCTTACCCCCGTGCCAAGCGCCCCAGGTCCAGATCAAATCGGCCCACCCTGCGCGAAGGCTACCAGCCCAGCAAATATTTTCCCAGGCGTTTGCGTTTTCAGCGGTTCCGCGGTCAGCCGGCGAATTCGGCCTCGCCGTCCTCGAGCACCAGCCGGGCATCGGATCCGTCGGCCGCGGCGGCCTCGGTGCGGAACACCGCGCGGCCCTCACCCACCCGCCAGATCGACGTGGTCAGCGTGTCGCCGGGAAACACCGGTGAGGTGAACCGGGCCGCGATCGCGGTGACTTTCGCGGCGTCACCCCCGCCCAGCTCGGTGACCAGCGCACGGCCCGCCACCCCGTAGGTGCACAGGCCGTGCAGGATCGGTTTCGGGAATCCGGCCAAGGCGGCGAACCACGGATCGCTGTGCAGCGGGTTGCGGTCACCGGAGAGCCGGTAGATCAGCGCCTGGTCCTCGCGGGTCGGCAACGCCAACCGCGCATCGGGCTCACGCTCGGGGATCTCCGGCGCCGGCGGACGCTGTCCGGGGCGGCCACCGAACCCGCCCGCACCGCGGATTACCAGCGTGGTCAACGTCTCCGCGACGACCTGGCCGGTGTCGGGGTCGCTGCCGGTCGCCTTCAGCATCACGACCGCGTTCTTGCCTTCCCCCTTGTCCTGGATGTCGGCCACCTCGTTGACGACGCTCAGGCTGCCCGACGGTGGAAGCGGGGCGAACACCCGGATGCTCTGAGATCCGTGCAGCAGCCTGCTGAAGTCGAACGAGCCGATCTTGGTGGCGGCGGCGAACGGCGAGCACGCGATCACCGCGTAGGTCGGCAGCACCTGCTGGTCGATGTCGTGACTGTTCTCCGTGGTGAGGGCGAGATCGGCGGTGCCCGCACCGACGCCGAGGGCGTACAGCAGCGTGTCACGGTCGGTCCACGTGAACAGTTGCGGCGGTGTCGTCGCACCGATGGCGTCGGGATCGAGCGGCATGGCCAGAGAGTAGCCGGTTTGACGTTCCGGCGGTCGCAGGTGAGCATGCACCGGTGAGCGGAGCGCGCCGACCGGTGTTCATCGACGTCGACACCGGCGTCGACGACGCGATGGCACTGGTCTATCTGTTCGGCAGCCCCGAGACCGATCTGGTCGGGATCGCGTCCACCGCGGGGAACGTCGGGATGGACGCCGTCTGCCGGAACAACCTCGCGTTGCTCGAGCTGTGCGGGATCACCGGGGTGCCGGTGTCGCGGGGCCGCGAGACCCCGCTGGTGGCGCCGCTGCGCACCGCCGAGGACACGCACGGACCACAGGGCCTCGGGTACGCGCAATTGCCCGATCCGACAACGAAACCGACCGACCACGACGCCGCGCAGGCATGGGTGCGCGCCGCGCACGCCCACCCCGGCCGGCTGATCGGCATCGCGACCGGACCGCTGACCAACCTGGCTCTCGCGCTGCGCGCCGAGCCCGCACTGCCCCGGCTGCTCGGCCGGCTGGTGATCATGGGCGGCGCGTTCGACTACCGCGGCAACACCACCCGGGTGGCGGAGTGGAACGTCAGCGTCGACCCCGAGGCGGCGGCCGAGGTGTTCGCCGCGTGGAACACCGCAGGAGCCTCACACCTCCCGATTGTGTTGGGGCTCAACCTGACCGAGCACGCCGCGATGACCCCGCAGTTGTTGGGCCGGCTGGCCGAGGCCGCGGAGTCGACGTCCACCCCGATGTCGGCGCATGACCCGCGCGGCACCGTGTCGACGGCGTCCAACCCGCTGATCCGGGTGCTCGAGGATGCGATGCGCTTCTACTTCGAGTTCCATCACGACCAGGGCGAGGGTTACCTCGCGCACCTGCACGACCCGCTCGCCGCCGCGGTCGCGCTGGACACCGCGCTGGTGCGGTGCCGTCCCGCGCCGGTGGACGTGGAGTTGACGGGCACCCTGACCCGGGGCATGACGATCGCCGACTGGAGTCACCGGTGGGGACGAGAACCCAACGCGCTCATCGGGGTCGAGGTCGATCCGGCGGCCTTCTTCGACCGGTTCATCGCGCGCGTGGGCGCGTTCGCGGCACAGCTGGGCGACGTCAGTCGTCGGTGACCACGAGCGTGACGTCGATGTTGCCGCGGGTGGCGTTCGAGTACGGGCACACCTGGTGCGCCTTCTCGGTCACCTGCACCGCGGTGTCGTGGTCGACGTTGGGCAGGGTGACCTCCAGTTCGACGGCCAGCCCGAAGCCGCCGCTGTCGTTCGGTCCGATCTGAACGCGGGCACCGACCGCGGAATCGGTGACGTCGACCTTCTCCTGACGTCCGACAAGTCGCAGCGCGGAATGGAAGCAGGCGGCGTAGCCGACGGCGAAGAGCTGCTCGGGGTTGGTGCCGTTGCCGGTGCCACCCATTTCGGTCGGGATGGCCAGATCGAGATCAAGCTTGCCGTCGGAGGTGCGGCCGTGACCGTCGCGTCCCTCTCCGGTGGCGAGCGCTTCTGCGGTGTAGAGGACCTTCATGGGGTCTGCCTTTCCTAGGAGTGGATGAGTGCATCGGTGAGCCGGGAGATGCTGTCGCGCAATTGCATCGCCTGGTCGGGCGTCAGCCCGGTCAGCGGAAAGAGCTTGTCCGGAATGCATTCCGCCTTGCGCCGCAACCGCTTTCCGTCAGCGGTCAGTGTGACCTCGACCTGACGCTCGTCGGTTTCGCTGCGTTGGCGGCGCACCAGCCCGCCGGCCTCCATGCGTTTGAGCAGCGGCGAGAGGGTGCTCGAATCGAGCTGCAGCCGCTCGCCGAGTCGACCGACCGAGATGCCACCCTCTTCACCGAGGACGAGCAGCACCAGATATTGCGGGTAGGTGATGCCGAGCTCGGCCAGCAGCGGGCGGTAGGCCGCGGTCATGGCGCGCGATGCCGAGTACAGGGCGAAACAGAGGTGCTCGTCGAGACTCAGCGGTGCCATGCCCAAACGGTAGCTCACAATTCAATTGTGTACAACCAAACTGGGATCACTCATAGACTCCTTCGAGGTACCAACGCCGCTGCCGGTAACACAGCAGCAGGGCCTGCGCGGGATCGGCGTCGAGCAACACCTGCGCCCTGGCGGTCCTTCCGGTCTTGGCCGAGGCCGGATCCCACCACCGTTCGTCGACGGGCCACGGGCCCGTCCACCACGCCAGCCGGCCGGACCGCCCCGGGGCGTGCAGCCGCACCGGGGCGGTGGAGAACAGTCCACGGCCGGTGACCCGCACCGCGTTGTCGTCGGCGTCGAACAGTTCGACGGGGTCGTCGAGCAGTACCGTCGGCGACGGTTCGGGTAGCTGACCGGGCCACGGCTGCTCCGGATCCGACTGCGGCACAAGCTCATCGCCGAGTGGGGTGAAGGTGATGCGCTCGGCCGGACCGCGCCCGCCGCTGAGCACCGGCACCTTGACCGCATCGGGACCGAGCAGGCCCTGCACCCGCACCAGCGCCCGGCGCGCCCGCAGCCTGTCCTCTTCGCCGATACCTCCCCACAACGGCAGTTGCAGCGCCTCGGCCGACACGACCTCCACCGGCCGCAGCCGCAGCACCGTGATCGGCCCCGTGGGCCGGTCCTGCGCATTGCGGCGGTTCAGCCACCCGTCGAGTTGCCAGCGCACCCGGTCGGCGGTGGCGTCCTCGGTCAGCGGCTCCGCGCATCGCCAGACGCGTTCCAGCTCCTGGCCGGCGGCGGTCACGGCATGGATGGCCAGCCGGGTACACCCCACCCCGGCGGCCGCCAGGGCGCGGTGCAGCTCGCCGGCCAGCGACCGGCCGGCGAACGCGGCCGCATCGACCCGGTCGATCGGCGGGTCACAGTTCATCACCGCGTCGAGCTCGGCCTCGGGTTCCCGCCCCGACGGGCCCCGCGCGGGTTCGCCGCGCGCGATGCGGTGCGCGGCGACCGCGTCGGCACCGAACCGGGAGGCCACGTCGCTGCGCGACAGTTCGGCGAACTGGCCTATGGTCCGGATTCCCATGCGCCACAACAGATCGGTCAGATCTCCCCGCGGGGCGGGCGCGAGGCTCGGTTCGGCGGCCAGCTGCCGGATGGACAGCCCCGACAGGAACGCCGCATCCTCCCCCGCGCCGACGATCCGGCCGGCCCGGGCGGCGAAGACCGCGGTGGGCAGTTGATCGGCCACCCCGACCTGGCATTCGGCGCCCGCGGCGGCCACCGCATCGACCAGCCGCTCGGCGGCGGTCTGCTCGGTGCGTTGGTGGCGTTCATCATCTTCGGTCGCCGTGCGCAGAAGTCGGTGTACCGCAAGGCCGAAGGGCAGACCGGTGCGGCCGCGTGGGCGCTGGACAATCTGCGCGGCAAGTGGCGCGT
>NZ_LMVQ01000090.1 GCF_001545925.1 Mycobacterium sp. NAZ190054 | reverse complement strand
TCCTCCGCATCCGTGGTCCGGGTCGAGTCCTGCCCGGCCGCGCCTTCCGTGCTGTCCTCGTCGACGGTGGCCTCCGCCTCGGCCGGGTCCTCCTCGGCCGCGTCCTCCGTGATGGCGCCTTCGCCGGGCTGGGCCGCTGGTCGGCGGTGGGCCGGATGCTGATCGCCAGCGACACCACCAGCGCGGCCACGCCGATCACGAACAGGGACGTCAACGCGCTGCCGACGAGCAGGAACGGTTTGCGGCCTTCGTCGGCCGGGCGCATCTCGGTCGGCGCGAACTCGTCGACGACGTCGTCGGTGTCGACCGGGGCCAACTGGGTCTCGGCACCGGCCAGCCCGGGCAGCAGCGATCCGGCCGTCGGGCCGTCGGGGTCCTGCGAGTAGGCCAGCCCGACGGTCGTCGCCTCGAACGCCGGGGCCGCCGCCGACGCCAGCGCGGCGCCGCGCGCGAGCGCCAACTCGGCCTCCTCGGGGGCGCTGACCGGCAACGAGACCAGATGTTCCAGATGCGCTCTGACCGAGCTGATGTCCACGCCGGAACCGACGACGAACATGCCGTCCGGTGGCGACTGCTGCGCGGCGACCGCCTCGGCCATCTCGGTGAGCACGGCCATCGCGTCGGCGCTGTGCAGGCTGCGGCTGAGCACCTTGACCACCGAGCCGTCATCGGTCTGCACGACCGACAGCGTCGCGGCGTCGCGATCGACGAACAGCAACGCGGTGGTGTCGTAGCCGACGGCGCGGCCGACGGCCTGGGCCAGCGACGCGGCGGCGTGGCTTTCGGAGACGAGCATGACGTCGTCGATGCCGTGGGCGGCCAGCGCGTCGCGCAGCGCGGTCGCCTCGGCGTGGTCGCTCCACGACACACCGATGGACTTGAGGTGATGACCCCCGGTGGCGGCGCTTTCCTTGGTGCCGAGCACCGCCGAGACGACCTGCTCAGGAGCGTTTGCTGAGCCCTCGACCGACGTGACGTCGAAAGAGTCGTGGTCGACGGTGACCCCGTCGGCCTTTTCGCCTTCGACCAGCACCATGCGGACCGTCGTAGGTGTCATCGACACACCTAGTACGATGTCCACTGACCCCTCCAAAACGTTTGCTATAGCTTTGCGGTCGGCACTGCTGCATCGGGCACGGCGAGCCGACAACTAGATACTTCATCGGCGCGATCAGCTGACGCGTTACATCCCGCGCTGTTAGCTGACAGCGGTTGAAGACCTGGCCGGAACGCGTCGGCACGAATGACCGGTGGCGCCGGTGTCCACGACCTTACTCGCGTTCCCGGCGATGCGGCGGTGCGGTTTCCGGTCAGCTGGTCCTGAGGAAATTCTGGTACGAGCGCGACGGGGTCGGGCCGCGCTGGCCCTGGTATTTGGAGCCGACCGAGGTGCTGCCGTACGGATGCTCGGCCGGGCTGGTCAGGCGCAGCAGGCACAGCTGGCCGATCTTCATGCCGGGCCACAGCGTGATGGGCAGGTTCGCGACGTTGGACAGCTCCAGCGTGATGTGCCCGGAGAAGCCGGGGTCGATGAACCCGGCGGTCGAGTGGGTGAGCAGGCCGAGGCGGCCGAGGGAGGACTTGCCCTCCAGCCGGCCGGCGAGGTCGTCGGGCAGTGTGCACCGCTCCAGCGTCGCGCCGAGCACGAACTCGCCGGGGTGCAGCACGAACGGCTCGCCCTCCTTGGGTTCGACGAGGCTGGTCAGGTCGTCCTGCCGCTGTGCGGGGTCGATGTGGGTGTAGCGGGTGTTGTTGAAGACCCGGAACAGGTTGTCGAGGCGGACGTCGACGCTCGAGGGCTGGACCAGGCTGTCGTCGAACGGGTCGACACCCAACCTGCCGGCATTGATCTCGGCCCGGATGTCGCGGTCGGAGAGCAGCACCGCACGAGCGTAACGGGATGTGGCCCGGTTGCGGCCACCGCGGCGCCGACGGACGGCGAGGTGTTAGCCTTCCTGATCAAACACGCCGGTGTAGTTCAATGGCAGAACATCAGCTTCCCAAGCTGAATACGCGGGTTCGATTCCCGTCACCGGCTCCACCGAAAGCCGACCTGCTAAGTGCTTGGCCCCGAGCCGCTCCAAGCACAAAGCCTGCGGCGGCCTGACACTTGCGCGGGCCCCACAGCGGCGTGATCGCGCCACCGGCTGCACACTTGCTTATTGGCGATTTGGCCTTGGAACGGCGCCGGTCGAGGACAGGGCCGGCTTAACAATCGGGCACAACAACGGTTGTAGGTTACGCCTCAACCTATAACAAAAACGCCGTTTTGTTATACCTTGTCGGCGTGGACCCAAAGAGGTTTGTAGCTTCCGAATGGGGCAGGGCGGTGTCGACCGGCGGATCTGCTGCCTACCACGCTTTTGACCCCATGCCCGTCCCCCGTGAGCTGGTCCTCAGGCCGAAGACGATCATGCTTTTATCGGAAGCAGACGCCGCCCTCGGCCGGCTGGCCGGTGCAGGTCGGCTCCTGCCAGACCCACATCTGCTCGTCAATGCATATATCACCCGAGAAGCTGTGGCGAGCTCTCGAATCGAAGGCACCCAGGCCTCGGTCACAGAGGTATTTGATGCCGCTGTAACCGGTACCTCCGCACGCGCCGACGTCCAGGAAGTCAGCAACTACATTCTTGCGCTACGCCACGGCCTAGGCCGCCTTGAAGAAGGCTTTCCCATCTCCTTGCGGCTGGTCCGGGAGATGCACGAGATCCTGCTGACCGGGGTCCGTGGCCAAGAACGAACACCTGGAGAGTTCCGTCAGACTCAGAACTGGATCTCGTCGCCGGACAATCAGCCGCGTACAGCGCGCTTTGTCCCTCCGACTGTCGACAACATGTGGAGAGCGCTCGACGATTGGGAGAAGTATCTGCATGACGGCGATCCCAAGCTGCCATTGCTGATTCGATGCGCGCTGATGCATTACCAGTTCGAGACGATCCACCCGTTCCTCGACGGAAACGGTCGCATCGGCCGACTTTTCATCATCTTGTATCTCGTGGACAGAGGACGGTTGCCGACGCCGCTCCTGTATATCTCCAGCTACTTCGACCAACGCAAAGAGGAGTACTACGACCGACTCCAGTTCATCCGCGAGCGCGGAGAGATCGACGAATGGCTCGATTTCTTCCTGCTCGGTATCGCCGGCCAAGCCAGCGACGCTGTCAGCCGTGCCGAGGAACTGGCTGACCTCCGCGAAAAATATCGGCTGGCACTTCAGGGAGGAAGGAGTCGAGCGATTGAAGTCGCAGACCTTCTGTTCGCAAACCCCATCATGACCGTTCGGGAAGTCCAAAAGCGCTTGGGTGTAAGCCAACCCGGTGCCACAAACCTACTTCGGACTCTGACGGCCGAGGGAATAGTCCGAGAAGTTGGCGAAGGACCCGGGACACGACATCGCTGGTTCGCAGACGACGTCCTCAGGGTTCTTGATCCGTAGCCCTCCACTCCGCTCCGGTGAACACCAGCTGGAGCCCGTCATGCCGGCTATCGGCCAGCCGCGTGAGAACTTCCGGCGCCTCGGACAGCGGTGCGTACTCGGTGATGACGTGCTCGGCGATGCCGTCACCCTCGGCGGCCAGCAGATCGAGTGTCTCGGCGCTGAGCCGGTCGCGGTCCCACACATGGCCGGTCCCGCGCGGCACCCGTCCGATCTGCGCGCAGCGCAGGCTCAGGCCGTTGTGGTGGAACTCCTCGCCCAACCGGACGTTCTCGCATCCCGCCGGGTAGAACGCCATGTCGATGACCGTGCCCTGGGGCCGCACGATGCGCAGGGCCAGCGCCAGCGCACTGTCCTGGCCGCGGCACTGGAACACCACATCGGCGCCGCGGTCACCGGCCCCGTGGCGCCACCGGCTTTTCAGCACCACCGCCGGATCCCCGTCGCGCGGATCGAGGGCTTCGAACCCGAGATCGGCCGCGATCCGGCAGCGCGCCGGGGTCGGATCGACCAGCACCGTCGACGCGGCACCGTGCAGCCGGGCGAACAGCGCGGTCAACAGGCCGACGACCCCGGCGCCGGTGACCGCGACGCGGCGGCCCCGGACACCGTCGCCCAGGCCTCGCACATCGGTCCCGTGGATGTCGGCGGCGGCGTGCAGCAGGCCGTTGGCGCAGATGGGTCCCATGTGGGCGGCGTAGATCCCCAACACCGGTTCCAGCGTCTCGGGCAGTTTCACGAAACGTTCGGTCAGCCCGTCGGCGCGGTGAACACTGCGGTGACCGTAGGTCATGGCCACCAGCTCGCCCGGCGCCACGGCGGGGGTGGCGCTGTCGGTGACGCGGCCGACCTGCATGTACCCGAACTTCTCGATCGGGTAGCCGGCATCGGGTTCTCCCGCGGTGAACAGTCCCAGCTCCGCGTCCCACCTGCTGTGCAGCGCCGGGTTCGAGCCCTTCACCCAGCTGAGGTCGGTTCCGGTCGACAGTCCGCTGAACACGGTCTCGACGTCGAACTGACCATCACGTGCGGGCCCCCACGGCGGTTCGTCGCGAAGCGTGACAACGCCGCGGCCCTCGACCACGACGGTGAACCGGCGGTCAGCCATCGAGTCTCACGACCCGGTGCTGCAGCGCCGAAGTCGCTATGGCGCAAGCCAATTCGTGCGTCTTCAGTGCCTCGTCGTAGTCGACCAGGATGCCGTTGCGGGCGGCTCCGTCACCGCGCACCGCGTCGATGAACGCACGGTCGGCGGCGCGCTTCGCGTCATCGGGTTCCACACTGCGCTGCACCGGCCCCTGCGCCGTCCGCGCGACGACGCCGTCCTCGTGAATCGTGACCGACACGTCGTCGGCGTGCAGGTCGAGACCCGCCAGCTGCTTCCAGTTCAGGCAGCACGCCGCCGCCACGGTGCCCACCGCACCGGAGCCGAAACGCAGGATCGCGGCGGTGGCTCCGTCGACATCCGCGCCCGGGGCGCACGGGGGTGCGGCGTTCGCGTACGCGCTGACTTCGACGACCTCACCGCACAGCAGCCGGATCAGGTCCAGGACATGCACCGCCTGCTCGACGATCTGACCGCCCGACAGCGCCCGCGTACTCCACCACGACACCGGCGGCACGCGGTCGATCCAGGACCCGGCGACCAGCCGGACGGTCCGGCCGTCGAGCAGTTCCCGGACCATCTCGATCGCCGGCGAATAGCGCCAGTGATGTCCGACCGCGGTGACGACACCGCTTCGGCGTGCCTCGCCGGCGATGCGCTGCGCGGTCGGAAGGTCCAGTGCCAGCGGCTTCTCGACGAACAGGGCGGTTCCGGTCGCGAGTATCTGTTCCTCGATGGCGCCGTGGGCATGCGGCGGCACACAGACGTAGACCGCGTCCGGCGACCCGGCCACCAACGCGGCGAGGCTGGGAACCGGGGCGGCGCCGGTCGTCGCGGCGAACGCCTGCGCGGCCGCCGTGTCGCGGTCGGTGACCGCGACGATCTGCACGTCGGGAAACCCGGCCAGATGGCGCGCGTGGCGCGCGGCGACGCCGCCCGCCCCGACGAACCCCACTCTGCAGCGCTGCAACGGCTGGTCTCCCGCCTCCCGCGACGGACCACGTGTACCCCCGGCCCGCCACCGTTACGCCGCGCGGCGGGAGATTTGACGCGCCTGCAAGGGGTACTCGGGGTCATGGGCGCCCTGACAGTGCTGATCAACGCCGGTCCGTGGCTGCCGGTCCCACCGGTCGGCTACGGCGGTATCGAGAACATCGTGGCCACGCTGATACCGCAGCTGCGCCGGCACGGGGTCCGTGTCGTCCTTGCCACCGTCGGCCGCAGCACGATCGAGGTCGACGAGCAGATCACGGTGTTCGACGAGCCGCAGTTCGCCCACCTCTCCGAGCCTTACAACGATGTCGTCGGGATCGCCGCGGCACACATGCAGCGCATCGCCGACGAAGTGCGGTGCCGTTCGGACATCGATCTGGTGCACGACCACATGGAGGTCGCCGGCCCGAGTGTGCTCAGCTCCCTGGGCGCCGACCGTCCGCCGGTGCTTCACACGCTGCACTGGGATCTGGCCAAACACCGCGCGTTCTATGGCAATTTCGACGGACGTGGACGCTTCGGCGTCAACGGTGTCTCCGCGGCTCAGATGTGCCGCGCCCCCGAACGGCTGAGCGCTCACAGCGTCGGGCACGTGCACCTGGCCACGCCGCTGGCCGACGGCGCCCACCGAAGACCCCTGCCGGACAAGGACGATCACCTGGTCCTCGTCGCCCGGATCACGCCCAACAAGGGCCAGCACATCGCCGCCCGCCTCGCGCAGCGCCGCGGATGGCGTCTCGTGTTCGCGGGTCCGGTCGGGCCCTACCCGACACTCGAGCGGATCGAGGCCGACCCGAACGCGGATCGCTACGGCGACGTGCGGTACTGGCGCGAGGCGGTCGCGCCGCACGTCGACGGTGATCGGGTGCGCTGGATCGGAAGTGCGACGGGGTCTGAGCGCGACGACGTCGTCGCGACCGCGCGAGCGACGCTGTTCCCGGTCTGCTGGGAGGAACCGGGCGGTACCGCCGTCATCGAGTCGCTGGCCCTCGGCACGCCCGTGGTCGGATTCCGCCGCGGGTGTCTGCCCGAGCTGATCGAACCCGGCACCGGTTCACTCGCCGAGTTCGGCGACGAAGCCACACTGGCACAGCTCATCTCCGAGGTCGACAGGATCGATCCCGTCCGCTGCCGCGAAGCCGCCGAACGCCGGTTCACCCCGGCCGTGATGGCCGCGGCGTACCTCAAGCTCTACGACCGGTGCGTCGCGGGCACCCACCCACGCCGAACGGCCTGCCTGCCCACGGTCGCGTCCACGGCGACCGGCTGACACCCGCGCCTTCCCGGGATATGCTCCGGCACATTCGAAGCCGGAGGGGTCGGGGTGGCCGTGAGCATCGTCCGCACAGTGCTCGCGATGACGTCCGTGATGTTCCTCGTCAGCGGGATCTCCGCGATCCGGGTCGCGGCGCAACCGGCCGACCTCACCGCCCGGCTGGACACCGTGATCGCGGCGAAGGTCGCCGAGATGGGCGTGCCCGGCGCGATCGTCTCGTTCGCCGTGCCGGGACTGCTCGACTACACCACCGCGGTCGGGGTCGCGGACACCGACACCGGCGCCCCGATGACCGTCGACGCCCACCACCGAATCGGCAGTGTCACCAAGACGTTCACGGCGACCGCGGTGCTGCAGCTCGTCGACGAGGGCCGGGTCCGTCTGGACGATCCGATCTCCCGGTACGTCCCCGGTGTCCCGTCCGGTGATGTGATCACCCTCGACCTCCTCGGCCGGATGCGCAGTGGACTGCCGGACTACTCCGAGAACCCGGCGTTCGTGGACCAGCTGTACCGCCTGGCGCCCACCGGCCCCGACGCGTTCGCGTTCACTCCCCGTGAGTTGATCGACGCCGCCTTCACGCAGCCGATGAACTTCGCGCCCGGAGCCGAGTACCAGTACTCGAACACCAACTACGTGCTACTGGGCATGGTGGTCGAGAAGATCACCGGACAGAGGTTGGGTGAGTACTTCGCGCAGCGGTTCTTCGGCCCGGGCGGCCTCACCCGCACCACGTATCCCCGGGACGGGCGGATGCCGCTGCCGTTCGCGCACGGCTACAACAAGGCGCCCGACGGCACCGTCCACGACGCCAGCCTGTGGAACCCGACATGGGCGGATGCCGCGGGCGAGATCGTCTCCACCGTCGGCGATCTCAGGAACTGGGCGCTCACGCTGGGCCGCGGCACCCTGCTGTCGCCGGCGATGACGGCCGAGCGCCTGCAGCGTCTCACGCCGGCGGCGCCCGGGGTGGGCTACGGCTTCGGCATCTTCGACTCGCACGGCTGGATCGGCCACAACGGCGACATCCCCGGCTACGCCACCGTGCTCGTGTACCTGCCGGCGCGGGACGCGACGCTGGTGGTCGCGGTCAACTCCGACGTTCCGGAGCAGCACTCGGCGGGCCAGCTGGCGCAAGCGCTCACGTCGATCGTCACCCCTGAACACGTCTACGACCTCGCCGACGCGTCGCCCGGTCAGCAGGGCTGACAATCCATCGGCGTTTCAGCCACCCAGATCACCGCTGTTCGATTTACCGTTCAAGGGTGCCAAGCATGGATCGCCGACGCGCAATGTTGACGCTGGGGCTCGGGGCGGCTGCTGCCGCACTGCCGATTCCCAAGGCCGGTGCCCAGCCGGTGATCGGGGACGCACCTCCCCCCGCCCCCGCCGCGCAGCCCGCACCTGGACTTTTGTTCGCCGACGAGTTCAACGGGCCGGCCGGTTCACCGCCGGACCCGGCATCGTGGTTCATCGTCCCGGTCCGGGAGACCATCCGGAACCCGGTCGAATGGGACAAGCCCTACAACATGGGCCGTTACGTCACCGACCAGGAGCATGTCTTCCAGGACGGAAACGGCAACCTGGTCATCCGCGCCACCCGCGGTGAAGGCGCGAACATCCAGGAGAAATACGCCAGCGCGAAGATCGTCGGCAACTGGCGCGGCGGTGTCGGGACGACCTGGGAGGCGCGCCTGAAGCTCAACTGCCTGACCGACGGCGCGTGGCCCGCGTTCTGGTTGATCAACGACAACCCGGTGCGCGGCGGTGAGATCGACATCGTGGAGTGGTACGGCAACCGGGACTGGCCGTCGGGCAGCACAGTGCACGCCCGGCTGGACGGCACGATGTTCCAGACCCACAAGCACCCGATCGACGGGGAGTGGCACACCTGGCGGATGACCTGGCAGCCGACCGGCATGTACTTCTGGAAGGACTACCAGCCGGGCATGGAGCCGTTTTTCACGGTGCGGTCGGACTCCCTGCCGGACTGGCCCTTCAACGATCCCGGTTTCACGATGTCCCCGGTGTTCAACATCGCCATCGGCGGCTCCGGTGGCCGCGAACCCGCCGGCGGCACCTACCCGGCTGAGATGCTGGTCGACTGGATCCGCGTCTTCTAGACGCTCATACCTGCGGCCCGCAGCAAACGGCTGCAGCCGATCCGTCATGCCACCGTGGATTTTTCCACCCGAAACCGAGGTTCAGATCAGTCACCGAGACTACGATCTGCACAGGCCCCATCGGGGAGGTGCCACATGGCTCATCCGACCATCGATCCGACGTTCTACCGGACCGCCGCCGAGGCGGCGGCGGCTCCCGACGAAAAGCTCGCCTATGTGGTGGCTTTCGACCGCGCCGCCCGAAAACCCGACGCGATGACCGTTGTCGACGTCGATCCGGCGTCGGCCACCTACGGGCATGTGGTCGGCTGGACCGACGTTCCCGGCCGCGGCGACGAGCTGCATCACTTCGGCTGGAATGCCTGCAGCAGCGCGCTCAAGCACGAAGGCCACGACATGCACGGCCTCGCCCGCCGGCATCTCCTCGTCCCCGGGCTGCGCTCGTCCAACGTCTACGTGTTCGACACCCAGCCGGATCCACGAAACCCCATGCTGGTCAAGACGATCGACGCGGCAAGCCTGTCCGCACAGGCGGGATACTCGCGTCCGCACACCCTGCACTGCGGTCCCGACGGCGTCTTCCTGACCTGCCTGGGCGGCCCGGCCGGCGACGACGACGGGCCCGGTGGGATCGCGCTGCTGGACCACACCACGTTCGACGTCCTGCGCGCCTGGGAGACCGACCGCGGGCCGCAGCACTTCCACTACGACGCCTGGTGGCACCTGAACCAGAACGTGCTGATCTCCAGCGAATGGGGCAGCCCGTCGATGATCGAGCACGGCATCGTGCCGGAACTGTTGCTGGGCAACAAGTATGGCCACGCCATCCATTTCTGGGACCTCGCCACCGGCGAACATCAGCAGCGTATCGAGCTGGGGCCCCAGCACCAGATGGCGCTGGAGGTGCGCCCGTCCCACGACCCGGAGGCGACGTGGGGCTTCGTCGGCGTCGTGATCTCCACCCAAGACCTCTCCGGCTCGGTCTGGCGCTGGTTCCGCGACGGCGACGAGTGGAAGGCCGAGAAGGTCATCACCGTTCCCGCCGAACCCGCCGACCCGGAGCTCCTGCCTCCCGCGCTCAAGCCGTTCGGCGCGGTGCCGCCGCTGATCTCCGACATCGATCTGTCGGTGGACGACCGGTTCCTCTACGTGTCCTGCTGGGGCACCGGTGAACTCAAGCAGTTCGACGTCTCCGATCCCGCGAGCCCGCGGCAGACCGGATCGGTGCGGCTCGGCGGGATCGTGGGCCGCGCCCCTCATCCCGCGATGCCCGACATGCCGTTGGCCGGCGGTCCGCAGATGGTCGAGGTCAGCCGCGACGGGAGCCGGGTGTACTTCACCAACTCGCTGTACGGGGCGTGGGACGACCAGTTCTACCCCGACGGCGTCGGCGCCTGGATGGCCAAGCTCGACGTCGAGCCCGACGGTGGACTGAGCATCGACCCGGCCTTCTTCCCGCACGGCGAGGAGTTCCGTGGCCGGCGCGTACACCAGATCCGGCTCCAGGGCGGCGACGCGTCGTCGGACTCCTACTGCTTCAGCTGAGTGAGGCCGGCGCTACGGGCGTCTGACCCGCCACGCCCAGGCCGAGGCCGCGGCGATCGCGAGAGCCAGCACGGTCAGCCACGGCCACGATCCGTGCGCGTGCACCCAACCGGCGAGCGCGCCCTGTATCCGGCCCGCCGCGGCGATCACCGGGTCGGCGGGGTCGCCGCCCGCGAACAACCGGAGCTCGTAGTAGCCGTAGTACGCCACGTACAGCCCGACCAGAACCAGCACCGCCCCGCCGATCCGGTTGACATACGGCAGGATTCGCCTCATCCGGTCCGCGAGCGCGGAGCCGGCGACGGCTGCCGTCACCGCGAGTGCGCCGACCACCAACGCGAACCCGCCCGCATATGCCAGGTAGATCCACACCGCGGCGACACCCCTGGCAGCGGTGCCGGCACCGGTGAGCGCCAGGAACGGTCCGACCGTGCACGACAGCGACGCCACCGCATACCCCACGCCGTAGCCGAACATCGAACCGAGTCGCGACGTGGGGGCCGACCCCGCGCCACTCCCTCGGCCCGGCCGGACCATGCTCAGCTCCCGCCCGGACGACAACCAGACGCCGAGAAGCACGAGCACGGATCCGATGGTCACCGTGACGTACGGCATGTACTGCTGCACCGCGGAGGCCACCGCGACCGTCAGCAGCCCGAACGCCGCGAACACCGTCAGAAAGCCCAGCGACATCACCACGGTCGCGGAAACGGCGCGACCCACCGCGGCCGGGACCCGGCTGCCGGTTCCCCGCACAACCAGCGCGAGGTAGGCGGGCAGCATCGCGAACCCACACGGGTTCAGCGCCGCCACCAGACCGGCCGCGAAGGCCAGACCGACCAGATCCGGCTGCACCCGGTTACGCGCCCAGCGCGGACACCCGCTCCTGCAGTTCCTGCTGCGGCATCGCCGAGGTCGGATTGTTCACGAACGTCGACGAGCCGTCGGCGCGGTAGAACACGTAGGCCGGCTGCCACGGCACGTTGTAGCGCGCCCAGATCGCGCCGTCGGCGTCGTTGAGGTTGGTGAAGTTCAGGCCGTACTTCGACACGAAGCCCCGCATGGCGTCGACGTCCGACCGGGCGGCGACACCCACGAACGTCACCCCCGGGTTCGCCGCGGCCACCCTGCTGACCGACGGCGCCTCCGCATTGCAGAACGGGCACCACGGAGTCCAGAACCACAGCACGGCGGGCTTGCCCTGCAGCGACGCGCCGTCGAACTGCGCACCGCTGAGCGTGGTCGCGGTGAAGTCGAGCCGGTCGTCGGCCAGCGCCGCCGGTGGGCTCACCGTGACCAGCAGGAGCACCGACGCGACGGTGGCTGTCATCAGACGCAGGAATCGGTGGATCATGAGGGCCTCCTCTTTTTCCACCAAAGCTACGCCCGGCGCCCGGCCCGCAGCGAGTTCACAGCTTTCCTCTCAGCTAAAACCCGTTGCGGCGGCTAACTTTTCAGGATTCAAGCAGCGGCCGGGGAGTCCTCCAATCGCCCTCGGACAGCGAGCGAGGCGAGGACACTGAGGGGCGCCCTTGTTCAGCTACGTGCTAGGAGAACCCCATGAAGTACGCCATGACCTGGACGTCGCGCCTCGGCGCTTCCGGCAGGGACAACGAGGAAGCACTGCGCCGCGCCCTGGAGCTGTTCTCCAAGTGGCAGCCGCCGGCCGGCACGACCTTCCACCAGTTCGTCGGGCGCCTCGACGGCGAGGGCGGATTCGCTGTGGTGGAGACGGAGAATCCGACGGAGTTGCTCACCGAGACAATGAAATTCGCCCCGTTCAACTCGTTCAACATCCACCCTGTCGTCGACATGAACGACTGGGCGCAGGCCGCGCAACAGGGCATCGACTTCCGGGGTTCGATCGACTGAGCCCGCGTCGGCACCCTCAGCCGGTGCGACCGACGTAGAGGTCGTCGGGGCGCAGCAGCGGGCCGCCGCCGGCGACCTGCTCGACGATGTGCGCGCTCCACCCGCCGATCCTGGCGCCGGCGAGGAACGCGTCCATGAACTCGTCCGGCACGCCGATACCGTCGAGCACCACCGGCAGCCACAGGTCCGGGTTCGCCGGCAGGCGGCGGCCAGACCCTTTGCGCCGGACCAGCTCCTCCTCGGCGGAACGCTGGTAGGCCTCCGCGACGGGGATCAACGGCGCATCGACGGCTTCGGCCAGGCCGCGCAGGATCGGGACCCGGGGGTCACGCTCGCGATACACGCGGTGTCCCATGCCGGGAAGACGTCTCCCGTCGTCCAACAGCCGGCCCACATATGCGGGCGCCTGCGTCGGGTCGGCGGCCAGGTCGCGCAGCAGCGCCGTCACCCCGCGTGTCGCCCCGCCGTGGCGCGGTCCGCCTATCGCGCACAGCCCTGCCGTCACGCATGCCGCGGCGTCTGCCCCCGTGCTGGCGACCACCCGGGCCGTGAAGGTCGACGCGGACGTACCGTGCTCGGCGACCGTGGACAGCACCGAGTCCACGACGCCGACCACCCGCGCGTCGACATCGCCACGCCAGGCACGAACCAGCCGCGCGGCCACTCCGGCTTCCGCGTCCCCGTCGCCGCCCGCGTGTGGGGGCCGTCCGCTCCTGCGGGCCAACAACGCACCCAGTCCCACCGCGTAGGCCATCGTCAGCACAGCCAGATCGTCGCGCAGCGCGTCCGGATCAGCACCGGGGGCCGGTTGCATCGCGCGCATGGTCCCCAGCCGAAGGATCATCCGCTGCAGCGCGATTCGGGGCGTACCGGCGGCGTCCAGTTCCGCCATGACCTCCTCGTCGGTGATCTCGGCCAGCGGTCCTGCACCGAAGTAGTCGTCGACCAGCAGGCGCCACACGTCGTCGTAGGGCCGGATGCCCACGAGGTCGACGATGTTCACACCGCGGAAGCGCAGTTCGTCACCGACACTCGACGGCCGGCAGATCTCGGTGGTGAACGCCGAGACACCGACGAAACCGGGGTACAACGTTGTCACGGACACATCTCCTCGGTGGCGCGATCGAATCAGGGGTTGACGCGGTCGAACATCGGCAGTGCCCGCGCGGTGACGCGGACGACGCATTCCTGCCGGTCGATGCGCACGGCGCTGTGGACTTCCAGCTCGCTGTGGCCCGCGGCGAGCCGGTAGAGGTAGCGGCCGCCGAGATAGCACACCGACAGCACCCGGCACAGGAATTCACCGCCGCGGGTGGCGATGTCGGAGTCGACGATCTCGACCTGCTCGGGACGGATCGCGACGGTGACGCGGTCTCCGGGCTGCCACTGTCCCGCGACGGCCTCGGTCCTCAGTTCGGTGCCGGTGCCGTCGTCGCGTCGGTCGGCGCCGTCCAGGGCGACGGCGTGCACGGGGCCGTCCCGATGGGTGACGGTGCCGTCCACGAAGTGGGTGGTCCCGATGAAACCTGCCACGAGCCGCGAATCGGGGCGCTGGTACAGCGTTTCCGGGTCGGCGACCTGCTGGACGGAGCCGTTGTCCATCACCGCTATCCGCGTGCTCAGGGACAGCGCCTCCTCCTGGTCATGGGTGACGTACACCGTGGTGAGCTTGGTCTCCTCGTGGATGTCGCGCAGCCAGGCCCGCGCCTTGGTCCGCAGCTTGGCGTCCAGGTTCGACAGCGGTTCGTCGAGCAGCAGGACCTTGGGCGCGGCGACGATGGTGCGCGCCAACGCCGCCCGTTGCTGTTGCCCGCCGGACAGTTCGTGCGGGTACCGCTGCGCGAGCTGTTCCAGACCGACGAGTTCGAGGGTGTCGCGGATGCGGACCTTCTGCTCGTCGCGCGGCACCTTCTTCAACTTGAGCCCGTACCGCATGTTCTCGGTGATGTTCATGTGCGGCCACAGCGCATACGACTGGAACACCAGCCCACAGTCCCGCTTCTCGGGCATCACGAAGACCTTGGCGGAGGTGTCGGCGACCACCTTCTCCCCGATCGCGATCCGCCCGGCATCGGGTTCGGCGAGCCCGGCGATCATCGACAGCAGCGTCGACTTGCCGCACCCGCTGGGGCCGAGCAGCGTGAAGAACTCCCCGTCGTGGATGTCGAGGCTGACGTCGTCGACGGCGGTGTAGTCGCCGTACCTCTTGTACAACCCGTCGATGCGGATGTCAGCCATGCGCTTTCACTCCTGTCAGGCGCTTACCGATGAGGACGACGACCGTGCCGAGGACGATCTGGATCATGGCGAAGGCCGCCACCGCCCCGACGATTCCCTGGTCCCACAGCTGCAGCATGGATGTGCCGATCACGTTGACGCCGGGCGAGATCAGGTAGACCGCCGCGGCGTACTCGCGCAGAAAATGGGAGAACAGCACGATGTACGCGCCGGCGATCGCGGGCGCCGAGAGTCGGAGCGTCATCGCCGACGTCGCCCGTAGCCACGAGGCTCCCGCGACCCGGGCGGCATTGTCGAGATCGCGGTGCACGCCGATGAAGGCGGGCACCACCACGCCCATGCCCAGAGGCAGGAACCGGATGATGAAGGCGAACACCAGGATCCACAGCGTTCCCCGCAGCGGGTCCATGAACGGGAACAGGAACATCGCCCAGAACACCCCGATGCTGACGACGATGGCCGGGAGCGCCCGTGGGGTCACCGACAGGAAGTCCAGCGCGCGGCGCAGCGGGAAGTCCGACCGGTAGGCAACCAGCCCGATGACCGCGGCCAGCGCGGCGGCGATCGCCGCGCCGACGAGGGCGACGACCAGGCTGGTCTGGATGGACGACATGTAGGACGGCGTGTTGAGGATCTGCTCGAAGTTGCCGGTGGTGAAGGACTCGGCGAGCGGGACGAACGGGCTGAGAATCTGGGTCAGCGACCGCAGCACGATGCCGAAGATCGGGATCACCGAGACGATCAGCACGAAACCGCCCACGGCGAGGGACAACGGCCACCGCAGTCCGCCGAGGCTGAGCCGTCGCGGTTGCGTCGCCTTGCCGGTGACCGTGACGAACCGCTGCCGGTCGCCGAGAATGCGCGACTGCGCCCAGATCAGCACTGCTGCAACACCGATGAGCGCTATGGAGGCCGCGGCCAGCAGGCCGTAGTCCGGGTCGGGCCGGACCAGACCCTCCATGTACAGGTAGCTGGCGAACATCTCGATGCCCGAAGGTTTCCCGAGAATCAGAGGGATGGACAGAGATTCGAGCGCCGCGATGAACACCAGGATGATGCTGTAGAGCATGGCCGGACGCATCAGCGGGAAGGCCACGGTGCCGATCACCCGCCACGGCGTGGCTCCCAACGTCCGGGCCGCCTCCTCCAGCGCCGGGTTCAAGGATTCCAGCGACCGTGCCGCGAACATGTACACCAGTGGCGCTTCGGCGATTCCCGCGACCAGCGCCATGCCGGGCAACGTGTAGAGCCACGCCGGCGCCTGTGACATCCCGAAAAGGTTCGCGATGCCGCTGGAGACGTAGCCGGCCGGCCCGTAGACGATCACCCAGCCGAACGCCAGCACCAGCGCCGACGTGTACAGCGGCCAGTTGAACACCGCCGAGATCACCCGGCGCCCCGGCAGGTCGGTCCGGATCACCAGGAACCCCACCCCCAGGCCGAGCGCCACCGCGATCACCGTCGTCATGACGGCGAACCCGATGGTGTTGAGCAGCATCGTGCGCACCTCACCGGAGATGATCAGCTGCGCATAGTTACCGAGGGTGAAGGAGCCGTCGTCGTACAGCGGTGCGTCCAGGAACGACTGCCACACCACGGGAACCATCGGCCCGAGCACGATGAACCCGGTGACCGCCAGCACCGCCCACTGGAAGAGCCGCTGACGCGGGCCCGGCGGCGACCCCGCGACGTCGGACCGGGGGCGCGGCCGGCGAACCAGAGTGCTCGACGTAGCCATGGCTGTTCTACTCAGCCGCGCTGCAGTTGCGCGAACCCACCGATGATCCGGTCGTACTCACCGTTGACGAGAATGTCCGGCGTGGGGCCCATCTGGATGATCGCGTCCTCGCCCACGTCGTCGATGATCCCCGACAGGTGCCACCAACCGGTTTCCTCGACCGCTGCCTGCACGCTCGGACGGTAGGGCACCCGCTCGGTCAGCGGGATCAGCTTCTGTCCCTCTTCCGACAGCAGGAAATCGATCAGCAGCTTGGCCGAGTTCGGGGAGTTCGCCTTCTTGGTGATGCCCACGATCCGGTCGCTGATCGGCTGGCCGTCGTCCATCAGCGCGAACTTCAGGAACGAATCCGACCCGCGCGGGATGGTGCTCAGCGGGACATAGAACGCGAGCGCATACTCGCCGCTGACCATCTTCTCGCCGATCGCGCCGCCGGACGCCTCGAAGCGCAGGGCCGGGCCCATCGTCTGCATTCCGTCCCAGAACTTCTCGCGCAGCTTGCGGTCGATGAACCAGAACATCCCCCACTGCGCGTCACCCGAATAGGTGGCGACGCGGCCCTGGTAGAACTCCGGGTCGGAGTTCACCATCTCGACGACATCGGCGAAGCTCTCGGGCGGTTCGGTGCCCTCCGGCAGCAGTGTCTCGTTGTAGACGATCGAGAACGGGTCGGCCGACATCGCGTACAGGCCCTTGCCCGCCCACTCGTGGGACCATTCCGGCAGTTCGGCCAGCTCGGGCGATTCGTATGCCTGCAGTTCCCCGCGGTCCATGAAGCGCTGCCACCCGTCTGCGGCGATCGACACGATCGCATCCGCGGTCGGCGCCGAGGTGGCGGACTCGGCGTAGTAACGCTCGAAAACCTCGGTGGTGCCGAGGTCCACGGTGCGCACCTGGACCCAGGGGTAGACCTTGTTGAACCCCTCCAGCAGCGGAGCCCAGTCCTCGGCGGCCATGATGCTGTAGACGTCGAGCGGATCTTCGTCTCGCGACGCTTCGACGATCTGCGAGTATTCGGCCGGATAGTACTCGGGATAGGTGCCCTCGGAGAGATTGGCGCCCGGTTCGGTCTCCGACGACGATCCGCATCCCGCCAGGACGAGGCACAGTGTCGCGGCAGAGGCGATCAGTGGAGTGGTGACTCGCCTACCTGGTGAATGAAGCTTCATTGCTTGTCCTTCTTCGTGATGGGCACACCTAGATGACGCCGCTCTCCCTGAGCCGCTGAAGTTCCTCCTCTCCCAGGCCGAGGGTTTCGCGGAAGATCTCGTCGTTGTATCTGGCCTTGGGGGGACCGGCGTGCGTGATGCCACCCGGTGTCCGGCTGAAGGTGATCGCGACGTTCTGCATTCTCACCGAACCGAGTTCGTCGTCCTCGACGGCGACGACATTGCCCCGGGCCTTCACCTGCTCGTCGGTGAACATGTCGGCCACGTTGTTGACCGGGCCCATGGTGGCCTGGTGCTTGCGTGCCAGTGCCACCAGTTCGTCCCGGTCGCGGTTCTTGATCGCGTCGCGCAGCAGCGCGGTCAACGTCGAACCGTTGGCGATCCGGGCGGCATTGGTGGCGAACCGTTCGTCGGTGATCAGTTCGTCGAGTTGCAGTGCGCGGCAGATTCTTTCGAATGTCGCTTGGGTCGATCCCGAAATCGCGACCCAGTGCCCGTCACGGGTCAGGTACGTTCCCCGGGGTGCGACGAACGGGTTGTCGGCACCGTAGCGTTCCTGGATCACGCCGAGCTGGTCGTAGTTGACCACCTGCGGTCCCAGCATCGTGAACAGTCCCTCGTAGAGCCCGAGGTCGATCTCCTGGCCGCCGTAGCCCTGGTCGCGGTTGTACACGGCGACCATCACGGCGAACGCGGCGAAGATCGCGGCGGAGCTGTCGCCCAGACCGAACGGCTGGATCAGCGGCTCCCGGTCGGCGTGCCCGTTCACGTACGCCGCGCCGGAGAACGCCTCGACCAACGAGCCGAACCCGGGTTCGTGTGACAGCGGTCCGGTGCGCCCGAAACCGGTGAGATGCAACATGATCAGGCCGGGATTGACGGCGACGAGATCGTCGTAGCCGATCCCCCACCGTTCCACGGTGCCGGTGCGGAAGTTCTCGACGACCACGTCGACCTCGGCGGCCAGCTTGCGGACCAGGTCGCGGCCCTCCGGATGACCGAGGTCGATGGTGACCGTGCGCTTGTTGCGGTTGATGACCTTGAAGAACAGCCCGATGCCGTCCTTCTGGAGTCCCCAGCGCCGCATCTCGTCGCCGCGTGCCGGGTGCTCGACCTTGATGACGTCGGCACCGTAGTCGGCCAGATGCATCGTCGACATCGGGCCGGCGAGCAGGTTGCTCAGATCGAGCACCCGCAGGCCCTCGAGGGGGCGTCTAGCTGTAGTCATCATCGGCCTCCGGCGCCTCGTGGTAGAGCTCCGGTGGGACAGGACGATTCAGCGCGATCAGCAGGGTCCGGGCGATCTCGAGCTTGCGCCCCATCGACACCGCACCGGCGCGCTCCCAGTCACCGGCCTTGAGGCAGTCGACCAGCCGGTTGTGGTGACTCGACGACCGGCTCAGCTGGCGGGTGTCGACGCCGAAGATCATCGCGTAGTCGAAATGCCCCTCGGTGAGCTCCTCCACCTCGCGGCGGATGTTGGCGTAGGGGCAGCGCGACAGGATCAGCGCGTGGAACTCCTTGTTCAACGCGACGTAGCCCGCGGTCTCGTCCTGCATCGCGAGCAGTTCCATGTCCTGAGCCAGCGACGCCAGGCGCGCGAGGTCGACCTCGGTCAGGTGCGGCCCCGCCAGCCGGGTGGCCAGCGCCTCCACCTCGCCGCGGAGCAGGTAGTAGCCGGGGATGTCCTCCGCGGTGATCGTGGTGACGCAGGCGCCACGGTTCTTGTTCACCACGCACAACCCGTCGCCCTGCAGCATGCGGATCGCCTCGCGCACCGGCTGGTCGCTCACGTTGTAGGTCCGGGCGATCTCGCGTACGACCAGCCGCTGCCCGTTGATGAGTTCGCCGCTGAGGATGCGTGACCGCAGCGCGCCGTGGATCCGCTCGGCCGCACTCACCTCTTTCGGTGGCTCACCCGCAGCGCCGGATGGCGTGCCACTTTCGATCTGATCGAATTTCACAGCGCAGACTGTAACCCGTATCACAGCGCGATACAACGAATTCGATCAGATCGGATCCATCGCGGAGGCGTCAATTTCAGTGACCCGCCCTACCGACGCCGACGGTCGACCACGATGTCCTCATGAGCACCGACACCACCACCTGCGCGATCGTCGGCGGCGGACCGGCCGGAATGGTGTTGGGACTGCTGCTGGCCCGGGCCGGTGTCCAGGTCACGGTGCTGGAGAAGCACGCCGACTTCCTGCGCGACTTCCGCGGTGACACCGTGCATCCGACCACGTTGCGTCTGATCGACGAGCTCGGACTGTGGCCGAGGTTCTCCGCGCTGCCGTTCAGCCGGTTGCAGCGTGCGACCGTGGACGTGGCGCCCGGCCGGCGGGTCACGATGGTCGATTTCGGCCGGCTGCGGCAGCCGCACCCGTACATCGCGATGGTGCCGCAGTGGGATCTGCTCAATCTGCTCGCCGAGGCCGGCGAAGCCGAACCGGCGTTCACCCTCCGGATGCGCACCGAGGCCACCGGCCTGCTCCGCGACGAGGGCCGCGTCACCGGAGTCCGGTACCGCGGTGACGACGGCCCGGGTGAACTCCGTGCCGATCTGACCATCGCCTGCGACGGCCGCAATTCCGTTCTGCGGCAACACGCCGGCCTGCAGGTGCGGGAGTTCCCGGTCAGCTTCGACGTGTGGTGGTTCCGCCTCCCCCGACCCGACGACGACACGATCTACACGCTGTTCCCCCGGCTGGCGCCGGGCAGGGCCATGATCGTGATTCCGCGCGAGGGTTACCTGCAGATCGCGCTGCTGATCCCGAAGGGCACCGACGCCCGGCAGCGGGCCCGCGGCCTCGACGCGTTCCGCGCCGACGTGCTGGCGCTGCTGCCCGAGGCGGGTGCCGCCGTCGAGACGATCACCAGCCTCGACGACGTCAAACACCTCGACGTGCGCCTGAATCGGTTGCGCCGCTGGCACGTCGACGGTCTGTTGTTCCTCGGCGACGCCGCCCACGCGATGTCGCCGGCCGGCGGCGTCGGCATCAACGTGGCCATCCAGGACGGGGTGGCCGCAGCACGGCTGCTCGCCGATCCGCTCCGCGCCGGCGTGGTGCGGAGCCGCCACCTGGCCGCGGTGCGGCGCCGGCGCGTCATCCCGACCGCGGTGACCCAGGCACTGCAACGCCTGATCGACAAGCGGTTGCTCGGCCCGATCGTGCACGGTGATCTCGCGGGGCCGCCACCGGGGCTGGTCCGCACAGTCGAACGGGCGCCGTGGCTGACGGTCGTTCCGGCCTATCTCGTCGGCGTCGGGGTGCGGCCCGAGCGTGCACCCGGTTTCGCGAAACGGCGGCCCACGTAGGGTCATCTCCCATGACCGACACCGCCTCCCCCGCCAACCCGTTCGACCTGACCGGCCACGTGTCCGTGGTGACCGGCGGCGGCTCCGGCATCGGGCTGGGCATGGCCGAGGGGTTGGCGCGGGCCGGAGCCACGGTCGCGATTCTGGGCCGCTCGACGGAGCGCCTCGAGTCGGCGGCGGCCATGCTGCGCGGTCACGGCAACCCGGTCTTGCCGGTGGTCTGCGACGTCACCGACGAACCGGCCGTCACCGATGCGATGGCCCGAATCCGTAGCGAATTCGGTTATCTCGATTCATGTTTCGCCAACGCCGGGGTCCGTGGCAGGTTCACCCCGGTGCTCGACACCTCGCTGGCGGAGTTCCGCGCGGTGACCCGGGTGGATCTCGACGGCGTGTTCCTGACGCTGCGTGAGGCCGCCCGCCAGATGATCGAGGCCGGACGCGGCGGCAGCCTGGTCGGGGTGTCGAGTCTCGGTGCGCTACAGGGCATGCCGCGTCAGCCCGCCTACGCGGCGTCGAAGGCCGGGGTGACCTCCCTGATCGACAGCATGGCCGTCGAACTGGCCAGATACGGCATCCGCGCCAACACCATCCAGCCCGGCTGGTTCGACACCGAGATGACCGCCGAGGGGCTGGCCGACGAACGGTTCAGCGCGCGGGTGCTGCCCCGGGTACCGGTGCGCCGGTGGGGCGCCGCCGCGGACGTTGCCGGTGTCGCGGTCTACCTGGCCGGGCCGGCCAGCGCCTACCACACCGGCGACGTGCTCCGCCTGGACGGCGGTTACCTGAAGTTCTAACTCTCGCAGCCGATGCCGTCGCGGTCGCGGTCCAGCCAGGGCCCGTAGTACGGCGAGCTCGACGGGATGTCGACGATGCCGGCGGCACGCGCGGCCGAGCAGTTCGGGAACGGCGCGGCCGGTTGTGCACCGGCAACACCCACCGTGACGGACACCGCGGCGGCGGCGAGTGCTGCGGCGGGGAGAAGCCTGCGGAACATCTGGAACTCCATATCGTCGTGAGCTGGTGAAACGTAGCGTCACGACCGTATGGAGAACCCGTGGCCGGACGAATCGGGGGATTCCCTACACTTCCCCCTCGATGGGCGTCAGCAAAGGGCCGCTCGGTGCCGACGTTTGAGCCCGGGGTTCCACGGACAAAAAAGGGACCGTGGGCATGCTGATGACTCCGTTGCCGCCGCCTGATGTGCAGATCACCGACGCCGGCGTGGACGCCGCGCTCACCGAAGCCGTGCGGATCATCAACCCGCTGCTCGACGCGCTCTGGCACACGGATCCGCTGGCGCTGAAACGTCGCGACGACGGCATCGGCCGGCTGCTCAACGCCGTCGACCTTCCGGGCACCGCCGCGTGGGACGACATGGACGCCCAGGACCGGATCGACTGGTGGGTGTGGCGGGTCGGCGCGCTGAACACCGTCGCGGTCGCGTTCCCGGGGGCGCTCGGAATCCTCGCCCGCCGCCTGCCGATCCAGGATCTGCTCGGGTTCGTCAGCCAGGCCACCGTGCTGTGCGCGGTGGCGCGCGAACTCGGCGTCACCGATCACCGCGCCCAGGTGCGCATGCTCGCGTCCGTGTTGTGCGACCGCGACCTGTCGGTGATCGTCTACGAGCCGGCCACGCGACGGCGACTGACCCGGATACCGCACCACCCCGGGGGCGTCGTCAAAGCGGTGTGGAATCTCGTCGGACTCTTCGACGCGATCGGCGACGAGTTGGCCAAGCGCCCACAGCCACGGGCACCGTTCCGAATGGTGGGCCTGCTGCCGGGGCTCGGTGCGCTCGCCGCGTACTTCGGTGAGTGCGGCGCCCTGTCCCGCGCCGCGAAGATGGGCCGGCAATGGATCCAACGGCGGTCACAGCCCTAACGACTGCTGAGCCTCCCGCAGCGTGCGCGCCGAGGCCTGCAGCCCCGAGCGCTCCGCGTCCGACAGCGCCACCTCCAGCACCTGACCCGCGCCGTGCGCTGTCACGACCGTCGGCAGCGACAGCGCCACTCCGGAGATCCCGTGCGCGCCCTGCTGCACGGTGGACACCGGCAACACCCGGTGCTGGTCCCCGAGCACCGCTTCGATGATGCGGGCCGAGGACAGTCCGATGGCCAGGTTCGTCGCCCCCTTGCCGGCGATGATCTGGTGGGCCGCGCCGACCACCTCCGCCGAAATGCGGCGCCGGTTCTCCTCGTCGAACACCAGCACGCCGTCGCGGCGGAATTTCGCGGCGGGTACTCCGCCGATCGACACGCTCGACCACAGCGAGATCTCCGAGTCACCGTGCTCGCCGACGATGAAACCGTGCACGTTACCGACGGCCAGGCCGGCCTGCTCGGCGATCAGATAACGGAACCTGCTGGAGTCCAACAGGGTTCCGGAACCGAACACATGGCCGGGGGCGGCGTCGACGGCGCGGGCCGCGGCGAGGGTGACCACGTCGACGGGGTTGGTGACGAACACGACGACCGCGTCGGGTGAGTGGGCGAGAAGCTGCGGGGTGAGTGTCCGGGCCATCGCGACGTTGACCGAGGCGAGGTCCAGCCTGCTCTGCCCGGGCTTCTGCTTGGCGCCCGCGGTCACGATCACCACCGCCGAATTCGCCGTCACGGCGATGTCGTCGGAGCCGGTCACGCGGCAGTGCGGGACGAACTGGCTGCCGTGGTTCAGGTCGAGCACCTCGGCGCGCACCTTGGCGGCGTTGACGTCGTACAGCGCGAGTGACCCGGCCGAGCCCCGGATCAGGCACGCGTAGGCGATCGCGGTACCGACGCTGCCCATGCCGACGATCGCGACCTTGGTGTTTCGTTCGACTGGCATAACCCGATTCTGGCTTGGCCGGCGCGAGAGGCCGGCCCGATCGGCTGTCCCCTCCGCAGCCGATCGAACCGACGTTGCCAAACATATGTGTGGGGTGCCCCGGGGAGGAATCGGGGAAATCCCTATTTCTTGCCGTGGCAAAAACCAAGATCACGGCGAAGGGCCAGGTCAGGGGCTGTCGGGGACGGGGACCGGGATGGGGATCGGGACGAACGGCACGTCGATGTAGGTGGTCGTCATCGGAGTGGTCGGCGGCACCGTGGGTTGCGTCGTGGCCGGTTGCGTCGTCGTCGGTTGTGTGGTGGTGGTCGTCGGCTCCGTCGTCGTGGTGGTGGTCGGCTCCGTCGTCGTCGGCGTCGTGGTGGTCGTCGTGGTGGTGGTGGTCGTCGTGGTGGTGGTCGTCGTGGTCGTCGGCGACGTGGTCGTGGTGGTCGGGGCCACCGTGGGCGGGGTGGTCACCACCGGCGGGGCCACCGGTTCCGGTGGCGGCGGCTGCACAGGCTGCTCGGAGATCGTGACCGTCTGGGCGGGCGGCGGCTCGGGCGAGGGCACCAGCGCACTGCTCAGCGGAACGTTGCCGGGTGTCGGCGTGGTCGGCTCCGAGGTGTCGACGCTGGTCAGTGCGATCGCCGCGCCGCCGACGGCGAGCAACGCGACCGCGGCGACCACACCGGTGACCGACAGCGGCAGACGCGGTCCGGCCCCGGCCCGGTCGTCGTCGTCCGGTGGAATGACCTCGGTCTCGTACGCCCCGGACAGCGCATACGGGTTGGGCCGCTGCTCCGGAATCTCGCCGGTGAACGGGACGACGTCGTCGGTCGAGTCGTCCTGTGACCACGCCAGCGCATACGTGCTGTCCGCCTCGGGCGTGGCCACCGTGGCCGTCTCGGCGCTACGTCCATACGCGGCCACCAGCGCCGCCCCGGCGGAGGCATCGAGACCAGGCCGTGGAGTCGTCACCACCGGTACCCGCAGTCGCTGCGAAACCTGTTGAGTGACAAAAGGAATAGCGGAACCTCCGCCGACGAGCGCCACCGAGGACACGCTGTTCCAGCCGATGTCGTTGCGGGCCAGAGCGTGCTCGAGAGCGGTGAACAGCCCGTCCAGCGGCCGCGCGAGGAGTTCGTCGAGCTCGGCCCGGGTCAGGCGGATGTCCCCCCGGTAGCCGGGCAGATCGGCGCTGATCTGGGTGACCGTCTGCGCCGACAGGCGTTCCTTGGCGGCGCGGCACTGCTCACGCAGTGCGGCCAGCGATCCGACCGCCGCCGTCTGCTCGGGGTCGACACCTCCGACCGCACCGTCGAGTACGTGGCTGAGGACCGCCTGGTCGATCTGGTCCCCGGCGAACTCGGCGTACCGCTCGGTGCCGCCGATCACCGTCAGCGCTGACGCAGCGTCGGCGAGCGTGATGCTGGTTCCACCGCCACCCAGGTCGAGCAGCACCACCACGCCGCGCCGGTCGAGGCCCGGATCGGCATTCAGCGCGGTGAGCGCGGCCTCGGCGTCGGGGACGAGTCGGGGAAGCGCGCCGGCCGGGGTGAGAACCTCGCTGGCCTGCAGCGTCTCCGCCAGCGCGGCGGTCGCGCCGGGGCCCCAGTACGACGGCACCGAGATCGCCACCTCGCTCGGGGCCTGCGGAGCGGCCAGCCCGGCCATCACCTCCAGCGCCTCGACCACCAGCTGCGCAGCGGGATACGACGAGCCGTCGGCGGCCACCAGCGGTACGGGATCCCCGACACGTTCGACGAACCCGGACAACACCACCCCACCGGGTCGGTCGCCCGCCGCGCCGACCTCGGGGGCGGCGTGGCCGTACACGGTGAGAACCGAACGCCGGATCACCGGCTGCCGGCCGACCGTCGCCGCCGCGAGGTTGGTGGTTCCGATGGACAGCCCCAACGCATCGCTCATGATTCAGGCCACCCTAAACGATTTGGCGGCCGCCGCCACGAAGCAGACGTCTCATGTGCTGCAATGACGCCCATGAGTGACATCGATGACATCAAGCAGGTCAAGTATCGCTATCTTCGTGCCCTGGACACCAAGCACTGGGACGAGTTCGCCGACACTCTCACCGAGGACGTCATCGGTCGCTACGGCGAGTCCATCGGCGAGGAGCACCACTTCACCACCCGCGACGACCTGGTGAACTTCATGCGCAACTCCCTGGGCCCGGAGATTCTCACGGAGCACCGGGTCAACCACCCCGAGATCACCGTCGACGGCGACGAGGCCACGGCCACCTGGTACCTGCAGGACCGCGTGATCGCGCCGGACTTCAACTTCATGCTGATCGGCGCCGGCTTCTACCACGACCGGTACCGCCGCACCGCCGACGGCTGGCGGATCTGTGAGACCGGCTACGACCGCACCTATGACGCGTCGATGAGCCTGGAGGCGCTGAACTTCAAGGTCAAGGCCGGCCGCGCGCTGAACATCTGATCCTCACTCGGTGATGGCGATCATCGCGCCGGGCCGCAACCAGCGCATGATCGTCACCAGTGTGGCGTCGTCGATCGCCACGCAGCCCGCGGTCGGCCCGCCGTCGGTGCTGTGCACGAAGAACGCCCCGCCCTTGCCCGGGATGCGCTCCTTGTTCACACCCATCACCACCGCGTGCGCGTACTGCGGGATGTCGAGGTTCTCGGTGCCCGCGCTCAGCGACGTGTCGAACGGACAGTTCTGCTTGTCGCACACCTGCATGGTGTTGTAGGTGGGGCTCTTCATGTCGCCGTCCCACCAGTGGTTGGGGCCGACCTGGATGTAGCGCAGGCCGCCACCGGGGTCGGGTTGGGTGCCGAACGCGAAGTCGAGCGTGTAGATGCCCTTCGGCGTCATCATCGACCCGTCGAAGTGGTTCGGCGACATGCCTTTTGCGCCGATCTTGGCGGGGATACCGACACCGCCGGCCACCGGTCGCCAGCCCGCCGCGGTGCGTTCCCACACGTCGAGTTTCGCGTCGGAGCCGCCGGTGCCGGTGACCGCCAGCACCTGGGTGGCCGGGCCGACCGAGTTGGCGAACCACGGCGAGAAGTCAGCCGCCGACGGTGGAGCCGCCAGCAGGCCCGCCGCCGCCACGGCCAACGCAACGGTCAGGCGGCGCAGCACATTTCGAAGACGGTCAGGTCGCGGCGCTGTCGGCATGCACCAACTGTGCCATCCAGGACCGCCATCGCGGCGCTTCTGCGGCGGCGGTGTCGGCCGCGGTGTCGCCGTAGAGGTACAGGCTGACCGAGATCATGGCCCGTCCGCCGGGCAGGCACCCACCCACCAGTGCGACGCCGGGGGCCGGGGATTCCAGCCGGACCATGACGTTGCGGAACTCCGCGGTGTGGTGCACGCATTCGACGGTGCCGGCCAGGCTAGGGACGCCCGGCGGCGTCTCGTACCGGTGGCCCACGTCGAGTCCCGTGATGCCCACCGCGGACGAAAGATCGGCCCACGCCCGGACCATGTCCCCTGGATGGCCGGTTCCGGCGAAGACGTTGGCGGCGCTCTGCCCGGGGTGGTCACGCAGGTACACGCGCAGCACATCGAAGAAGCCGGGCCAGCCGGTCTCGAAGGTCTCCATCTCGTCGTCCCAGTCGTCGCGGTCGGTGAACAGGCTCTGCACCATGCGCACCACGCAGCGGTCACCGGAGTGACTGGTGACGACGACCTCCGTGGCCAGCGGCGGTGCGTCGCCGCTCCAGCCGCGCTCTTCGTACCCGAACCGCGCGGGCGGCTGCCATTCGGTGACCACCCCGGAGCTGATGTCACCGTCGCCGAGATCGAACTCGATTGCGCCGCCGACGCGTTCGTCGACCGACGTGGGAGTGAACCATGCGCTCATCCCGGGGCCGGTGGCGATGGCCTGCCACACCTGCTCGGGCGTGCCCGGCACCAGGAACTCCATCTCGACCCAACGGCGTCCGTCGCCGTCCTTCTTCAGCGGCATGTCACTACTCCCTCTCCTGCTCGGTGGCCGGCATCGGATAGGCGGCGAGCACGACGCGGTGCGCCCGGCCGCGGGGGTCGGTTTCGTCGTGATACCGCGCGACCAACGCGGTCACGGCGTCCGCCAGCTCGTCGGTGAACGCGGCGCGGTCCGCGGCGGACCGAAACCTCACGGCGGTGTCGATGGTGAGCGTCGCGAGCCGCTTGCGACTGTCGCGGGCCGCCCGACACAGGTCGCCGACCTCCCGAACGACGCGGGCGGCGACCGCGATCAGGTAGCTCGCCGACATCCGGTCCCGCGTCCTGCCCGGATCGGATGCGACAGGACCGAGTGCGCCGGGCGAGACGACGTAGGACGCGGCCGTCGCGACGAGGAGACGTTCGGTCAGTCCGCCCCAGCGGCGTTCGCCGGCGACCGCCACCAGTCCGTGCTGCTCCAGCGCGCGCAGGTGGTAGTTGACCTTCTGCCTGGCGATACCGACCCGGGTGGCCAGGGCGGCAGCCGAGGCCGGTTCGGACAGTTCCGCCAGCAACCTGCTGCGCATCGGATCCAGCGCCGAGGCCGCGGCGGACGGATCGGCGATCACCTCGACTTCCAGCACGTCCGCCATCGTCACATTGACAAATTTATTTGTCAACGGACGTCGACACGTACGTTGGGCGTCATGGACCTTTCGCTTGGACGACTGCGCGGCCTTCGCCAGATCGGGGTCGGCCTCGGGACGCTGGACCGCGAGGTGTTCGAGGCCGTGGCGGAGTCGCCGAGCCCGTTGATCGACGCGGTGATGCCGCGGTTGACCAAGGCGGCCGACCATTCGAAGCTGTGGTTCGCCATCGCCGCGGGACTGGCGGCGTTCGGCACGCCGGCAGCGCGGCGCGGGGCCACCCGCGGCGTCCTGACCCTGGGGGTGACGAGCCTGGTCACCAATCAGGTGGCCAAGCGGATCTGGAAGCGGGACCGACCGAACTGGATCCTCGTTCCACTGTCGCGTCAGACGCACAGGTACCCGACGTCGAATTCGCTGCCGTCGGGGCATTCGGCCAGCGCCGCCGCGTTCGCCGTCGGTGTCGGGTTGGAGAGCGCCCCGCTGGGACTGGTGCTGGCGTTGTTGGCCGGGCTGGTCGGCATGTCCCGGATCGCGACCGGCGCGCACTATCCGGGCGACGTGCTGGCAGGTCTCGGTATCGGCGCCGGCGTCGCGGTGCTCGGCGCCCGCGTGGTTCCTCCGGTCGTCGAGACCCGACTGCCCACCGCGGAGCCGTTGCGGGTGGACACGCCGGCCCGCCCCGACGGCAGGGGCGTCACGCTGGTGATCAACCCGGCGTCGGGCAGCGGGACGGGAGCACGCGTGCGCGACGAGGTGCGGGAGGCGCTTCCGCGGGCCGAGATCGTCGAGCTCGGTGAGGACGACGACGTGCTGGAGGCGCTGAAGTCGGCCGCGCAGCACGCCGAGGTGCTCGGCGTCGGAGGGGGCGATGGGACGGTGGCCGCCGCGGCGGCGGTCGCGACCGAGGTCGGCATTCCGCTGGCGGTGTTCCCCGCGGGCACGTTCAACCACTTCGCCAAGGACATCGGCTGCGACACCGCGGCCAGGACGGTGGAGGCCATCCGGCAGGGGTGGGTGTCGTGTGTGGACTTGGTGTGCCTGAACGAGAAGCACATGGTGGTCAACACCGCGAGCATCGGCGCCTATCCGCAGTTCGTGAAGACCAGGGAGAAGCTCGAGCACAAGATCGGCAAGCCGCTGGCCGGTATCTACGCGATGTTCCACACGCTGCGCCGTGGAGAACCGGTACGGATCGCGTTCGACAACACGACCCTGCAGACGTCGCTGTTCTTCCTGGGTAATTCGACGTATCTGCCGTCGGGTTTCGCGCCGTCGCGCCGCACCCGGATGGACGACGGTCTGCTCGACGTCCGGATCCTGGAAACCGGCCGTCGGCTGAGCCGGTTGCGCATCCTGACCGCGGTCGCGCTGGGCCGGCTGGAGCGTAGTCCGCTGTATCACGAGCTGCGGGTGCCGGCGTTCTCGTTCCGTTCGGTCGACGGGCCGACGGTGCTCGCGCTCGACGGGGAGATCGGCACGGAGGTGACCGAGGCGACCTTCACCGCGCGGTATCGGGCGCTTCCGGTGTTCCGGCCGCTGGCCTGACGGGCGGGACCAGCAGCAGGCACGCGACGAAATAGGCGTAGCCGAGGGCCCAGCCCGCCACGACGTCCGAGGGGTGGTGCACGTTGAGCACCACCCGGCCCGCGCCGATGGTGAGGATGACGACGACGCCGAGCGCGACCAGCCAGCCGCGCCACGGCGCCCGGACCTTCGGCAGTACGACGGTGAGCAGGGCCGCGACCGACACCATGACGCCGAGGGCGTGTCCGGACGGAAACGACGTCGACAGCGCCCACACCATCGCGGTGTCCGGGCGCGGCCGGTCGGCGATGAACTTGGCGAGTTCGGTGAGCAGGCCGCTGAATTCGACGGTGAGCAGCAGGAACACCGCGAGCCGGAACCGGCGGCGGATCAGCGCGACGACGATGACGACCAGGACCGCCAGCCGGAACGCGCCGGGGCCGAGCACCGTGCAGAAGACGTCCCAGGCGGTGACCCAGCCGGGACGGGTCTCGCCGAAGCGGTACGCGGGGTCGAGCACGTCGGCGTCCACCCCGGCCAACCACGGCCACCCCTGCACGTAGCCGACCCACATGAGCAGGTACACGCCGATGGCCGCCGCGGCGCTGCCCAGCAGCCATCCGGTGTGCAACCTCACCTGACCAGCTGTACCACCGGCGTGCTGAGCTACCGTTCGGACATGGCCGTATTTCTGCGGAAGCTGTTCCGAATCGGCAAGCTTCCCAGCGCGTTGCGCGCGGAGGTCGAGGCCGAGGGGGTGCTGTTCCTCTCGGAGTACGTGGCTGTCACGCGCCGGTTCCGGGGCGCCGTGCCCGGCCTGCGGTCCAGCGGAAGCATCGCCAGCTATGTCGGCTCGCTCGTGGTGACCAACGAACGCGTGCTCGGGACGCTGTCGTCGGTGCCGAAGCTGGCCGGCCGGACCATCGACGTGCGCTGGGACGCCCCGCAATCGGGCGCGGTCAAGGCCGAGCTGTCAGAGGCGGGGCTGCTGCTCGACGTCGACGTGGCCGCCGTGGACCCGCGCTGCTCGGGCGAGCTGTCGCTGCACTACAAGGAGCGCATCCCGCCGGACGTGCTGGCCCGGCTGCCCCGCACGACGCTGGCCTACGACGTGCCGCCGGAGTTCGTGTTCCGGGCGGTCGGCGTGCCGTATCACCCCTGAGCAGTGGCGGCCATCGCCCGGTACCCGTCCCAGACGCTCGGATACCGCGGCCGCCACCCCGCGGCGTCACGGAAGCGGGCATTGTTCACCCGCAGTGACCTCGTCATCGACGTGGACCGGTCGCCCATCAACAGTGCCGCCCGTCCAGGAAGGGCGGCCCACGGTCTGACACCCACGGCGGCCGCCATCGCGGCGCTGTGCTGTCGCGCGGTCACGGGGCAGTCGTCGGTGACGTTGTACGTGCCCGGCGCGACGTCCAGGGCCGCGACGACCGCGTTCGCCGCGTCGGCGAGGTGGATCGAGGACATGTAGCTGTCGGGCCTGCCCGCCTGGAACGCGATGCGGCGGCGGGCCAGCCGCATGATCATCTCGCTGTGTCCGGCGCCGGACCCGTAGAAGAATCCGAACCGCAGAATCACGGCGTCCCCGCCGTTTTCCGCGAACCGCCGGTTGCTCGCCTCGGCGCCGTGATTGCCCACGGCGATCGGATAGTGGTCGACCGGCCAGGTCTCGTCGATCCACCGGGTGCCGCCGTCGCGGTAGACCATCGCCACCGACTCCTGCACCACCCGCCCGACGCCGGCGGCCAGCGCCGCGTCGACGAGGGCCGCCGACCCTTGTATCCGGATGCGGTGGCACTCCTTCCACGCCGATTTCTGCATGAAGCGCGTCGGGGACGGCAACGCCGAGGCCAGGTTCACCACCGCGGCATGGCCACGGAAGGCCTCGCTGAGCGCGGTGCGGTCGAACAGTGACACCTGCACCGCCGCGGCGCCCTGGCGTTGCAGCACCTCGGCTTTCGCGTCACTGCGCGCCAGGGCCGTCACGTCGTGCCCGGCGGCGACCAACGCCGGCACCGCGTAACCACCGATGGCTCCGGTGCCGCCGGTGACGAAGACCCGCATACTCCCCACGCTAGCCCCACCCCTCAGAAGGGCGGATCCTCATCGCGGGGTTCCAGTAGTGCCTCGTTCTCGCGGCGCTGCTCGGCGATGCGGCGGTCCCGCGCCTGCGCGCGGGTCTGGGTGCGGCGCGGCATGCCCAGACCCGAAGGCCGGCCCGGCTGGGCGGGAAACCGTGCGGCGGGATCGACGACGACCGGAGCCGTCGGCCGGCACAGCGCGGGGAACAGCACCCTGCTGCCGGGATGCGTCGTGACGACCTGACCACCCGGGGAGGTCCACACCACCGTGCCGTCCGGGGACTGGACATCACGCCAACCCCAGAACGTCTTGAGTAGGTGATGTCACCGACTGGCTTTATGACGCTTATAGGTGCGTAGACAAATTCTCAGGTTGACCAGCGAGTGCATCTCAAGCCGGGTGTCTGGACGGGGAGCCCCAGTTCCGACGCATCGCGCCGTCGGCAACTGCCTTACCCGCGGCGGTCGGCCGAAGACTTGCCCGCTACTCTGTGCTGCCCGGGGCAGGTTTTGAATGGGAGGTAACCGGCGTGACGCTTCTTCGTAGCATCGCTTCAGTCGGCATTGTCCTACCGCTAGCGGTGGCTTGCGGTAGCTCGGGCGGAACAGGTGCCGAATCCTCAGCCGGCGGGAATTCGTCGACGGCGGCCCCGGGGACGGCCGCGGTGATCGAGCGGTCTGGGTTCGGCGGCTCCGATGACTACCTGTGGGTGACCTCGACCGTCCGCGACGTGCCGGTCGGTCAGTACGCCACGGTGTCCTTCAATCTCTACGGCGCGGACGGAGCGCTGCTGAGCACCGAGTCGCAGACCGAGCAGGGGGTCAATCCGGGTGCCGTCATCACGGTGGGTACCCAGGTCACCGCGCCGGAGGGCGGGCCGGTGACGCGGATTGAGCCGACCCTGGATGTCAGCCAGCACGACCCGGTTCAGACCCCTGAGTTCAGCGACGTTGTGCTCGAGGTGGGGCCAGTGACGGTCGGGCAAGACAGCACCTTCGGCACACCTACCGCTGAGGCGGAGCTAGCCAACCCCTCCGATCAGCAGATCCCCGCCGCTCGTGTGGGTGTCGTCTGCTTCAACCCACAGGGCGACATCATCGGCGGCGGGTCAGAGTTTCCCGATGTCGTGCCCGCCCAGGGCAGAGTCAAGGTGTCGGCACGTCTTGTTGTGACGGGGATACCCGATCGCTGTGAGATGACCGCTCAGCCCTCCGACTTCTGATTCCGATAAACCTGAACGGTTGTCGACCACCGCGCTTTAGATGGCGTCCAGGACAGTTGCAGCAGTCCGGAGTGCGTATGCGACAGCCGCCGGGTGGTCCCAACCACCCCAGGATCCACGGGTGATGGCAGCGGAGCGTTCCCGCAGACCTCGGGCCTCATCTCCCAGGCACACGTCCCACGCGATGGTGGCGGCGACCGTCCGGGCGTCGTTGGCTGTCAGGTCGGCGAACGCCCCGGCGGCCACCAGCCGATTGGCGTAGCCGCGCAGGATGTCACGCACCGCGCCGGGGCGGGTGGCCCCGGAGGTGACGATCAGGTCGGCCGCGATTTGTGACGGGGTGGGATCAGCCGGGTTGAACGGTGGGCAGTAGTTGTTGCTCGTCATGTGGGTGACGGTAACTCGACCGCATCGAAATACCAAGTGGCACAGCCGAATTACGAATACTCGCAACCAGGTGCATATGTGCTGCTCGACGCATATGCGTTAACAGAGGCGGCGCGACGACGACGGCGGTAGGTTCCACCCCGACGGGGGCGGTAGCTCAGTCGGTCAGAGCCACGGACTCATAATCCGGAGGTCGCGGGTTCAAGCCCCGCCCGCCCCACCAACGCACGGCCCCCCGGTGCTGGACCACCCCGCCGATATGACAGAAGCCCGGCCCCACAGTTGGGACCCGGCTTCTGTCATACCGCACGTGTTGCGGGAACCGTTGGACCACAAAGGAGCCCGGCCCCAACGGGACCGGGCTCCTTCGCTAACGCCATCAACTAGAGCCTCACCGACCGCCGAAGCGGAAGCTGAGAAACCTGATGGTAGCGCGCGTGACGCCTACTGCTGCTTGGCTACAAAGTAGTGCCGCGAGTTGGGGTGTTGCCCCCGGCCGTCCGGGGCACCCGGTGGCCGACCCAGTGCCTTGTGCACCCCGGCCGGGCTCAGCCCGACGGCCTGGGCGATGGCCCGGATGGTCCACCCTTTGGCGCGGAGTTGGTGCACCTGGTGCTGCCGCTCCAGGTAGGTCAGGCCGGTGTTGTTGGTGCTCACGGGGTCTCCTCCCGATCGAGGTGGTCAGGGGATGCCGGAAGGACATCACCGTGACGGTCAAAAGGTGAACAGAATGTGTAGCCGCAGGGGTGGTTCCGCGGCGGGGGCGAAATGTTATGTGACCAGCGGCTTTCGGTCGCTCTGGCGGCGATGCACCGAAGGTATTGGGACCGAGGCGAACTCATCCGTTTGGCGGGGTGTTGTGTTCACTTTCGGCGGCGGGGGGAGAAGACCCCTACCGGGTGGCAGGGGCGGCGACCTGGGGTTCAAGAGGCAACACCCCCCCCGGTCAACCTAACCATGATGACGGTGACGATCGTCGTCGCGGCGTCGCTCCCGGCTGCCGTTGGCACGACGCCGTGGCGAGTGTGCGTCCTTTCGGAGAAACTGATGCTAAGCTGGCTACGCATCGCCAGTCGAGCTTAAGCTGCTTAAGGTCGCTTAGCGATACGCCATAGGCGCTGACGTGCTGTTTTGGGGATGTCAGCGGAAGGGTCATCGACCTAAGAGGGGTCGATGCTAAGCGAGTTAGGCATTGAATCGACATGGAGAACGCCTCCAACAATGGCCGCAAGGGCGGCAAGGTCCGAGCCGAGCGTCTGACACCCGCGGAACGGTCCGAATCGGCGCGCCGCGCCGCTGAGAAGCGATGGGGGAGGAACTGGGTGCAGGCAACGCACGCGGGCACGCTGGTGGTCGGCGACATGGAACTGGAAGTCGCGGTGCTGGAGGACGGCACCCGAGTGATCAACCAAAAGACCATCATGGGCGCGCTCGGCAGGTCGCTGTCGACCGGCCGCCACCAACGAACCGAGGGACGCCCACCATTCGTTGCCGCAGGCAACTTGGTCCCCTACTTCCCAGAGACGTTGCCGGACATGTTCCAGCCCATCGAGTTCCGCGTACCGGGACAGAACGTGTCGTCCACGGGTTTCCGTGCCGAAATCCTTCCACTGGTATGCGAGACGTACCTGGCGGCCAACGACGATGAGGCGCTGCTAGATTCGCAAAAGAACGCCGCCGAAGCAGCAGCCAAGCTGGTACGTGGCCTGGCGCGGGTCGGCATCATCGCGTTGGTTGACGAGGCAACGGGCTACCAGGATGTCAGAGCTCGCGACGAACTGGCTGCGATCCTCAACGCCTACATCGCGCCCGAGCTGCAACCCTGGACAAAGAGATTCCCGGACGAGTTCTTCCGCGAGATCTACAAGATCCAGGGCTGGGAGTTCAAACCCGGCACCTCCAGGCGCACGCCCTACGTCGGCAAGCTGATCAACAAGTACATCTACGAACAGCTGCCGCCCGGTGTGCTCGAAGAACTGCAGTCGCTGAACCCCCGTACACCGCAGGGTTACCGACGGCACCACCACCATCAGTACCTGACTGCTGAGACGGGCAACACTCATCTCGATCGCCAGATCTCAACCGTGACAACGCTAATGCGCATCTCCGACAACAAGCAACAATTCGAGCAGCTGTTCGAACGTGCGTTTCCACCGGCACAACCTCAGCTGCCACTCATCGTGGAGTTGGAGGACAGCCCATCGGAGCAGTAGGCGTTCTGAGTCGGTGGCCGCGCGGCATACGACCAGGATGCCGCGCGGCCAACCGTATTCGGGTGGTCAGAAGGTGGGTGCCGTCAGGCCGGTGATCTCCACGATGGACTGCGGGTACCGCTCGGCGGTGAAGGCGATGTAGCCGTACACCTGGAGCCGCACCGTCAGGGTGCCGCTACCCACGTCGGGCAGGACGCGCGACCGGATGCCCGATTCGAACAGCAGCAGGTCACTGGACCGCTGGACGTACACCAGGTCCTCGTTGGTCCCCTCGCCGTAGGTGGTGCCGATGTTGGGGTCGGTCACGACGGGCAGGCCCTGCAGCTGTCCCACAACCTGCTGGGAGGCCACAGCGTCGAGGGTGGCGACTCCGTTGGTGCCGTTGGCGGCCGGCAGAACAAGGGGGCGGCCGTCGTCGCCCAGCTCGGCCGTCATCCACGCCCACCGACGCGGATGCATCACGATGTGCTCGGGCGGCAGGAACCGGCTTGTCGACACCCGCTGGATGCCGTCGGCGATGGCGGCGTAGAAGGCCCCCACGCTGACGGTCGGCACCTCGATGGTGCCGATGCCCGGAGTGCCGTGAACACCGAGGACCTGGCCGTTGGTGCCGCCCCCCACCAGTACCTGCAGGTCCAGCTTGGAGCTGAAGTCCGCGATCAGATCCTGGAAGATCACCTGGTCGAAGTTGACCGGCGACTGGTCCAGCAGCTGGATCGCCACGTCGGTTTGACCCGCGATGGTGCGGACCTTGGCCTCGATCGAGGTGTCATCCATGTCCTGCTCGGTCACGGCGGTGTTGTCGGCCGCCTGGATGCCCGTGGCGGTTCCGGTCGCCACCTTCGGAATGTTGATGCTGTTAGTCCCGGCAGGCAGGGCCAGCTGGGTGCACAGATCGGCGTACGCGCGACCGGCGCGGGCCTTGGGCACGAACTGATCGACCAACCATGCCGGGGGCACGAAGTACCCACCGTTGCCGTCGGTGGTGTCCATGTCGCGGCGCTCCAAGCCGGATTCCTGCGCATGACGACGCAGACGGGCAATCGCGTCGCCCGTGTCGTCCAGGCCCCGGTGATGGCGCGCCAGGTCCTGAAAGTAGCTGCGGCCGTTGCCCTTCTGGTAGGTCCTCGGTTCGTTGACCTCCAAACCTCCGTGCGCGCGGTGGATTGCTTGTGCTCCGGGGTTGTCCTGGCCGGACCGCTGTCGTTGGTTGGCGCGCTCCTGTTCTGCATTCGGTCGCCCGCCGCGGGTGGGTGCGATGTCGCGGCGTTCCAGCTCGGCGTCCAGCTGGTCGATCTGAGCCGTCACGTCGCTGTGGGCGCGCCGCTCGGCGTCTGTCATGTTGCGGTTGTTGGTCCGGGCGGGTGCGGTGATGGCGTGCCGCTTTGCGCTGAGATTGGCCTGCCACTGCTGCAGGGTGTGGGTGTCTGGCACTTGTTGCCTCCTGGCAAACATGCTGTGGCGCAGACGAATCCATCACGCACAGCGCGTTGATAAGGGGATTCGGCTGGTCCGTCAGTGCCAGATACGGCAGGCCCGGTCATCGGGCTGCCGTAGCCAACCAAGCCGGGGCGTGGTTGGCGCGGGGCCTAAGTGAGATACGTGCGCTTCCTCGGGATCCGGGGTCCGCTGGGTATCACCTGCCAGGGAGTGTAGCTCAGACACACTGCGAAACCCCAGGTTCGGGGTGTCGGGCAACCTGTGTCAGTCGCCGGTCAGTCGGTCGTTGGCCTGACCGGCGGTGTCGAGCGCGTCCATTGCTTGCCGTTCCAGGAACCCACACAGGTCGGCCGGGTCCAGTCCCGTCATCACCCCCAGGGCCGCGACGTGCTCACGGGCCGCTGCCGTCAGTGTCAGCTGCCACGCCGCCGGGTGCAGACACAACAGCTCGGCCAGCACGTTGGTCCTACCTTCCTCGCTCCCAGCGGCCAGCGCGGCACACAGCCGCAGGAACGCGGAGCGACCGGCGGCCAGCTCATCGGGAACCGCGTTGGTGGGGTTGGTCATCATTTCTCCTCGGTTGTGATGATCCGACCGGCCAGGACGCCGGTCGGAAGTTTCTGTGGCGGTAGTGATTCGACCCACGACGTGCAGGCGGTCAGCGCGGGGCACTGCTGGCACAGCGCGATGGCTTCCGCGTGCCTGGTCTCGGGTGCGCGGTGGTCGCGCCCCTGGTCCAGGTCGAACAGGTCCCACTGACCCCGGCACAGCGCCCCGGGTAGCTCGGGGGTGGTGAACAGGTCGGCCAGCGGAATGGCCGCCGCGGACTTGGCTTCGCGCGGGCCGCGTTTCTTGGGCACCACCAGGCCGTCACGGACCCGCTGACGGTAGCGGGCGTCCCGTGCTCGGGCGGCCTCGCGCTGCAAGCATTCACGGCAGCCGCATGTCTCGGTGTGGGCGACCGTCACTCGGTGTCCTTCGGGTGTCGCGGTTCGGAAGGGTCGACGTAATCGACCGGGCGGTGGCGTGGTTCCGGCCGGGGTGCCACTGTGGGGGCTACTGCCGGGTCAGAGCACGCTGCCGGGTCCAACCACCCCGGCAGGGGGCTGCTGGCGCGGCAGCGGTCCACGCACGGTGCCCTGCGGACCCTGCCGTCGGAGCGGGTGCAGTACGTCCCCGCGTTGGCACCACAGTGCGGGCACTTGACCGACAGCGCACCGGACTGCCGGTATGCCTCCGCGATCGGGCCAGGGAACAGGATCACAGCGGCACCCCGCTAGTCGGTCGGTAGCGGAACGCTAAGCGCCAAGCTAGGTTCCAGCCAATAGTGCCGTACCCACCCAAGGTGACGATGGCTCGCGCGGACGCTTCGCGCCCTTGCAGACGAGATGGTGTGGTCAACCGGCGTGGGTGGTTGCGTAGATCCGCGAGTGGGGTGCGCGTTGTTCCGCTGGTCGGGTGGTCGGATCGTTCCATCGGTTGGCTGCACGCGCCGTCCGTACCGATGAGATACGACCATCGGGGGTTCGCGTAGCGGTTCCCCGATGGGCTGCAAGCGAAGCGCGCTAGCACCGTTCCGTTGGTCGGGTACCTCACCCAGATGTGCCGTGCCCCAGAAACGTAACCCATACCTCCCCCCGGGGAGTTGTGTAAGTCACTGCTGGTCAGCGCATTACGCCGAAAACTCCTTAGACATTTCACAGGCTGACCTGGCACCCCAACTCCCCCCTATACCTCCCCCGGGGGAGTTGAGTACAACTCCCCCGGGGAGTTCGGGAAGTCAGCAAACCGTTTCCGTGCCTGCTTGCTGTCCCACTTGTCGCGCTCACGCTTCCGCAGCGCACGTAGCCTGTCCGGGGTGTTCTCCTTGCGGATCCAGGCGTACCGGTAGCCCCCTGGCACGCGGACCCACAAGCCCGCGCGGACCAACGCAGCGGCGGCCTTCGCGGCCCCCCACCCCCGCACCAGGTAGTCGGGAACCTCCCACTGATCGGGCACATAATGCTTGCCCCGGACTTGGGCCATGCACCAGCTACCAGCCATCGAATACAGTCCAGCACCCGACATCCCGACCTCCAAGAATCGGGGATCCTGATGCTCCTCATCGCCGGTGTACCAAAACGCCATCGGTCCACCACCTTTCGCGTGGATGGCCCCTTTGCCGCGTCCCGGAGCCGGGGGTGGTCGCTGATGTGTGAATCGTGGTGTTACGGGCGGGCGGGGTGGTCACCCCGCCGCTTTGCGCCGGACGGGTCGCAGTAGCTCGGCTAGCTTGTCCCGTTGGTCGACCGTGAAACGTGGTGCGCGTTCGACTTGTGCTGCGATCCATTCGCGGTCAGCTCGGGTAAGTGGGTTGGTGTGTGCGGCGCTCATCGAGACTGGCCGATCCCCAGGGCGTCCAGGTCCGCCCGCCGGATGCGCCACTGGTGGCCGATCCTGTAGGCCGGGATAGTGCCCTTGCGGATCAGCTCGAGCGCGGTCCTGTAGCCGATTCGCTTTTCGGTCGCGAACTCTCGGACTGTGAGATCAGGTGCGGCCGTCTGGCTGACAACGGACATGCAGACTCCTATCGGGGGTCTGCCTGTCCGCATAGTCGCCCGTTGGCGTGTGGACTGGCCCAGGTTGGGTCAGTAGTTCGATCGGTGGTCGATGGTAGTTCAATGTCGATCAGCGACGATTACCGTGGGTGTCGAATTACTCTCTGGTAGTCAGTAATTCGGTATAGCGGGCTAGACGCTACGGCCATTGCCGCCTCCAGGTTCCGAATCTGCACTAGGCGCTCCGTTGCAGTAAGAAACACCCCCGGCACCGGAGTGTCGGGGGTAGGTGTCAGTGGGGTCAGAGCCAGTCAATCGCCAGGCGGTCGCGGTGCTGGAAGTCCTTGCGCCGACCCTTCCCGATGGGCAACACCCGGATGGTGCACACGACGTTGAGCACCGCACGGAACCGATCGGGCTCCCGGGCCGCCAGGTCCCCCAGCGCCGCTTCAACCTCGTCACTGCCCAGCGGAATGCCGTCCAGGATTCTCATCCGTTCCTGGTCGGTATCCTGAATGTTCAGCGCCGCCAACTTGTCCTTGGTTCGGGCCGTCGCGCGGGCCGCCTGCTCGCGGGTGAGCTCGCCGTCGGCCAGCATGTCAGCGATCTCGTCCAGCCGCGCCATCAGCACCAGCCGGTCTTGGCGTAGCTTGGCCGCCACCTCCGCATCATGCTGGGTGCTCCTAATCAGATCCACTGCATCGGGGCGAGACAGCCGCGCTGCCACCATCCCGAACACCAGCGGCTCGACGTGCTCGGCCCGCATCGTTGACCCGCGGCACACCCGGCACCCGTACGTGATGGAGTACCCCACCGCGCGGGGAGGCTTCGACTCTCCAGCCTTCGGCCGACCCGGCTGCCCACCCGTGGGTCGCGCGACCCACTTGGCCACCAACTTGCCCCCACACTCGGGCTTGCCACACACCAGCACGCCCGTCAGCAGGTGTTTGGCGACACTCTTGGGCCCAGGACGGCGACGCTCCGACGACGCCAAATATGTCTGCGCGGCGTACCACAGCTCCTCATCCACCAGCGGCGGCCACGTCCCGCGCACTGGCTTTCCGTCGCCGTCGAGGACTAGCACGTCGTTGTGGGACCGCAACCCTGCGTTGCGTGCCGACCGCAGAAACAGGCTGACAGTTGAAGGGCTCCAAGGCGTTCCGGTAGCGCCGAGATGTCCGGCGTCGTTCCACTTGGCCGCGATGCTGGTGATGGTGCGCCCGTTCATCAGGTCGCGGTAGGCCTGACTCACCAACGGGGCCACAACGGGGTCCACTTCACGCACGCCAGTGTCTGATTCCTTGGAGCCGGTATAGGGGAGGTACCCAAAAGCTCTGCGCCACTGAGGGAAGCCACGGTCGGCTTTCTGCTTGGCCGCTCGTAGCTGACGAACCCGCATCATCGCCACCTCATGCTCTGACACTGCCGTCTTGACTTGGGCCATCATCACCCCGGTGGGTGAGTTCAGGTCAATGTCACCCTGCCCGGTCGTGGCCAACTTGATCGGGCGGCCCACCGACGCGAAGAACCGGCGTAGTTCCTCCAGTTCGTGCATCATGCGCCAGCCGCGATCCTGGTCCCAGGCGGCAATGGCATCGATCCTTCCCGCCTTGATGTCGGCAAGGAGTCGGTCCCACTCGGGCCGCTCCTTGCCGTTCGACGCGCTGCGGTCGTTGTCCGGGTAGAACTCGACGGGGGTCCACCCCTTCACCTGACACAGCGCGGTGGTGTCCTCGCGCTGGCGGTCGACGCCGGCCCGCTTGTCGGTCCTGTCGCTGCTGATCCGTAGATAGCAACCTGCCCTGACCTGCTGCGTCTTTGCGTTCTCCCTGTCCACAAATTAAAGGTAACAAAGCCAGTCGGTAATGTTTTCGGCACAGCGCCTTCAGGTTCGACGCCTGCGTCGGCCCCACCGGATAGGCGATCGTATGGTCGAGGTCGCAGCGGTCGGCGGGCACGTCGCAGCCCGGGAACCGGCACGTCATGTCGCGGCAGCGGACGAAATCGGCCAGCTTCGCCGACGGTACATAGCGCGGCTCCGGCGGTGACTGCCCGGGATGGATGAGGCGCCGGATACTCGCCGTACCCGCCAGCACGGCAGCAAGCAGCGGCGCCGGCAGCATCGCTCCGCCGAGGATCATCGCGGGCTTGGTCTTCGCCGGCCCGGTCGCCGGAGGAGGAGCGAGCAGATCCTTACGCCGTCCAGGTTCCGGCGCGGGATCCGGTGGGCGTTCACCGTGCCCGGCGAACGGTGTGTCGTCGGTCAGGCTGTCTTCTTGGGCGATCACGTGCACCACGACCGCACTCGGGGCGCGCTCGGCGGCCGGGCAGTCGTCGGCACCGCACAGGCACGTCAGGCGGTCCGCTTTGGCCGCCATCGCGCCCATCGCCGCTGACCGGCGTTGATCCGCCGTCCGGGGATCGCGGTGGCAGACGCTGCGCTCCATTTCGTCCAGCCGCCGGTCGAGGGCTTCGCCGTCGTGGGAGTGCAGGACCGCCTCGACGTAACACACGCCGGAACCGTTCTCGCCCGGCGTCACGTCGACGTGGCACGACCGCGATGAGGCCTCTGCCCGCACGACCGCCGCGGGGTCGAATCTGTCGACCCAGTAGTCGATCTCGGCTTCCTGCTTGGCAATCGACAGCGTGCCCCATGCGGTGATCTGTGCGGCGATCTCGGTGTCGACCTTTGCCCTGGCATCAGGGTCGACGACCAATCGGGTGCGCTTCACGACTGCCCTGGCCAGCCGGTACGAGATTGCACCGGAGGCGAACACCTCTGCCACCCGGGGCAGCCGTTCGCGCAGCGCCCACGCGTCGAGAAGCTCGTTGGACGCCACCCCGGGCGACACGTTCTCAGCCGCGGCCACCTCGGCCGACACCGCATCCCAGTTGTCCAGGCACCACTGTTCACGTTCACCGCTGTCCATGTCGGCGAGCTTGGCCTCCAGCAGATCCGCCATCGCGGCGAGCCGGTGCGCGGCAGCGGCGTTCTCCACGCGGGCCCACGCCCCGACGGCCGCCGCACCGCGCGACCGCGACGCCTCCGACACCAACCGTTCGAACATGCTTGCGGCTCCTCAGGTTCTTGTGGGTAGCTGAGGGTGCAGTCCGCCGAGGCAGAGATAGATCATTGAGGTCAGTGTTCGGGCTGAGTGGTGGCCGTAGCCGCGGGCGTTGATGAGGCGGATTTTGGCG
>NZ_LMVQ01000089.1 GCF_001545925.1 Mycobacterium sp. NAZ190054 | reverse complement strand
CGGGGAGCCCACCGAGGACCAGTACCACATCGCCCGGGTGATCTCCGACGTGTGGCTGTCCAACCTGCTGGCCTGGCTCACCCGGCGCGCATCGGCGACCGACGTCGCCAAGCGGCTCGATCTGGCGTTGCGGCCGGCGCCGGCTCGGCCGGGACAGCGGCCTCGGCGGCAGGGTCCGCAGCGGAGGCCGGGGTCTCCGTGGTTTCGGCGGTGGCGGCGTCGGCGGCACCGGACACCGAGGGCGAGGTCTGGCTGCCGTACGACGAGGAGCTGCCGCTGCCGGTGGATCCGGTCGCGGGAGCGGGCGGCGCCTCCAGCCACAGCACGACATCGGGGCCGCCGTCGCTGTAGAAGACGCTGTCGGGCTGCTCGCCGGTGACGTCGAAGTAGATCTTGCCGGTGGTCTTCTGACCCTGGGCCAGGGTGGACGGGTTGACGCCCTGCGGGGTGGCGACACCGAACAGGACCCGGTAGGTGTCGCCGTTCTTGGCCCGCGCGTTGAGATTCGAGACGATCGGAATGACGCTGCCCGAGATCGCCTCGTCGGTCGCCGTGGCCTCCCACAGCGTCCCGACCGGCTGATACGGGATGACATCCGAGCTGGGCTTGAGATCGGTGATCGTCCACTGCTGGACGACGTTTCCGTTGACAAGCTCGCCGGGCTGACCGAGGTACTTGACCTCGGGCTCGGCCGAGGCGACAGCAGCCCCCGCAAAAGCAGCCGCGGTAGCAGCGGCCGCAGCGCCTGCGATCAGAGCAGGTTTGATTCTCACGCGATTCCTCCTGTGTTCGTTGATCGAGCAGCGAGGTGCTTCCCCTCGGGCAAAGTAGCAGGTCACGGAAGTGTTTAGGTGGCGTGCGGTGATAGTCGCCCCAGGTTGAGGGTTGCTCCGGGGCCTGTCGTGAGCTGCCTGCCCTTCTGTGCGTCGCCACGCGGTCTTTGCCTGTACACGTTGTCGCGAACCTGATGTTCGGCAGAAGAACCACTCATAGGCCGACTTAGCCATGATTTCGGTGAACTCAGAAATATTTGCGGGTGTTCTCGGTGCCACGCGTGGGATTCGAACGCCGATGGTGCGGTAGCCGACGGCAGCGACGACGCTTCAGCTGCCCCAGCGGTCCGCCACGGCGCGGTTCTCGTATGCCGTCGATGCATGTGTCCCATCACGCATTGCTATTAGACAGCGCATTGCATCAATGCCGATGATGCTTGATGTGATCAAGCTCATAGCGGGCGAGTCATCCGGCGGCACCCGTTGAGTCGGCCCCTCGCCGCTGCGCTCGCAGAGTGGGCAGTGGCGTTGGCTCCCACCGCAGAGGACACCGCACTCGCCGATCGTGCCCTCTTGGACACGGTCGCCTGTGCGATCGCAGGTCGCGGGCATGGGGTGCTCCAACACGCGGCAGCATTTGGTGCCGGCGGTAGGTGGGCGGTCGCCTCGCACGTGCTTGATCTGGACGATCTGCACCTGCCGTCGACCGCACACGTGAGTGCGGTCTGCGTTCCGGCCACCCTGGCCACGGGCGGCGGTTCTCGCGAATTCCTTACGGGCGCAGGCGTGATGGCGCGTATCGGCACCATCCTAGGGTGGCGACACTATGAGTCGGGCTGGCATGCGACGACCACCAGCGGGGCGATCGGCGCAGCGGCGTGCGCGGCAGCCGCGTACGGGCTCGATGTCGATCTGACCGCTCGGGCCATCGCACTGGCGGTGCCTGCCTCGGGCGGTGTTCAGCGGGTTTTCGGCACTGAGGCCAAGTCATTACAGGTCGGGTTCGCGGTGGACGCCGGCGTTCGGGCAGCGGCACTCGCACGTGACGGCGCGGGCGTCGACATCACGAGCCTCGATGCGTGGCTGCCGCTTGTCGGCGCGGGCCCGGTGCCGTACAGGTTTCCCGATCTTCCTGCCGTGCCCGATGGTCTGGCGATCAAGCTCCACCCGTGCTGTTATGCGATGCAGCGACCCATCGCAGCGGTACACGAGGTCCGTGATCGCGTCGCCGTCGGCGACATCACCCGGATCGTGGTGCGCACACTGGCGGGCACCGTCGCTCCCCTCATCCATCCACGACCGCACACAGGCCTGGAAGGCAAGTTCAGCCTGGAGTACGCGGTCGCGACCGCGCTACTGGACCGCAACTGCTGGTTTGCCTCGTTCTCCGACCAGGCGGTACACCGCGAGGAGGCTCAGCGGCTCGTCGGCCTCGTCGAGGTGGAAATGTCGAGCGGCGGAGCAGGGCTGCTCGACGGCGATTTCGTCATCGAGATCCACACCATCGACGGTCCTCCCGTGCTGACCCGAATGCAGGTGCCGCCCGGGGCGCCGCAACGGCCGCCGTCGCCGTCTGAGTTGGGACGCAAGGTCGCCGATTGCCTCGTCGGCTCGGGCGTCACATCCGCTGACATCACCTGGTCTGCGGCGCCACGGCTGCTCGACGAGGCCATCCCCGCCGCCGGCGGGCACTTGATAACCGCAACAGCAGGCAGTGCCCGGATCGATTGAGTCACAGAAGGAAACGTTCGCCATGCAAGACGCTCTCCAACCGCTCAGCGGCCTACGCGTGCTCGATGCGGCGACCTTCATCGCCGCTCCGTTCTGCGCAACCCTGCTGTCGGAATTCGGCGCCGATGTGATCAAACTCGAGGAGCCGCGGCTCGGCGACTCGCTTCGACATCTCGCCGAGCAAGACCGGGGTGTCGGGCTGTGGTGGTTGCAGGAGGCGAGGAACAAGCGCACCGTCACCTGCAATTTTCGTACAGCGGAGGGGCAGGAGCTCTTCCGTCGGCTCGTCGCGGAAGTAGACGTGGTGGTCGAGAACTTCCGTCCCGGCACCATGGAGAGCTGGGGACTGGGCTACGACTCGCTTTCGCGCGTGAATCCTGGGCTGATCATGCTGCGGATCTCGGGTTATGGCCAGACCGGGCCGGCCGCCCGCAAGCCGGGATTCGGGCGGATCGCCCAGGCGTTCGGTGGGTTGACGTATCTCGCCGGCTTTCCCGACCGGCCACCGGTTGTCCCAGGATCCGCCACCATCGCCGATTATCTGGCCGGCCTCTTCGGGGCATTCGCGGTGCTGGTGGCCAAGGAACACCGAAGCCGCACCGGCGAGGGGCAGGAGATTGACATCTCCCTGTACGAGAGCCTTTTCAGAATCCTGGACACTCTCGGCATCGTTTACGACCGGCTCGGGATTGTGCGGGAACGATCGGCCTTCGACGCACCGCACGCCGCCCCGCACAGCCACTACCCGACCAGGGACGACAAGTGGATCGCCGTGGCCTGTAGCAACGACAAGCTGTTCGAGCGGTTGTGCAAAGCGATGGACCGGCCGGACCTGGCGGTCGACCCGAGATTCGCGACGCAGAGTCTGCGCGTCGGCCATCGCAGCGAGATCGACGTGCTCGTCGCCGAGTTCACTCGCTCGATGGACATGGCCGAGCTCATGACACTGCTGGATGAGCACCAAGTCCCGGCGAGCCCGATCAACTCGATCAGGGAGATCTTCGACGATCCCCAATTCGCCGCCAGAGAAAGCATCGTCAGCGTCGACGACGGCCGCGGTGGAATCCTGCGTATGCCAGGCGTGGTCCCGGTGATGTCCAAGACCCCAGGCCGTATTCGACATGCCGGCCGCGCGCTCGGCGCGGACAACAACGAGGTATACGGCGAGCTTCTTTCGTTGACACCGGAGGACGTCGCCGCGCTACGGGAACGCGGCGCGATATGACGCCCGGAATCTCTGGCAGGGACCCGACTCGAGAGGCAGGCCCGATTGTGCAACCGACGACCGAAACGGTGGCATCCGACCGTGCGCCACTGATGGAGCTTCGCCAGGTGGACAAATGGTTTGGCGAACTGCGAGCGCTCAACCAGATCGACATTCGCATCGATGCCGGCGAAGTGGTCGCCGTAGTCGGCCCCTCCGGATCGGGCAAGTCCACCCTGTGCCGCACGATGAACCGGCTCGAGTCCATCGACGGCGGCGAAATCCGGTTCAAGGGCGCGGCCATACCAACGGAGGGAAAGCCCCTGGCGGCATTTCGGTCTCACGTCGGAATGGTGTTCCAATCTTTCAATCTGTTCGCCCACATGACCGTCTTGGAGAACGTGACGCTGGGCCCCATCAAGGCCAAGGGGGTCAACCCGGCTGCGGCACGTGCGCGCGGCCAGGAACTGCTCGACCTGGTCGGGGTCGGTGACCAGGCCGACAAACCACCGGCGCAGCTGTCCGGTGGTCAGCAACAGCGTGCGGCGATCGCCCGCGCGCTGGTGATGGAACCCGACTTGATGTTGTTCGACGAACCCACGTCTGCCCTTGACCCGGAGATGGTCAGCGAGGTCCTCGAGATCATGCTCCGCCTCGCCCGGTCGGGAATGACGATGGTCGTCGTCACCCACGAGATGGGCTTCGCCCGTTCGGCCGCCGACCGCCTGGTGTTCATGGATCACGGCCGCATCGTCGAGGACTCCAAACCCGACCAGTTCTTCGATCGCCCGGCCACCGAGCGCGCCAGGGACTTCCTCTCGAAGGTCCTGCATCACTGATTCGATGATCCAATGATGCTGAACAGCAACGAAATTCGAACGAAAGGACACAACGAGGTGTTTGGATGGAAGAAGCTGGGCGTGCTCATCTGTGTAGGCGCTCTGGCGATCGGTTGTGGCAATTCTGCGAGCGAACCCGCACCGGAGGTGGCGGCCGCGCCCGAGTTCCCTGACGGATCCACGATGGCGCGACTGGCTGAACAAGGCACCGTGAAAGTCGGGACGAAATTCGATCAGCCCCTGGTGGGACAGATGAACCTGGAGGGCGAAGTCGAAGGTTTCGACGTCGAGATCGCCAAGATCATTGCAGCAGGCCTCGGCATCGCGCCCGACAACATCGAGTTCGTAGAGGCCAGCACGGAGAACCGGACTGCGTTCATCCAGCAGGGCAAGGTCGACTGGGTCGACGCCTCCTTCTCGATCACGCCTGAGCGTCAGAAGGCGACGACGTTCGCCGGACCGTACATAAAGACCGGGCAAACACTGTTGGTGCAGAAGGGAAACCCGAAGGGCATCAATCGGCCGGAGGACATGACCGGCAAGCGCAACTGCACCATCGCGGGTGCCACGGCACCAGAGGACATCAAACCGTTCGCCACGCCGGAATGGACGTTCTTCGACCAGATATCGAAGTGCCTGGCCGCCCTCGACGGCGGACGTGTCGATGCCGTGGAGACCGACGAAGCGGCGCTCGCCGGATACATCGCCCGTGATCCGGACAAGTACCAGTTCGCATTCAAGCCGTTCACCGAGCAGTACTGGGGCGTCGGGATCAAAAAAGGTGACGTGCAGTTCTGCGAGTTCATCAATGAAACGCTGCGAAAGGCGTCAGAAGACGGCACCTACCAGGCCGCGTGGGACAAGACGCTGGGGACGGCCGGCCTCGAGGCCCCGCCGCTGCCCGAGTTCGTCCCGTGTGCATAAGGCCGATAGGAAGCCGAGATGGACGCCGTCGCTGACAATTTCGGACTCTTCCTCGAAGGGTTCAGGAACACCATCGCCCTGGTGCTCATCACAGGGACCGTGGCTTTGGTGATCGGAGTGGTCGCGAGCGCGATGCGGATGTCACCGATTGGATCGCTGAGATTCTTCGGCGGCCTCTACGTCACGCTGTTCCGTAACACGCCTTCGGTCGTGCTGATGTTCGTGGCGGTGTTCCTGTTGCCCCAACTCGACCTCAACTTCTCGTTTTTCGTCAGCGCCGTCATCGCCCTGAGCCTGTACTACGGTTCGTACTTCTGCGAGACGGTGCGGTCGGGAATCGAGGGTGTGCCGTACGGTCAGATCGAGGCGGCCCGCTCGGTCGGCCTTACCTTTCCTCAGTCGATGCGGACCGTCGTTCTGCCGCAAGCGCTTCGCTCTATGGTTCCGGCTCTGATCAACGTCGAGATCGGCGTGATCCGGACGTCGGCGATCGCCGGCGCCTTCGGCGTCCTGGAACTGTTCGCCGCCACGAAATTGGTTGCCGCCGCCCGCGGAGACGCAGTGCTGTGGGCGCTGCTCATGGCCACGGTGCTCTATCTGTCACTGACACTGATGGCGGGTGCCATCGCCCGGCGAGTGGAGAGAAGGGTGGCATTCGACCGATGAGCATCAAACTGTACGAACCCCCGGGAGCCATCGGGCGGCGCCGGAATACCGTGATCGCAATCGCCTCGACGGCTTTGATCTTCGCCGTTATCGGTTACTGCGGGTTCCAACTCGCGCGCCAGGGCGCATTCAGCCCGGAGATCTGGTCCGTCCTGGGCCGAGCCGACCTGATCACCCTGGTCTTAGAGGGCCTCGTGGCGACGTTGGAGGCCGGCCTCTTGTGCGCGGTGCTTTCGCTGCTGTGCGGCGCGATCCTGGCCTTCGGCCGCTTGTCGGAAAACAAGTCGCTGAGTTCGGCGGTGGCAACGCTGATCGAGGTCTTTCGCGGGGTTCCGCCACTGCTTTTCGTGTTCTTCATCTTTCTCGGCTTACCCGCGGTAGGCATTTCCCTGTCTACGTTCTGGACGCTGGTGATCGGCCTGACCTGCTACAACGCTCCCGCGGTCGCTGAGATCTACCGGGCGGGCATCCAGGCGCTGCCTCAGGGGCAAGCACAGGCGGGATACAGCATCGGATTACGCAAAGGGCAATGTTTCAGACTCGTCATCCTTCCGCAGGTGATTTGGCCGACCCTGCCCGCGATCATTAGCCAGATCGTGATGATCATGAAGGAAACAGCGCTCGGCTTCATCATCGGCTACGAGGAAATGCTGCGTCGCGCACAGGCCAGCGTCGAATATCTCGGTGGTCAATATGCCATCGCTGTCTACGTACTCGTCGCCGGAATCTACATTTGCATCTGTTTGGCGCTGTCTGGCCTGGCGATATTGCTGGCCCGAAGGTGGCGCAACGACGCCCCGCCGCGGCGAGGCAGGAGAAATGTCATGTCGCCTCAACCGCTCGCAATGACCGGCGCAAATTGACGGTTCAAGAAATTGCATTCGCAAACTAGTAGAGAGATCAGGAGGTCATTGTGAAGAGGAATGGCGTGAAGGTGCGGCGGACCTACATGGAAGTTCCGCCGATGGACGAGCGAAAGTGGGCCAAAATCCCCGACATGCCGGCGGACGTGTTCCTTGCCGACATGGAGGACAGCGTGCCTCCCGATCTCAAGCGCGAAGCGCGCGAGAAGGTGGTCGGGTTGATCGAGGACCCCTCGTTCTTCGGCGGCCGGGAGTTCATCTGCCGACCGAACAACATCAATACCGAATGGGGACGGGAGGACCTCGAGGCGATCGCCGCGGCCAAGGCGCCGTTCGTGATGTACCCCAAGCCGCGCACGGCTGCTGAGGTGCGCGAAGTCAAACGGATCTTCGACCGGCACGGCGCGACGCCGGAGATCATGCTGCTGGTCGAAACTCCGGAGACGGTGCTCAGACTGGAGGAAATCGCGCAGGTCCCAGGCGTGTGTGGCCTGATGGTGGGCCCCGGGGACCTTGCGCTCGAGACCGGCATGTCGTTGTTCGACGGTAACGAGGTCTTCACCGACGGCTTCCTCTACGCCCGCAGCAAGACCATCATGGTGGCCCGCGCGCTGAAGCTGGAGGCTGCCGAGGGACTGCTCGTGGCGAATCTGAAGGACTCCGACCTGGTGCGGCGGGTCGCGACGCGTTCGGCGCTGATGGGGTTCACCGGCAACATGATGTTCTACCCGCCGCAGATCGAACTGATCAACGAATGTCACACACCCTCGCTGGAGCGAGTGCAGTGGGCCCGCAAGGCGGTCGAGGCATACGACCAGGCGGTAGCCGCCGGCCAGGGCGCCGTCACGGTCGACGGCCGCGCGGTCACTGTCCATCAATACGGTGAAGCGAAAGAGGTGATCCGTTTCGCCGATGCCATCGAGGGCATGGCGACGGTCGGTGTGGGCAGTTAAAAGCCCGGGATAGTAACGGTTTTCCTATTCGAAGGTGAGGAGAGGTCTGTGCATTTAGTGCGGTACCGCAACGCGTCTGGCGCTATTCAGGGCGGAATCCTGGAGGGCCACGAGATAATCGAACTCAGAATAGACGGCTCCATGTCCGATGACCCATTGATGACACTTCTGCAGGATGCCGACGGCGTCGAGAAGGTGGTGCAGAAATCACGGCGCGGCGGATCCGCGCTGCGTGACGAGGTTCAACTCCTGGCGCCACTCGGCGGTCCGGAGAAGATCATCTGCATCGGGCTGAACTACGTCAGCCACATGGTGGAGACCAGGGCCGAAAGACCGACCGAGCCCGTCATCTTCTCCAAGTACAACAACAGCATCATCGGGCCGTACGACACCGTGGTACTTCCTGCGGTGGCGCCCAAGCGGGTCGATTACGAAGCCGAACTCGCGGTGGTGATTGGCAAGGCGGGCCGCAACGTCCACGAGGCTGAGGCCGGCTCGTTCGTCGCGGGCTACTGCGTGGCCAACGATGTCTCGGCGCGCGACTGGCAGCTGAAAAAGCCCAACGGGCAGTGGCTGCTCGGCAAGACCTTCGACACATTCCTGCCGCTGGGGCCGGCGCTGGTCACCCAGGAGGACCTACCGGATTACCGGTCACTGCGCATCACCTGTGCGGTGTCGGGGGAGCCGCGCCAGGATGCGGAACTGTCCGAGATGATCTTCTCGGTCGAGGAGCTGATCGCCTACGCGTCACGTGTGTTCACCCTTCGGCCCGGAGATGTGATTCTCACGGGCACCCCTGGCGGAGTTGGAATGGTCCGCGGCAGGGACGGATATCTGAAGGACGGCGACCTTCTGGAAACTCAGATCGAAGGGCTCGGCGCGCTCATGAATCCCGTTGTCGGCGAAGCGATTGATAACGCATGACAAGTAGCGCGGCCGCGGAGCGCGTTCACCTGACGCCTGAGCAAGCCCAGAATCTGTCCCACCGTGCGCTCCGGGCGATCGGGTACTCGGTCGAGGAGGCGCGGATCATCGCCGAGCATGTCGTCGATGCGGCACTGTGCGGCTATGAGTATCTGGGGCTGACGAAGATTCTGCGTCTGAGCAGTCATTACACCGGGAACCGTGCGCCGGTGAAAACGGTGGCGGCGTCCGCTGTATCGGCGATGGTCGATGGCGGTGGCAATACCGGGATGCTTGTGATGCCTTATGCCGTCAAAGAACTCATCGGCCGGGCAAAAGCTTCCGGCATCGCCGTGGTGGGTGTCACGAACAGCTGGATGAGTGGTCGTAGCGCGTACTACTGCGAGAAGGTGGCCCGCGAGGGACTGATCTGCATCCATACCGCCAGCGGATCCCCGCTTGTCGCGCCGCCCGGCGGCCGGGTTGCCGCGGTGGGCACAAATCCGCTGGCATTCGGTTTTCCAGCCGATCCTGACCCGCTAGTGATCGACCTGGGTACCAGCACGATCGCGGCTACCGACCTGGAACAGCACCACCGATTGGGCCTGCCGCTCCCGGACGGTACGGCGATCGGCGCCGACGGCGAGCCCACCTCGGATGCCGCCAGGGCCACCGACGGTGCTTTGCTCCCATTCGCGGGACACAAAGGCTTCGCGCTGGCGATGGCCGTCCACGCGATCGGCGTCATCTGTGCCCCCGCGGACGCGGAGGGATTCGTGACCGGGCATGTGTTCATCGCCTTCGCGCCGGACATGTTCCTGCCGGCTGGTGATTATCAGCGGCGGTTGGCCACTCAACTCGATCTGATCAGGAAGACGCCTCGACGCCCGGAGGTCAGCGAGATCCGCATCCCGGGCGAGCGGGCGTACCGGACCCGGGAGGTTTCGTTGCGCGACGGCATCTTCGTGGACCGGAAGATCTACAACGCCGTGGTGACGCTGGCCTCATCCGCTCCGAGTTGACCCGGCTCACGGCTGGTCCTGTTCGGCCACCCGGATCAGCGTCGCCGGCCACACGCTCGACTTGACCTGGTCCTGTACCAGACGGGTCAGCTCACCGGCGACCGCCCGGATCGCTCGGGACGGCCGCGGCGTCCGCCGGACTCCGAGCACGACCTTCCGGATCACCTCGGGGCCGATCAGCGGCGCACCACTGAATGCGCCCGCCGCGACCTCTTTAGCGATACCAACGGCCGGCAGCACGGTCCAGCCGCATCCGGCCAGCACCAGATTCTTCTGCACGTGCATGGAATTGGATTCCATCGTGATCTGCGGCGCCGCGTGGAGTTCTGACAGGACCTGGTCGATCAGGATCCGTAACCCGTGACCCGGCACCGGAAGCACGAGCGGATGCTCGAAGACCTGTGCCCAGTGGATCGGCTTCGCGGTGGCCAGGCCGGCACACGGAGGCGCGACCGCCCAAAGGCGTTCGCTCACCATCGGCACCACGGTCACGGCGGCGCTGTCGGTCTGGTTGTAGAGCAGAGACAGATCGACGTCACCGTCGTCGAGCCAACGCTGCAGGTTCCCGGAAAGTCCGGCCAGGATCCGCAATTCGACGCCTGGATAGCGCTGTGCGACTGCCTCCACCAACGGCTCCACCACCAGATCGACGACACTTTCCAGGATGCCGACGGTGGCGATACCCACCACCTCGTCGATCGCGGGACGGACCTCGGAGCGGGCACGTTCGAGTTCGGTGAGCGCACGTCGCGCCCGCTCGACGAACAACTGGCCTGCTTCGGTCAGTACCATGCCGTGTCGGGTGCGCTCGAAGAGTGGCACACCGACCTCGGTCTCCAGGAGTCGGATCTGCCTGCTGATGGCCGGCTGCACCACATGAAGCAGGCGGGCGGCCTTCGTGACGCTGCCCACCTCGGCGACTGTCACCAGCGTCGTGAGTTGTCTCAGGTCCACCGACCCATCCTCACGTGACGCCCTTGTGCACGTTGACATCCTAGTCGGCGGCCCCGCCGCTTCGGTGCGGTTTGTCGCGCTGAGAACGCGTAATGGGCCAACGCCGGCGGAGCAAAACGGCATGGACGTGACACCCGAAGGCTCGTCGACACGGAGGTGGCACGACCAGCTGCCGACTGGTTGGCGCTGGCGTTGAGCCGCTACGGATTTCAGGGCGGACGCCACGGTTCCTACACAACGCGTCGCGCCCCGCCGGGTATCAGTCGCGGCGGCGTTCACACCACCTGAGAACGTTCAAAGCACACGGCTTGGAACGAGTGTGCTCGAGCGCGCCGGAACGTACAGGGGCACCGTTCATCAACAGCATTGCCGGTCACCATAATTCGAGGCGTATCAACCGCGTCGCTGCACAGCGATGCGTCGTGGTGGGCAGTCACTGGGGCGTGCGGGCCGTTCCCGAACTGGACTGACTAGCAACGCTTCGAAGATGCCGGCGCCGCGTGTACGGCTGAACAAGGGGCACGAGGACCCGGCATCCGGGGTGCCAACCAATAACGAGCGCCGGCGCGAATGGCCGTCGCGCACCAAGAACACCCGGGGGGGTGGGCTCGGGCACAGTCCGCGTCTGATGTCGTCAGGTGCCGGCACCCCCGTAACGGAAGCGGTGATCCAGGCGGGGCATCGAGCGCGTCTTCAATGAGCCTGGCTGCACTCCGACCCGACTCCAGCCTGAATGGGGAGATTTCTCGCTGCCGATGGTGAATCGAGGACCGGGAGCCGACCGGCACGGCTTGTTGACGGCGACTGCTATTTGCAGGACAGATTGCTGGCTCGTTGCATGTCAGAACGGCCAGCAAATCTGAATGCACCGCCCTCGAACCGGGTGTCACCCTGTGCGTAGCCGACGGGACGTTACCACGGTGTAAAGGCAAGGATATCGGCCTGTTGTCGGCCAGATATCGCTTTGCCGGGATTAGCGCAGGTAGTTCGGGTACGGCCGCTGCGCTCCGCGTTGGTTCGGCACGGTGCCCGGTTACGGCGCGATAACGGCCGTCTGCTCAGCGGTTCGGCAGGGCTGCAGAAGGCGGGCGAGGGTGCGACAGACCGCTCCAGCGTCCAGCAAAACTCAGAATTACCAACTGTGCTCTGGTAAGACTGTCTAGGCGTTGCCAACGCGGGGTTTGGTGGCGGCATCCGACGTAACTAGACAGGGGGTAGACCCATGGCAAGGCATGCCAAGAAGAGCAACCGCTCGATGGCGATCCGCACGTATCTGACCGCCGGAATCACGGCAGGCGTCACCGGCGCCGCGCTGGCCGGGGCCGGCACACTGCTGCTGGCGGACGGCGACACGCCGAAGCCGGCACAGATCGAGGTGCAACTGGTCGCCGACGAGGAAGAGATCCTCTGGCTTTCGCTCAACGGCGGCAGCGACCGGCGCAGCAGCGCGCAATCCACCGCCGCACTCGTCAGCGCGAACCCCGCCTTGCGGCCGATGATCGGCGACGGTGGATGGCTGATCGGCAACGGCCTCGATGCGGCCGCCGACTGCCAGGGTGACGCCTGCAACGGCGGCAACGGCGGCATCCTGTGGGGCAACGGCGGCAACGGTGCCCACGGCGGCAAGGGTGGTGACGGCGGCTTCTGGTTCGGCAACGGCGGGAACGGCGGCGACGGTGACGCCGTCCTCGACGCGAACGGCAACATCGTGCGCGCCGCGTCGGCCGGTGGCGCCGGCGGCAAGGGCGGCTGGGTCATGGGCAACGGCGGCTTCGGCGGCCTGTGCCAACGGGATGTAGAACGTCGGGTCGGTCATTGCTTCCGCATAGGTGAACCGCATGACGGCAATACTAGAACGCGTTCTAGTTCTTTCCCCGGGGAATCCCGAAGT
>NZ_LMVQ01000088.1 GCF_001545925.1 Mycobacterium sp. NAZ190054 | reverse complement strand
GCCATAACCAACGCGGCGTGTCGTGAAGACGGGGCCAAATCAGACCGTCACAACTGCACACCCGCGACCACACAGGTGGAGCCACTTCAAACCGTCCACCCGGGGCCAAGTCAGGCTGTCACAGCCACTCCTTCTTCTGCAACAGCGCGGGCAGGTCACGCATCGGAGATCGCCCTGGAGTTGGAGGTATTCGAGCGCACCGCCCGTCGCGGTCTCGAAGCGTTGAGTACAGCCGGGGGTGCCCGTGTACTCCATGCCGGGACGAAGGGGCGGGTGGCGCCTCTTGGGCGGCGCTCGTACCTACCTGTCCGGGCTGACCGCGGGCGAGGCTCGCGCGCTCTTTCTGATGACCCGCCTCAACGGCAACCCTGAGCGTGAAGGCCGCACTGCGCAAACTGGTACGCGCGCTGCCCGAGCCCTTTCGCGAGCAGGCCGAGGTGGCCGCGACATCAGTCGCTGTAGACCCACGACACTGGGTATCAGCCAGCCCGAGCCCCGACCATCCCGGTTTCTCGACGAACTTCAGGAGGCGGTGATCCGCAGTGTCCAGGTACGGCTCGGCTACGTCGACCGTAAGGGCTCGGAAACCGAGCGGACCGTACACCCATTGGCATCGTCGCCAAGGGGCCGACGTCGTACCTGGTCTCCAATACGGCGGCCGGCCGACGGACCTTCCGGATCGGCCGTGTCTCCTCGGTCGGTTGACCGACGACGCTGTCCACGCCCCCAGGGATTCGACCTTGCCGAGAGCTGGCGCGAAATCGCCGACGAGCTCGATCGAAAGCGCTCTCCTTCAGAAGCCCGAGCCATGTGCGCTCCCGACGGGCTCGGACTGCTCCGGATGGTGTGCTCGCGGCCGCCTCGAAGTTAGCGGTTCCACTTCCGACGGCCGGATCGAGATCGTGATCCGCGGTCGCGACGAGTACGCGCTCGCCGGCGAACTCGCCTGGCTCACCGAATGGCTCGAAGTCGCCGGCCCCCGCAGGGCGTACTCGACCACGTCGCTACGGTCGGCGCGCTGGTAGCGCGGTACAGTCAAGCGGTGCCGCGCCTCAGCCCCCATGGGTATCCCCGATAACGGCTGGCCGACGGAATGGGACACGACCACTTCCCTTCCTGGCGAACCGGTTTCGGACCAGCCGCCAAACCGCTGAACTACCAGAGCAGCCAGGCGATCCGCGGCAGCCGTCGACCGCGGCCTTCTCGCAGCCGGACTGCATACCTCAGACCTTCATCGCGCCGAGCACATTGCTTGCCGCCCCATCAACAACGCGGATCTGCACTTGACACGAAGAGTCTCGCCCGGGGTAATGGCGCTGCGTTGAGCCAGAGTCTGCGTGCACCTGTTGAGTAACGTTGCAGCAGCACTGGATTTGAAGACAGTGATCGGCGTCGATCATAGGGAAACGTACCGCCCCGGACGGCGGTAGTCCCGGACCGTCGCAGACCCAGCCGAGGGTGCTCTCACTGCGGATTCTGAGCGGCAATACCGACCAGGCGGACATCGGCGCCCCCGGCGGCGGTACCGTCACGTCGCCGGAACCCAGCGATCACGGGTTCACCATCGCTGTCGACGAATTGATATGGCGTACCCTTGCTTCGGTCGGCGTGCTTGTAGCCCCACTGGCCGATTGCTCCAAGGACCACGATCAAGTCGCGGCCGGATTGCGTCAACTCGTAACGCTTGCGGGCTCGGTCGCCCGGCTCGCGATACTTCACCGTCTCCAATACCCCGGCCGACACAAGTTCAGCCAGCCGGGCGCTGAGGACATCCGAGGCAATTCCTAACTGACCCTTGAACTCCGAGAAACGGGTCCTGCCCAGGAATGCTTCGCGAATGATCAGCACCGACCACCGCTGCCCGATGACCGCCATAGCGCGCGCAATAGGACAGGAATCGCCGGACCACGGATCGGTGCGCATCACCACATCCTATCTGAGTTGGAATAGCCAATCCAGGCTGATACTGTCGGTCCGTGATCGGCCGCGACAACGAGTTGGAGGCGATCACCGCTGCCGCGGACGGCGTGGCGAACCGCGGATGTGCACTCGTCGTTGAAGGCGAGCCCGGGATCGGGAAGACCACTCTTCTGGCGGCGGCAACAGTGTGGGCCAAGCGTCACGGGTTCACCGTGTTGTCGTGTGCCGGGGTGCAGTCGCAGACCACGGTGGGCTACGCCGGTCTACACGAATTGGTGCACCCGATCCTCAGTTGCGTCGATACGTTGCCAAAGCACCAGCGGACAGCCCTTCTGGCAGCGTTCGGCCTCGCCGAGGCGGGCATGCTCAACCCGCTGCTGATCGGCGTCGCGACACTCGGGCTGATCGAGGAGGCCGCGGCCACCAGACCCATGCTGCTCGTGATCGACGATGCGCAGTGGCTCGACGACTCTTCGCTCCACGTCGTGACCTTTGTCGGGCGCCGCATCGCGAACTCGGCGGTGATGATGTTGTGCGCGGCAAGGCCTCGCATCGACGGGGGCTCGTCGCAACTCGTGTCGCTGCCGCACCTCACGTTGGACGCACTGGACAGCGCGACGTCGCGCGTCCTGATGAAGGAGGCGCTGACCGCCGCCGGCCGGCACGAGCTCAGCGAACTGACCCAACGGCGCGTCCTGGCCGAAGCTGCGGGTAACCCGTTGGCCATTGTCGAACTCACGAAGGCACTGTTGGCCGGCGGTGAGGACGGGGCGGGCCCCTCGCCGATCCCCCTGCCGACGACGCGACGCATCGAACGCGCCTTCCTGGAGCAATTGGACGCCGTTCCAGAACCCAGTCGCCGCATGCTGGGACTGATCGCCGCGGGCGGCGACACACATATGGCCGAACTTGCCGATGCAGCAGGGCGTGTCGGTCTATCAGATACCGATCTGGACCCACTTGAGCGCAGCGGGCTGATCACCGTCGTCGCCGGGTCGCTCCAGGTGCGACATCCACTGATCCGGTCCGTCGCGTATCGGGTGACACCCCTGACGCAACGTTCAGCCTTTCACCACGCGCTGGCCGAAGCGGCCAACGATTCGATGAGAGCGTCCTGGCACCGCTCGGCGGCGGCCTACGGACCCGACGAGGTCGTCGCCGCCGGCCTCGAAACCGCGGCCCAGGCGGCGCAACTCCGTGGCGCCAACGCCGAAGCCGCACGCGCATGGCGGCGTGCCGCTGCGCTGTCGCCGTCGGCGGATGATCGCATCCGGCGGCTCGTCACTGCCGTTGAACCCGCGTATCGGGCGGGGCTGACCGCCGAGGCGATGGAGATCCTGGACGAGGCCGAGCCGTTGGCCACTGATCTCCGGCACCAGTTCGATCTCTCGATCGCGCGCTTCACCCTCTCCGTCACAACTGGCGTAACAGCTTCGCCGGTAGAGCATTTGGTGGCGCTGGCAGAGCAGTTCGGAAGCGACGGTGATTCGGACACGTGTATCCGCCTGCTCGCCGCCGCGGCCGCGCAGTGCCGGATGCACGGACTCGACGAAGGTGACCGTGAACTGGTGGCCGAGCGCCTGCACCAACTTGAGCACCTGGATCACCCGGCAGTCGAAGTTGCGTTGACGACCGTCGAGGACACCAAGTATGCCCGCCAGTTCCGTTGCCGCGCGGCATCGTTACAGGACGCTCTCGGTTGTGACCTGACGGCGCTGATGTCGATGGGGCTGGCAGCGGAGTCGGCTTCTGATCTGGCGACTGCGAAGTCATGCTGGGAAGGTTCCATCACGGTGGCCCGAAGGACAGGTGCCCCCGCGATTGAGTGTGAGGCGCTGCGCGGCTCAGCGCGATCGCAGATCATCGCCGGGCAATTGACCGAGGCCGCCGTGAGCGCGCACAACGCATTGCAAATCGCCACCGACGCGGATCTCGGGCTCAGCATGGGCGCCGCCGCCGCCTTGCTCGCAAGGATTCAGGCATGCCAGGGCGATACCAAATCCGCACAACAGTCACTGGCGATAGCTCAACAGCATCTGCCTAGCGACACTCCCCTCCTGTGGCTAGACGACCTGGCCTGGGCCAGTGGTCTGCTTGCGCTGACCACACACGACAACGAACGCGCCTTCACTGAACTTTCGCAGATGAACCGTGACCGCAGTTCCCGTCGCTGGGCTATTGCCGACCTCACCGAAGCCGCCGTCAACAGCGGCCACACCCGGGTGATCTGTCACCTGGTCGACGAAATCGACACCGAATCGAGCGCGTTGGGTTCCTCACACGTCGTCATGCTGGTACACCGCAGCCGGGCTCTGATGGCCGGTACGGACCAGCACGCAGAGCACCACTTTCACGCCGCGTTGGACATCGAAGAAGCCGAGAACCAAGCGCCATTGGAGTACGCCCGCACCCGATTGACCTACGGCGAATGGCTTCGACGACAACGACGCATCATCGACGCACGCATTCAGTTGGCCGCAGCACTAAGGGTTTTCGAACACCGTGGAGCCCAGCCCTGGGCTCGCCGCACACGAGGTGAACTGCGCGCGGCCGGCGTGCAAGTGCCAGGCGCAGCATCGGCAATCGACGTGCCTACGGCCAAACTCTCGCCGCAGGAACTGCAGATCGCGCGGCTCGCCGCCGCCGGACTGACCAACCGCCAGATTGCCGACCAGATCTACATCTCGCATCGGACCGTCGCGGCACATCTGTACAAAATCTTCCCCAAGCTCGGCATCACCCGCCGCGCTCAGCTACGAGACGCCATCGAACTCGACAACGCCACGCCCGTCGGCGATTAGCCGAACTTGTGGTCAACGTACTTATGCCGCGCCGCCGGTCGAGCTGATGGCATGGACGCATGGACTCTTATCGGGCTTATCAGGTCATTGGACAACGCGACTTCTCTCTCGTCGACCGCCAATTGCATGACCCCGCCCCCGGACACGTGCGGATCCGGACGGCGGCATGCGGGGTATGCCACAGCGATGCGCTGGCCGTGGAAGGACAGCGGTCGGACCCGACGAGGCCGATCGTTCCCGGCCACGAGGTGGTCGGGATAATCGATGCCGTCGGTGCTGGCGTGGAACCTCGGTGGCAGGTCGGTGACCGCGTCGGGGTGGGATTCCTCGGCGGCCACTGCGGTCAGTGCGACTTGTGCCGTCGCGGTGACTTCGTCAATTGCGTCGACCAACCCCAGCCCGGAACGACCGTCGACGGCGGGTATGCCGAGATCGTCTACGCCAGGGTTTCTGGGCTGGTGCGGGTTCCGGGAGCTTTCGACGCTCTGACCGCGGCACCCCTGTTGTGCGCCGGGGTGACCGTCTTCAACGCGCTACGCGCGGCCAAGGCCCCGGTGAACTCACTGGTGGCGGTGCAGGGCATCGGCGGATTGGGCCATCTCGGCGTGCAATACGCCAAGAGGATGGGTTACCGCGTCGCCGCGCTGGCTCGCGGCACCGAAAAGGCCAGACTGGCCTCGACGTTGGGCGCCGACTATTACATCGACAGCGCCGCCGAAGACCCCGCCGCCGCGCTCACCGCACTCGGCGGTGCGACAGCGATCGTCGCCACGGCCGCGAGCGGCGCATCGATGGCCGGACTGGTAGCCGGACTACAGCCACGGGGCCGAATGATCGTCGTCGGAGCCTCACCCGAACCGGTACCGGTTCACACCCCCGACCTGATCTTCGGCGGTCGCAGCATCATCGGAAGCCTCACCGGATCGGCAATCGATAACGAGGACAATCTCGCGTTCAGTCTCGCGCATCAGATCGCCCCGATGATCGAACCACTCCCCTTCGCCGAGGCGCCGCGCGCCTATGAGCGAATGATGTCCGGACGCGCGCGCTTCCGCGTGGTCCTCGACTTCACATCCGCTCAGTGATGCACGCCGCGTCGTTCATCGCCGAGACGATTTCAACGGTCGGTAGCACCGCGTGCGCGAGAAACCGATAGTTCACCAGCGCTGCCTGATACCCGTCGCCCCAGGCGGGGTGACGGGGGCCCGCCACCGCATCCACGGCCACCGCAACTTCGAATCCGTCCTCGAGGAGGTGACGCAGGTGAGACTCGACGCACATGTTCGCCAACATCCCGGCGAGGATGACGCGGTCGCATCCTCGCTTCCGTAGCTGTAACACAACGTCGTTGGTCTGCGGCCCGAAGACCTTGTGGGGGCTCGCGACGGTGGTGGTCGGGCGGTTGATATAGGGTGCCAACGCAGGTAGCCAGTCTGCGCCCGACCCCGCGAAGTCGGTCAAATCCAGGGCGCCAGCGCGGGCGAACGTTCCGGTGGCGAACTCGTCGGATTCCAGCGGCCCGTTGAAAAACCACTGCGAATCAGACGGATAGAAGTAATGCGGCGAGATCACCAGCGGATACCCCTGGGCGACGGCGGCTTCCATAAGCTGGGCGAGGTGGGCCACTGTGTCGTTCTCGGTGACACTCGCCCCGACGACCGCCCAGTTGCGCCCGGTGGGACTCAGGACGTCGATCTGGGGATCGATGACCACGACCGCGGTGTTCGTGGGGTCGAACTTCATTGCAGCAGTCCTAACAGTTGGTTGAAGCACTCCGACATGGACGGATGGGTGTAGATCTCGTCCCGCAATGCCGATGCGGTGATGCCGTGGCGCATCGCCAGGGCGACGATGTTGATCACCTCCTGTGCGTCGTGACACAGCAGGGCAGCGCCGAGAATCCGGTCGGTCTCCGCGTCCACCACCACTTTCATCATCCCGGCCGTGTCATCGACGATGCGGGCTCTTGCCACGGTGGCCAGGTTCACCACCGGGCTGGCCGCCACTTTGAGGTCGTAACCCGCGGTGCGCGCTTGGTTTTCGGTAAGGCCGACACGTGCCAGTGGAGGGCTCAGGAACAGGCAGTTCGGAACCGCTCGGCGCTGGGCGGCAGACCTGGGTTCGGCAGCACCGCCGAGCTGATCGAGCACGATGCGGTGGTCGTCGAGAGAGATGTAGGTGAACTGCGGTCCGCCGTTGACATCCCCGACCGCATAGATGTGGGGTTGGCTGCTACGGCGGTAGTCATCGACCACGACGGCACCGGTGTCGGTCATCTCCACCCCGGCTCGATCAAGTCGGAGATAGGCGGAGTTGGGCGTGCGTCCGAGCGCGATCAGCACGACGTCGGCCTCGACGGTGGCGGCGCGTCCGCCGATGCGATACCCCACGCGTGCCAACGGTGGCGTGCCCGGCCGCGGAACAGTTTGCACTTCAGTGACTTCGGCGCCGGTGAGGATCGTGACTCCCCTACCGGACAGGACAGAAACTGCAGCGTCGGCGATGTCTGGGTCCTCATGTGCCAGAACGGCCGGGCGTTGCTCCAAAACGGTCACGGAGGTGCCGTATCCGGCGTACATCGACGCGAACTCCAAACCGATGTAGCCGCCGCCGAGAATCACAAGCCGGTCCGGGCGCGAGGCACGCCGCAGCAACTCCGCGCTGGTGACCACGACCGGACTATGCCGCACGCCGGGTATGTCGGGAATCACCGGGGTTGAGCCGGTACCGATGACGATGTCGCGCGCCACCACCGTGGCGAGACCGTCCTCGGTCTCTACCGCGACCGAGTTCGCATCGATGAAGCTCGCCCGACCGGTGAGCACCCGCACTGACGGGACTGACTGCAGTGCAGCGAGATTCGCAGCCCGCAACCCGGTGGTCAGTCGCTCTGTGGCAGCGACCGCATCCGCGTAAACCAACGTTCCGGATGAGCCGCGCGGCGAGTGCTCACTGCGGTACACCATCGACTTCGTCGGCACACAGCCGGTGTTGATGCAGGTGCCACCGTACATCTGCGCCGACTGCTCCACCAGCACGACACGCTGACCTTGTCGGCCCACCTCAGTCGCCAACGTCTTGCCGCCCTTGCCGAATCCGATGACGAGCAGATCGGCCTCGATCACCTGCGGGGTCACGCGAGGAACTCGACGATCTCGCGGGCGAAGTCCGTGACGTGCTGGAAGAGGAACCCGTGCCCGGCATCGCTGTACAGAATGGCCTTGGCATTGGGCAGCCGGCCCACCATCGCGAAGGTGGCATAGGCATCGATCATCCGGTCGTGCGCACCGTTGGCAACCAAGGTCGGAATGGTGATCTCTCTCAGGCGATCCCAGATACTCGAACCGGTCGAGGCAATGACGGCCAACTGCGCCTGCATCGTCTCGATCGACACCGGAACATGCTCCGGCGACAGGACGCGGTCGTCCAACCTCCGCAACGATTCCAGTCCCCGCTTGCGACCAGGGTCCTCATCGGGAAAGAACAGATAGAGAAAGTCATCGTCGTCGTTGGCAGGCTTGGTGGCAACCTGCCAAATCTTCGGATCGGGTTGCGGCATGCCGGGCACACCACCACCGGGAGAGCTGCCCGCCACGATCAACCGGCGCACCAGATCAGGACGTTGCAACGTGGCCGCCTGCACCACGATCCCACCCAACGACCAACCGAGCAGATCGACCTCGGACAGCCCCAAGGTGTCGACGAACTCGGTGAGTCCGCCGGCCAGGGCGTCCATGCTGGTCGGCGCGACGCCACTGGTCCTACCGTGCCCGATGTTGTCGAAAAGGATCACCTCGCGTTCGGCTCCCAGTGCGTCCAGGAACGCCGGATCCCAGTGATCCATGGTGCCGCGAAAGCGCAACGCCAGCACCAACGGGACACCTGTACCCGCACCGAAGCGACGGTAGGCGAACCGCGCGTTCGGCCCGTCCAAATAGCGGGTCTCGGCCATCAAAGACAACGAATTCTCCATATGCTGTGCACCCTTCATCGATCGCTCGCGAGATCGCCTCGGATCCGCGCCATCTCCGGATTCTCTTGCCTGCAGACCTCGAGAGCCATAGGCACATTGACTGTCTTCCATCTGGCGACGCCGTCGTCGAATCCGACCACCCGTAAGCAGGATCTGTCGCCTACGGTTACTCGAACGCGAAGTCGGATAGGTCCACCGAGACGATCAGCGGATCAGCGGCCGCCGTGTTGTCGTTGTTGCGCGGGAAGATGCGCAATCTGGACGGCAGGACGATTCCCTGCACGGTGACAGGATCGAGCAGATAGCGAGCTGCCGGATTGCTGCCTTGGATATCCACGTCGTAGTCGTGGCGACGCAGCATCCCCGTGTCGTCGACATAGAAAGTCTGGACCGTGCTGTGGGTGGCAATGTCTTCAGGGAAGGTCACGCGCAGCCGTCGCCAAGTCTCTCCGTTCTCCGTCCACGGCTCGATCTCCTCGGTCAAAACCCCCGGTCGGGCCAGGATGAACGGAGATGTCAGGTAGGTCCACATCGTGTATCCGGCGAAGTAGGCGACCTGCGCGTTACTCCACGGGGTCTCCATGACGTATCCGGCGAACGAATCACGGGGCTCGTCGAGTTGCTCGACCACCTCACCCGCGGGTGTTTCAATGGTGACTCGCTTCGGGGTGAACTGGGACCGGTGATCGGTGGGGGCGAAAGGCCAGTGCGACACCCACTCTCGGTTGAGGTCGACGCGGACGTTAGCCTCCTGCAATACCGTCGGCTGACCCTTGAGCCCCCACAGCACACCGCCCTGGTGCAGTCGGGCGTTCAGGAACGCAAACCGGCGGAACCGGTCGAGACCGCCGTGCGCATCAAACATCACATCAACCAAGTCAGACATCTTGCCTCCTCGAAAGGTCGCATCCCCGGTGGATTCACGATGGAAAGGAACTGATTCAGTTCAGCTCCATCGATGACTCTGGGCCACCGCCGACCGACCAGGCATCCGTCAGATGACTACGTTTCGGCGCTTTCGGACGGCGGCCAGCGCAGCGAGGAGCGGTTGTGCCGGTTAATACCGCGCGTGGAATACCTCTTCTGGACGTGAGCCCGCGCGGCGCTGTCGCCACCGCACAGCTCACCCTCAATCAGCCGTCAGTCGAGCCGGATGAAAGAACCACGAGTCGTTCGGCGACTGCTATGCCAGCTTGTACAAGTCGGGAATATGCAGAAATCGAATATGCAGTGTTACCAGTAAAGTACGCCTGAGACGTCCTTCGTGGGTGGCTGTCTCATTTCTTAGAGAAATGAGACAGCCGCAAAAACGCCGCTCCCCCGCCGCAAAACTCCAGGCCAGTTCGTCTCATATTCTGTCTCGAATTGCTCCCCGCCGACGTGGCTCTGTTGACCGAGCTGTCGGCAGAGGCCGAGGCACACCGCGACCCGACTCCAGGCGAAATCGCGTATGAACAAGCAATGCAGGCTCTTTCGGCGACCAACAGTGCGCTCGGCGACCAGTGGCGCCGCGAGTACGACAACTACGCGGCGCGGCTGACCGAGGCCGTCGAAGCGCAACTCGCCGGCCTGCAACTCTCAGTGCCGGTGTTCGTTTCCATCACTTGCGCTCCCGAGTCGTACGAACCGGGAGCGTTCGATGAACACGCGCCGCCACTGTATCCACGGAACGCGATCGAGACCGCGGTCAATAGGGCCATCACCGACAGCCCTACTCCTGCCGCCCTTCCTGCGCAACTGTTGCTCGATCGTTGCAGAAGCCGCACTTCGCACTCGCGGCGCTGCAAAGGAGCGCTCCGGTGAGTAACCCAAATCTGGCCAAGCTTTCAGAAGCCGCCGGACAGTGCGGCATCCCGGCCGAGACCCTCAAGAATGCTGGCCGCAGACGGGGCTCCTCCCCCAGGTTGTGCGCGGTAAAGCTGGCCACGCCTACTTCCCGCGCAACGACATACCGACCTGGACCGAATGCGTCAGTCTGTTCAAAGAGCAGCGCGACCACCACCTTCGCCGAGCCGCGTCCGCGCTGCGCCGCCTGGAGACCGAGCTGGAGGCGGTCCGCAACCACATCACCGAAGCGCGCGAACACCCGCAGCAGACACTCGGCATCGACATGATGAGCTTCGGGCACTGGCCCTACGGTCGGATGGGATCCACGCTGCGTGGCCAGCCGCTCATCACCGGCGTCCTGGTGCAGTCGACCACCGAACGTATGGCGATCACCCGTAGGGCGTCGAAGCGGCCGGCCTATCGAGCCTCCGGGCGCTGTGGACTGCAGTGGGCCGGCGGTGAAAGCGCCTGCAGCGCACTGCCCGCGACACGCGGGCGGGGGATCTTCGAATCTCCGGAGGTACGTCATGGCCCGGAGATTCCGAGGTGACCTGCACTTCGCTGTGTGACGCGGACGTTGCCACACGTTTCGGTGAAGTTAACGTCACCTTTCCCTGTTGACCAAACGTCATGACGTTTGTACGTTCGGTTCATGTCGTGGGATTCCGAAGACCTGGTTCCCGGCCCCGTGCCTCTGTGGTTCCAGATCAGCGAACGGCTGATGACGGCATTGGACAAAGGTGAGTTCGCCGTAGGCGACGCGCTGCCCTCGGAGGCGGAGCTCGGCCGGCGCTTCGCGGTGAGCCGGACGACCGCCCGCGCCGCTCTGGACAGCCTGGCTGAACGCGGCCTGATCGAACGCAAATCCGGGCGCGGCTCAATTGTGTTGCCGCCCAGAGTGGAACAACCGCTGAACCTGCTGTCGAGCTTCAACGAGGACATGCGCGCCCGCGGACTGACCCCTGGCTACCGGGATGTCCGGGTGGACGTGGCCGACGCGCCGGCTGAGGTGGCCGCCGAGCTGGGTGTCCTGCCCCGCGCGCAGTTGGTGCGCATCCGCCGTCTGCTGCTGGCCGACGACGCACCCATGGGGGTCAGCGCATCCTGGTTGGCGCCGAGCGCAGCCGATCCCGACGATGAGTTACCCGACACGCGTTCCATCGCCTCGCTCTACGTGTGGTTGGAACGGCACCGCAATCTCCGGGTCTCTGCAGGCCACGAGGTCATCGAGGCGGGTGTTGCCGACGCCGATCTTGCTGCGGAACTGCAGATCTCGGTGGGTGGCCCGGTGCTCGTGGCGCGCCGTACCGCGCGGGATCACCGCAGCGCGCCGGTGGAGTACGCGATCCGGCACTACCGGGCCGACCGCTACCGTTACCGCATCGAGCTGAGCCGGCCATGAGCTCACAGCGGGTGTTCTTCGTGGGCGACGTGGGCATCGACACCACCGTGCTGCTGCCCGCGGTCCCGGCGCCCGACGAAAAGATGGTGGCCGATGAGCTGCACGAGGCCACCGGTGGTGTGGTGGCCAATGCCGCCGTGGCGGCCGCGCGGACCGGCGCGGATGTCACGCTGTTCACCGCCGCCGGTGACGACATCTTCGGCCGGTCGATCCCGGCCCGGTTGGCCGACGAAGGCATCGACGTGCACGTCGAATGGTCGGCCAAAGCAACCTGCCGCGCGATCATCCTGGTCGACGGCGGCGGCGAGAAGCGGCTGGTGCTCGCGCCGGATGTCGCCATGTATCCCGGCATCGACACTGTCGACGCCCTGAACCTCGATGCCGCGGCGTGGCTGCACACCGCCGCCTACGACCGCCCCGCCAGTGCCCGATTGATCGAGCGCTGCCGCGCGGCCGGGGTGCCGGTGTCGATCGACCTGGAACCCGCCACGATGCCCGGCGGTCTGCCCGATCTGTCCGCGCATCTGGCGGGGTGCCACACTGTGTTCCTCAACGAGCGGGCTGCCGCGGCGATCGGACCCGATGCCGTCGATCGCATCCTGGATCTCGGCGCCCGTGAAGTCGTGGAAACCCTGGGCCCGCGCGGGGTTCGGCTGCATCACGACGGCGCGTCGGTGGCCATCACACCACCCCGAATCGACGCACCTGTCGTCGACACCACCGGTGCCGGTGATGCCCTGGCGGGCTGGCATGCCGTTCGGCGGGCGGCCGGTGACGGGGCGGCCGCGGCGCTGCGCCTCG
>NZ_LMVQ01000087.1 GCF_001545925.1 Mycobacterium sp. NAZ190054 | reverse complement strand
ACTCGCACAATGCGGTGGTAGCACGTTCGTAGACGCGGGTGAGTACGGGTTGAATCCCGTATCCCACATAACATTCGGCGTCAGGTGGGGAGGCGTGCATGCCGAAGATCTCACCGCCGCCGACGGCTGTCGACCGCGGTGGTCTCGGCGGTGCTCGGTGCGACCGTGCTGATGTTCTTCGCCGGCCTGGGCAACGGTCTCGGCGCCGGGCTGGCGCTGGGCGAGCCCGAAACGGTGCTCAGGCTCACGCTGGCCGGGGTCGCATTCGTACCCGCGCTCGCGGTGCTGGCCGGGGTGGCCGCGGTGGCCGTCGCTCTCCGCCAGACCTGGATCGGTTGGCTGGCAGTGACATTCGTCGTCGCTTCGCTGTATCTCGGCGCGCTGCTGCGCCTGCCCGGCTGGCTGCTCGACCTGTCGCCGGTGGGCCAGACCACCGCGCCGCAGGACTTCCCGCTGGCCGGGATGGCGGTGATGGTCTTCGTCGCGGCGGCACTGGCTCTGGCCGCGAACTGCTTCTACCGAAACCGCGACGCGGTGTGAACGGAAGGCGGGAAGATGAGCATGAGACTCAAGACGATCGTGATGAGTCTGACCGGGACGACCCTCTTCGGCGTGCTGCTGTTCTTACCGGCGGGAACGTTCCATTACTGGCAGGCTTGGCTTTTCATCGCCGTGTTCGCCGCCACGACAGCATGGCCCAGCATCTACTGGGCCAGGAAGAAACCCGAGGTCCTGCAGCGGCGGATGAAAGTCGGACCCACGAAGGAAACCCGGCCCGCGCAGAAGATCATCGTGGCAGGCATCCAGCTGTGGTTCGTCGTGACGCTGATCGTCAGCGCCCTCGACCACCGCTTCGGCTGGTCGGACGTGCCCGTACCGGTCGTCCTGCTCGGCGACGTGCTGGTGGTGCTCGGCCTCGGCATCTCCCTGCTCGTGGTGCACCAGAACAGCTATGCGGCCTCGACCATCACGGTCGAAGCCGAGCAGCCGCTGGTCTCCACCGGGCTCTACGGTCTGGTACGCCATCCGATGTACTCCGGATCGTTGGTCATGGCGATCGGTATTCCGCTTGCGCTCGGCTCGTACTGGGGGCTGCTCGTCCTCATCCCCGGCATCGCCGTCTTCGTCTTCCGCATCCTCGATGAGGAGAAGGCACTCATGTCGGAACTGAGCGGATACCCCGAATACACCCGGAAGGTGCACCACCGCCTGGTGCCGGGAGTGTGGTGAGAAGATCGTGAAAGCGCTTGTCCAGACACTGTGGACGGTGCCCATCGGTCTCACCGTCTTCGGGCTGATGGTCTTCGGGCCAGCGGGCAGCTTCGACTACTGGCAGGGCTGGACGTTCATCGCGGTGTTCGCCCTCGCGACGCTGATCCCCAGCGTCTACCTGGGCCGGGCGAGCCCGGAGGCACTGAGGCGCCGCACGCACGCCGGCCCGCGGGCCGAGACCCGAACCCTGCAGAAGGCGGTCAGCGTGCTCGCGTTCGGATCACTGGCCGCGATGATCATGGTGAGCGCGTTGGATTTTCGCTTCGGCTGGTCGGCGGTGCCCGCTGGGGTGTCGGTCGCCGGTGACATCCTGGTGGCGCTCGGGCTCGGAATCGCCATGCTCGCCGTCATCCAGAATGCCTATGCGGCCGCGAATGTCACCGTCGAGTCCGGCCAGCAGCTGGCGACGGCCGGCATGTACGCCGTGGTGCGGCATCCGATGTACTCCGAGAATGTGATCATGATGATCGGCATCCCCCTCGCGCTCGCCTCGTATTGGGGTCTGCTGTTCGTCATTCCCGGGCTGATCGTCCTCGCCCTGCGCATCAGCGACGAGGAGAACATGCTGACCACCGAACTCGCCGGGTACCGCGACTACAAACAGCAGGTGCGCCACCGACTCGTCCCCGGACTGTGGTGAACCGCCGCATACTGAGCGCATGGAGCTGCTCACCGGGTTCGGCCTGGCGACCGCGGCGGGGCTGAACGCCTACATCCCGCTGCTGGCGCTCGGGCTGCTGGGCCGGTTCACCGATCTGGTCACCCTGCCCGCCGGCTGGGCCTGGCTGGAGAACGGCTGGGTGATGGCGATCGTGGCGGCGCTGCTGGTCGTGGAGGTCGTGGCCGACAAGGTGCCCGCGCTCGACACGGTCAACGACACGGTGCAGACGTTCGTCCGTCCCACCGCCGGGGGCATCGTGTTCGGCTCGGGCACCGCGGCCCAGACGGCGGCGGTCACCGATCCGGGTGCGTTCGCGCAGTCCGGCCAGTGGATCCCGGTCGCCGTCGGGGTGGTCGTCGCGCTGGTGGTGTCGCTGACCAAATCGACCGTGCGGCCCGCCGCCAACGTCGCCACCGCCGGGGTCGCCGCACCCGTGCTCAGCACCACCGAGGACGTCGTCAGCGTCGGGCTCGTCTTCGTCGCGATCCTGGTGCCGGTCCTGGTGCTCGTGGCCGCCGCCGCGCTGGCGTGGGCCGCGGTCGCGCTGATCCGCCGGCGCCGGGCGCGCCACGCCACCTGAACCGCCCGCGAACGGGTATCCCGCCGGAATGCAGACCTTCCTGCCGCGCCCCGGCTTCGCCGACTCCGCGCGGACGCTGGACACCCGGCGACTGGGCAAGCAGCGGGTGGAGACGATCCAGATACTGCGTGCGCTGACCGTCGCCGGTTACGGATGGCGTCACCACCCCGCCGCGGCCATGTGGGCCGGCTACGAGGAAGCCCTGGTGCGGTACGGCCTGGAGGTGTGCGGCGTCTGGTGCGCCGAGGGCCGGGGTGACACGTGCGCGGCGACGCTGGCCGCCGACCTCACGGCCGGGACCGGGCTGTCGGCGGTCCGCACCTACGACGAGCTGGCGGCCGCGGACGAGCTGCCACCGTGGCTCGGCGACAGCGATTTCCACCTCAGCCACCAGTCCGCTCTGGTGCGCAAGGATCCGGAGCACTACCGGCCGCTGTTCCCCGACGCTCCCGAGGACCTTCCCTACGTGTGGCCGGCGTCGGACCGGGCCCGCCGCGTGCCCGTGCACTGACGAACCGTCAGATCCAGACGCCCTTGCCGACCGCGACCACCCCGCCGGCGCTGATCGAGAACCGCTCGCGATCCTTGTCCAGGTCGACGCCGACCATCTCGCCGGGACCCACCACGACGTTCTTGTCCAGGATCGCGTGGCGCACCACCGCACCGCGCCCGATCCGCACCCCGGGGTGCAGCACACTGCCCTCGACGATCGCGCCGTCGTCGACGACGACGTTGGACGACAGCACCGAATTGCGCACCGACGCAGCCGAAATGATGCTGCCCGCGCCGACCACCGATTCCTGCGCCGAGCCGCCGTTGACGAACTTGGCCGGCGCCAGGTTCTCCGCTCCGCCACGGATCGGCCAGCGCTTGTTGTACAGGTTGAACACCGGGTGCACCGAGACCAGGTCCATGTGCGCGTCGTAGAACGCGTCCAGCGTGCCGACATCGCGCCAGTACCCGTGATCACGCTCGGTGGCCCCGGGCACCTCGTTGTCGCTGAAGTCGTACACCGCGGCCATCCCGTCGGCGACCAACCGGGGGATGATGTCACCACCCATGTCGTGGTCGGAATCGTCGTCCTCGGCGTCGGCGCGGATCGCGTCGATCAGCACCTTGGTGGTGAAGATGTAGTTGCCCATCGACACGAAGGTCTGCTCGGGATCGTCCGGGGTGCCCGGCGGGTCGGCGGGTTTCTCGATGAACCCGCGGATCCGGCCGGAGTCGTCGGCGTCGATGCAGCCGAACGCGGTGGCCTCCGCGCGCGGCACCCGGATACCGGCGACGGTGGCCCCGGCACCGCTCTCGATGTGTTGCTGGACCATCTGCTCGGGGTCCATCCGGTACACGTGGTCGGCGCCGAAGATCACGATGTAATCCGGATCCTCGTCGTAGATCAGGTTCATCGACTGGTAGATCGCGTCGGCCGATCCGGTGTACCAGCGGGGGCCCAACCGCTGTTGGGCGGGCACCGGGGTGATGTATTCACCGGCGAGCCCGGAGAGCCGCCAGTTCTGCGAGATGTGACGGTCCAGCGAATGCGACTTGTACTGGGTCAGCACGCAGATCCGCAGATAGCGGGCGTTGACGAGGTTGGAGAGCACGAAATCGATGAGCCGGTAGCCGCCCCCGAAGGGCACGGCGGGCTTGGCGCGATCGGCTGTCAGCGGGTAGAGGCGCTTGCCTTCTCCGCCTGCGAGGACGATGCCCAACACATGTGGCGCTTCCCTCATGCTGCCAACCTATCCGCACGCGGAGACGGCGGCCACCCATTCCCGCTTTTGCCGCGCCGCGCGCCGCTCCCCACCGCGCGGCAGGGCGTCTTCTGGGGCTGTCGGTCAAGACAATTGGGGATGCGACGCGACGGGTTCGGAAGTTGGATACCGTCACAGGATGCGGGTGGCGATGATGACTCGGGAGTATCCACCCGAGGTCTACGGCGGTGCTGGTGTCCACGTCACGGAGCTGGTCGCCCAGTTGCGGCATCTGTGTGAGGTCGACGTGCACTGTATGGGTGCGCCGCGGCCGGGGGCCACGGTCGCACAACCCGATCCCGCGCTCACCGGAGCCAACCCCGCGCTGGCGACGCTGTCGGCCGACCTGAACATGGTCAACGCCGCGTCGGCGGCCACGGTCGTGCACTCACACACCTGGTACGCCGGCATGGCCGGGCACCTGGCCGCGCTGCTGTACGGGGTGCCGCATGTGCTCACCGCGCACTCGCTGGAACCGATGCGGCCGTGGAAGGCCGAGCAGCTCGGCGGCGGCTACCGCATCTCGTCCTGGGTCGAGAAGACGGCCGTCGAGGCCGCGGCCGCGGTGATCGCGGTCAGTTCGGGGATGCGCAGGGATGTGCTGCGCACCTACCCGGCGCTGGACCCCGACCGGGTGCACGTGGTGCGCAACGGCATCGACACCGAGGTCTGGTACCCGGCCGAGCCTGACCCCGGCGCATCGGTGCTGGCCGAACTCGGGGTGGACCCGGCCCGGCCCATCGTGGCGTTCGTCGGCCGGATCACCCGGCAGAAGGGCGTGGCGCACCTGGTCGCGGCCGCGCACCATTTCGCCCCCGAGGTGCAGCTGGTGTTGTGCGCGGGTGCGCCCGACACCCCCGAGATCGCCGAGGAGGTGGCCTCGGCGGTGCAGGAGCTGTCCCGCGCCCGCACCGGCGTGTTCTGGGTACGCGAAATGCTGCCCACCCACAAGATCCGCGAAATTCTTTCGGCAGCAACCGCTTTCGTGTGTCCGTCGGTGTACGAGCCGCTCGGCATCGTGAACCTCGAGGCGATGGCGTGCGCGACGGCGGTGGTCGCGTCCGACGTCGGTGGGATTCCCGAGGTGGTCGCCGACCAGCGGACGGGCCTGCTGGTGCACTACGACGCCGACGACACCGCGTCGTTCGAACAGGGACTCGCCACGGCGGTCAACTCGCTCGTCGGCGACCCGCAGCGCGCGGCCGAATTCGGAAGCGCGGGACGGCAGCGGTGCATCGACGAGTTCTCCTGGGCGCACATCGCCCAGGAGACCCTGCAGATCTACCTCGATGTCTCGAGCTAGCGGGCGTCGGCCCTAGCTGGTCACACCCTTGAGTTCGTCGCCCAGCGCGGCTGCCTCTTCGGGGGTGAGTTCGACGACGAGCCGGCCACCGCCTTCCAGTGGTACCCGCATCACGATGCCTCGCCCCTCCTTGGTTGCTTCCAGTGGACCGTCTCCAGTCCGGGGCTTCATCGCCGCCATCGAGTGCTCCCTCCACATGGGCGTGCCCGTCAGGGCCCTGGTCTGCCGTGAGCCGGGCCCCCGCACGCTACGGACGTGCAACGACAGCACCCGGCTCTGAACTGCTACAGACCTCCATTGTTCCCTATCCGGGCAAGGTCGTGTGCCAAGACCCGGCTATAGAGACCCGAACGTGCCGTTGCGGACGGTCAGCGGCGGGGGCCTACCGCCCGTCGGAGAGCCGCGGCACCCAGCAGTTCGCGACGTGGTCGTCGACCATCCCGGTGGCCTGCATCAGCGCGTACGCCGTGGTCGGCCCGACGAACCGGAAGCCCCGTTTCTTGAGCTCCTTGGCCATCGCCTTCGATTCGGGCGTCACGGCGGCGATCCCCGACATGCTCGCCGGGCGCGCCCGTGTCACCCGGTCCGCCGGGGCGAAGGACCACAGCAACTCCCCCAGATCCTCACCGGCCTCGGCCATTTCCGCGGTGACGCGGGCGTTGGCGATGGTGGCTTCGATCTTCGCGCGATTGCGCACGATCCCCGGATCGGCCAGCAGCCTGTCGACGTCACGGTCGGTGTAACCCGCGATGCGTTCGACGTCGAACCCGTCGAACGCGGCACGGAAGTTGTCCCGCTTGCGGAGGATGATCAGCCAGGACAACCCGCTCTGGAACGCTTCCAGGCTGACGCGTTCGAACAGCGCCGCCGAATCGTGCAGGGGGCGGCCCCATTCGGTGTCGTGGTAGTCGCGATACAGCTCGAAATCCGCTGCGGAAAGCCGTGATTGGTCGATCCATCCGCAGCGGATGCGCGGATCGGCGGCGGTGGCGCTCACGCGTCGTCCCGCGCGTGCTGCGGCGGCACCGTGGAGGCGTCACCGCCACCGTCACCGTCGATGCCGTGGGCGGCGCGCACCGCGGCGAGTTCACCCCGGAGCGTGTCGAGCTCGCGGGCCAGGCGGTCCAGCACCCAGTCCACCTCGCTGACCTTGTAGCCGCGCAGGGTCTGGCTGAACTTGACCGCGTCGACGTCGGCACCGGTGACACCCGAGGCGGGCAGCACGGTGGCCGTGGTGGCCTGCGGCAGCGGCGGCAGCGCCTCACCACGACCGAACAGCACACTGCCGACGGCGAACAGCACGATGCCGACGAGCACCAGTACGACGAGGTACAGCAGGACGAGAGTCACCCCTCGATACTGCCTGAAAGCGCCGACACCGGCGCCACCTCACCCGCCGGTCAGCGGGGGCGCAGCGTGACCATCGGCGGGCGGTCGGTCAGCGAGACCGTCGACGTCCGCGGGGTGTAGTCCTCGCCGTCGGCGAAGAACTGCGTGAGCCCGATCCCGGAGTCCGGGATGCCGCACCGCGACAGCAGGGTCGCGATGACCTGCCTGCTCATCGACGCGAGCTCGGTCAGCGGTCGGTTGCGGTGGGTGCGGACCCCGAGATTGACCTGGGCGATCCCGTCCAGGCCGAGCCTGTCGTAGGTGTCGACGAGCAGCCCGATCTCCACGCCGTAGCCGGGCGCGAACGGCACCGTGGTCAACAACTCGCGCGTGCCCGCGTACTCCCCGCCCAGCGGTTGGTACAGGCACATGAGTTCGGGACGCAGCGCGGCGAGCAGCGGACGCGCCACCAGTTCGGTGACCCGGCCTCCGCCGTTGGCGTCCTCCCTGCCGCTGACCTTCAGCGGGCGTCGGTAGAACCCCTTGACCAGGTGCACGCCGTCGGCGGTGAGCAGCGGGCCGAGCAGCTTGGGCACGAACATCGGGTCCGGATCGAGCAGATCGGAGTCGATGAACGCGATGATGTCGCCCGTCGTCGCCGCCAACGAGCGCCACAGCACCTCACCCTTGCCGGGCTGCGGCGGCACCTCGGGCAGCGCCACCTCACGGCTGACCACCCGGGCACCGGCGGCCACGGCGCGGATCTCGGTGTCGTCGGTGGAACCGGAGTCGAGCACGACCAGCTCGTCGACCAGCCCGCCCAGCAACGGGGTGATGGTCTCGACGACGCCGGCGACCGTCTCCTCCTCGTTGAGCGCGGGCAGCACCACCGACACGGTGCGCCCCTTCTTGGCGGCTTCGAGTTCGGCCACCGTCCAGTTCGGACGGCACCAGCTGCGCTCACCGAGCCACCGATGTCCGGCGACGCCGTATGTTTCCAGGTCGTTGACGCGATCAGACAACACAGTCATGCCAGTCCCCTCACCGTGCGTTTCGGCTGACGGGCGCCCTTGATCGACGCAACCATCTCCAGTACCCGACGTGTGGGCCCGACCTCGTGCACCCGAAAGATCCTGGCCCCTTCGGCCGCCGCGAGAGCGGTGGCCGCGAGGGTGCCCTCCAGGCGCTCGGTCAAACCCACACCCAGAGTTTCCCCGACAAAATCCTTGTTACTCAGGGCCATCAGGACCGGCCATCCAGTGTTTACAAGGTCTTCCACATGACGCAACAAACTAAGACCGTGGTAAGTGTTTTTGCCGAAATCGTGGGTCGGATCGATGATGACCCGGTCCCTGCGCACCCCCAGTGCGACCGCCCGCTCGGCGGCCGAGGTCACCTCGGCGATGACGTCGTCGACGACGCCGCGCTCGGTCAGGCCGTAATTGACCCGGAACGGGCGTGTCCGCGGCGTGGCGCCGCCCGTGTGGGAACACACCAGCCCGGCGCCGAACTCGGCGGCCACCCCGGCCAGATCGGGGTCCACCCCGCCCCAGGTGTCGTTGATCAGGTCCGCGCCCGCCGCACACGCCTGCTTTGCCACTTCTGCGCGCCAGGTGTCGACACTGACCACCCGGTCCGGGAACGCGCCGCGCAACCACTCGATGAACGGCACCACGCGCGCGATCTCCTCGGCGACGTCCACGGTCGCGCCGGGACCGGCCTTGACCCCGCCGACGTCGACGATGTCGGCGCCGTCCTCGACCACCCGGTGGGCGGCCTCCTTGGCCGACTCGTCGGTGAACGTCGCGCCACGGTCGTAGAACGAGTCCGGGGTGCGGTTCACGATCGCCATGATCAGCGCTCGGTCCCCGGCCACCGGGCGTCCCAGAAACGTCGACTCCACGCACCCAGGCTACGTTTTCGCCGGGCCCTCGCGATTTCGGCGTAGTTGGTCAACGTCAGCGTGACCAACTACGCCCGAATCACCCGCTACTTGGGCTTCTTGCCCGCCGCGACCTCGCGGGGGTACTCGTCGTAGAACGGCACGTAACCCTCCTCGCGGCCGGACAGCACATACAGCGGGTCGTCGATCTTGACGTCGTCGTCGTCGCCCTCACCGCTGCTGCCGCCGTAGCCCTCCTTGCGCAGGTCCACCTTCTGGCTCTTGAACGTCGACGTGTGCGCCAGTTCGTCGACCACCCGGACGAACAACGGCACCGCGTAACCCGGCAGCTTGTCGAACACCGCGTCGGCCAGCGCCTTGCCGTCGAACTCCTGGCCGTCCTTGAGCTGGATCGCGACCATGCCGGCCTTGCCGCCGGTGTCGGGGATCTCGACGCCGAACACCGTGCACTCCTCGACCTGCCCGTCGGTGGACACCGCGGCCTCCACCTCGGTGGTGGCGACGTTCTCGCCCTTCCAGCGGAAGGTGTCGCCGAGCCGGTCGGTGAACGCGGCGTGGCCGAAGCCCTGGGCCCGCATCAGGTCGCCGGTGTTGAACCAGACGTCGCCCTTCTTGAACGCGTCCCGGACGAGCTTCTTCTCCGTCTCCTTCTTGTCGGTGTAACCGTCGAAGGGCTGGAAGCTGCTCACCTTGGACAGCAGCAGACCGGGCTCGCCGTTCTTGACCTTCCGGACCCGGCCGTCCTCGTCGCGCACCGGGTCACCGGAGTCTTCGTCGTACTCGACGAACGCGATCGGGCTCGGACAGATGCCGGTGGTCTTGTCGATGTTGAGCACGTTGACGAACGCGGTGTTGCCCTCGCTGGCGGCGTAGAACTCGCAGACCCGCTTGATGCCGAACCGCCGGGTGAACTCGTCCCAGATCGCCGGGCGCAGACCGTTGCCGCAGATGACGCGCACCTTGTGCCGGCGGTCGGTGGGCTTCTCCGGCTGGTTGAGCAGATAGGCGCAGACCTCGCCGATGTAGACGAACGCGGTGGCGTCGTAGCGGATGACGTCGTCCCAGAACTTCGACGCCGAGAACGACTTGCCGATGGCCAGCGCGGCGCCGGAGTTCAGCACCGAGGACAGCGCGACGGTCAGCGCGTTGTTGTGGTAGAGCGGCAGGCAGCAGTACAGCGTGTCGTTGCTGTTCAGCCGCATGCCGAGGCCGCCGAAACCGGCCAGCGCGCGCAACCAGCGATAGTGGGTCATCACGCTGGCCTTCGGCATCCCGGTGGTGCCGGAGGTGAAGATGTAGAACGCCTTGTCCTTGGCCAGCACGGCCGAGGTGGTGGCCGGGTTGGTGGTGGGCGCGGTCTCGGCGAGTTGCTTGAGCTCGTCGAGGGTCATCAGCCCGTCGGTGCCGGCGCCGGACTCGGTGATGGGCTCGATGAACTCGGTCTCGGCGACGACCACCGACGCCGAGAGCAGCCCGAGGCTGTGTTTGAGCACCTCGTCGCGCTGGTTGTAGTTCAGCATGCCGGAGATCGCACCGCATTTGACGGCCGCGAGCATGAGCAGCACCGGCTCCGGCGAGTTGCGCATCATGATGCCGACGACGTCGCCGTGCCCCACCCCGCGTGCGGCGAGCACGGCCGCGTAGCGGTTGACGGTCTCGTTGGCTTCGCCGTAGGTGATCTCCCGGTCCTCGAACTTCAGGAAGACCTTGCCGGCGTACTGGGCGGCGCGGTCCTGGAAGACCTTGCCGATCGATGTCTTGGCGGTGGGGCGGGCCCCGAACCCGGTCACGACGCCGCGCACGATGGTCGGCGTGTCCATCAGAAAACCGGGTACCTGCTTGGCGATATCGAGCAGCCCGACGCTGCTACGGGTCCCCGACGGGTTCGTCATAGTTGCCGCTCTTCCTCCGCTGTTGATTTGAGGGTCACCCTAGCCGGGCGCACACGCTGCCAGAGCGGCATCCACATCGTCGACGACGGTCAGGCGTCGCATCGCGTCCTCGGCGACGTAGCCGGTTCCGACCAGCCCGCGCAACCAGGCCAGCAGGCCGTCGTAGTGCCCGAACGGGTCGAGCATCACGATCGGTTTGGTGTGCATACCCAAATAGGCCGCTGTCCAGGCTTCGAAGAACTCCTCGAGGGTGCCGATCCCGCCGGGCAGCGCGATGAACGCGTCGGCGCGGTCCTCCATCACCTGTTTGCGTTCCCGCATCGTGTCGGTGACGACGAGTTCGTCGGCCTCGGTGTCGGCGACCTCCCGGTGCACCAGGCGCTTCGGGATGACGCCGACGGTGTAGCCGCCACGCGAGCGCGCCGCGATGGCCACCGCGCCCATCGCCGAGACGTTGCCGCCTCCGGACACCAGCGTCCAGCCCCGCGCGGCGATCCCCTCGCCGACCCTGCGGGCCAGCTGCAGCAGGCCGGGGTGCACCGGGCCCGACGCGCAGTAGACGCAGACAGCCCACTCACGAGCTTGATCTCGGGACACAGCACCAACCTAGCCACATAGACTCCGCCATGTGCCTGCGCCTCTGGGATGGGTCACCGCACCGCCCGAACCCGCTCTCGGGCAACTCGAAGCCGGGGTCCGGGCGCGCGCCGGCGCGGTGCTGATCGGACCCGCGGGCGTCGGCAAGACCACGCTGGCACGCTCGGCCGCCGACCGGCTGGGCACCGACTTCGCGCGGGTCGACCGGGTGCGCGCGACAGCATCGCGCCAGGCGGTTCCGTTCGCCGCGTTCGAGAGACTGCTCGACGTACCCGAGAGTGGCAGCACCACAACGGTTCTGCGCGCCGCGCGGGACGCGCTGGGTGACGGACGCCTACTGGTGGTCGACGACGCGCACCTGCTGGATCCGCTGTCGGCGGCGCTGGTGTATCAGCTGGCGGTGAGCGCAACGGCGCGGCTGCTGCTGACCGCGACCGCAGGCGGTGTCACGGTGCCCGCCGAGATCGCTGCGCTGTGGCGTGACGGTCTGGTCACCCGGGTCGATCTGGAGCCGCCCGGCCACGACGACGGCCGGTTGATGACGAGGATCGGGGAGTTCGTCGACGCGCTGCCGGCCGCCGCCCACCGCATCCTGGAGTTCCTGGCCGTCTCGGACCCGTTGAGCCGCGCCGACGCCGAAGCACTGACCGATCTCGACACCGTCGACGAGGCGTTGCGGTCCGGCGCGGTCGTGGTCGAGGACGACGAGCTGCGTCCGGCCCACCCGCTGTTCCTCGACGCGGTCCGCGACGAGCTCGGCGGCCCCGACCTGCGCCGGCTGCGCACCGCGATGGTCGCGCAGATCTCCACGGGCTGCATCGGCGTGGTAAGCCGGCTGCGGCTGGCCGTACTGGCGGTGGGCGGGGACCGCCCGCTGCCGTTACCCGACATGTGCGCCGCCGCGCGGGATGCGTTGCGGCTGGGCGATCTTGAGCTCAGCGAACGGCTGGGCCGCGCGGCGCTCGGGACGGCGCCGGACCTGAGCGCCCGGCTGACGGTGGGTTATGCGCTGGCCTGGCAGGGCCGGGGCCGGGAGGCCGACGAGGTGCTCGCCGAGATCGACCCGGCGGGGCTGACCGAGGACGAGCTGATGGCGTGGGCGTTGCCGACGGCGGCCAACCAGTTCTGGATGCTGTCCGAGCCGGAACGCGCGACCGCGTTCCTGCGGACGACCCGCGGCAAGGTGTCCTCACCGGCCGCCCGGGTCACGCTCGACGCGTTGTCGGCGACGTTCACGATGAACGCCGGAAACCTGGACCGCGCACTCGAACTCGCCGACGAAGTGCTCTCGTCGGCCGACGCCGACGAGACCGCGGTCGGCTGGGCGGCGTCGGCAGCTGCGCTCACCTCGGCGCGCATGGGCCGGTTCTCCGACGTCGACGCCCTCGCCGAGCGGGCGC
>NZ_LMVQ01000086.1 GCF_001545925.1 Mycobacterium sp. NAZ190054 | reverse complement strand
CAACGCGGCCAGTTTTCCCGGAGCGATGACACTCGATCAGGACGCCGCGTCGTTCGCCCGCACCTTCGACACGAATGTGCGCGGGTCATACTTCCTGACCGCCGGCGCGGCGCGGCCGCCCGGCCGGGGCGTTCCAGTCGGTGTGCTCGGCGACCACCTTCAGGCGCAGGTTGTCGAACGGGATGTGCGGGTTCGGGTTCTGGTAGCCGAGGTTGGCCGGGATCGTGTTGTGCTGCAACGCAAGGACCGCCTTGGCGAACCCGGCGATGCCCGCGGCGGCCTCCAGGTGGCCGAGGTTGGACTTGACCGCACCGAGCAGCAGCGGCGCATCGGCGGACCTGCCGCGGCCCAGCACCGTGCCCAGTGCGCGGGCCTCGATCGGATCGCCCAGCAGCGTGCCGGTGCCGTGCGTCTCGACGTAGTCGACCTCACGCGGTTCGATGCCCGCCGCCGCGTACGCCGAACGCAGCACCGCCATCTGCGCTGCCGGGTTCGGGGCCATCAGGCCGTTGGAGCGGCCGTCCTGGTTCACCGCCGACCCGCGGATGACCGCGAGCACCCGGTCGCCGTCGCGCTCGGCGTCGGAGAGCCGCTTGAGCACCGCGACGCCGCAACCCTCGCCGCGCACGAAACCGTCGGCGCTCGCGTCGAACGCATGGCACTGGCCCGTCTTCGACATCGCCTCGAGCTGGTCGAAGCTGCGCGTCGGCGCCGGTGAGAGCAGCAGGTTCACGCCCGCGGCCAGCGCCATGTCCGAGTCGCCGGAACGCAGGCTCTGGCAGGCCAGGTGGATGGTCACCAGCGACGACGAGCACGCGGTGTCCACGGTGAGGGACGGCCCGCGCAGGTCGAAGTAGTACGACACCCGGTTGGCGATGATGCTCAGCGCACCACCGGTGCCCGACCAGGAGTCCACGTCGCCGAGGTCGGTGGTGGACAGATAGCCGTACTCGCCGAGGCAGGCTGCGGCGAACACACCGGTCTGCGAGTGCCGCAGCGCGTGCGCCGGGATGCCGGCGTGCTCGAGCGCCTCCTGGGTGACCTCCAGCAGCAGCCGCTGCTGCGGATCCATCTTGTCGGCCTCGCTCGGCGAGATCTCGAAGTACTCGGCGTCGAACGCGTCCAGGTCACGCAGGAACGCGCCCCAGCGGGTGGTGCCCGCCAGTGCCGCGGCCGCCTCGGGGGTGTTGGCCTGGAAGGACTCCCACCGGTCCGCGGGCACCTCCCGCACCGCCGACCGGCCGTCCATCAGGAACCGCCAGTACGCGTCCGGGCCGGCGATGTTGTCGTCGAGATCGGCGCCGCCCGGGAACCGGCAGCCCAGCCCGATCACCGCGATCGGCTCGTTGTCGGCGCTGTACTCCCTGGTCACGACGGCCTCGGCGGCAGGCTCGACCTCACCGCCGGTGAGGAACTTCGCCAGCGCGTTGATCGTCGGGTACTGCCAGAACTCCACCGGCGAGACCGTGCGGCCCAGCAGCTCGGAGAGCTCACCGGTCAGCACGACGGCGTCACTGGAACCGACAGCCAGGTCGTTCAGAGGGGCATCGAAATCGATCTCGTCGGGACTGCAACCGATGTTGGTGACCAGGTAGTCGACCAACCAGTTCCGGATTGCGTCCTCGTCGAAAGCAGAGGTCATGTAGTGACGTCCAACCGGCTGAACTCGTCCTGTCGGTACCGGTCGACACAGGCCGAGCGCCGAATCTTTCCGCTAGTAGTGATGGGGATGGAACCGGGCGCGACCAGCACCAGGTCGGCGACGCGCACGCTGTGCGACCGCTTGATCGCGGACGCGACCTCGCGTTTGACCGCCCGCAGCTTGTCCAGGGCCTCCGCCTCGGAGCTGCCCTTCTTCTTCAACTCGGCGATGGCGACGAGCTGCTCGCTGGTGTCGTCGAGCACCGAGATCGCCGCCACGCGGCCGCCGGTGATCTCCTGGATGGTGGCCTCGATGTCGTCCGGGTAGTGGTTACGCCCGTCGACGATCAGCAGGTCCTTGATGCGGCCGATGATGAACATCTCACCCTCGGACATCACCCCGAGGTCGCCGGTCTTCAACCACGGACCGACCGGGGTGCCCTCGGACGGGTTGACGATCTCGCCGCCGAAGGTGCGCTCGGTCTGCTGCGGGTTACGCCAGTAGCCCATCGCGACCTGCTCGCCGTGCACCCAGATCTCGCCGATCTTGCCGTCCGGGTTCTCGGTGCGGGTCTCGGGATCGACGATGCGCACGGTCGACGAGCGCGGCGCGCCGTAGCTCACCAGCTCGGTGCCCGAATCGGAGCCGCAGCGTTCGGCGTGGCCGGCCGACAGCTTCTCGTAGTCGAACCGCACCGTCGACGGCGTGTGCCCGGTCGGCGCCGAGATCACGTACAGCGTCGCCTCGGCCAGGCCGTAGGACGGCCGCACCGTGGTATCGGGCATGTTGAACTGCGCGAAGCGCTCGTTGAAGCGGCGGATGGTCGCCGAGTGGATGCGCTCGCTGCCGCTGATGATGCCCAGCACGTCGCCGAGGTCCATGCCTTCGAGGTCGGCATCGGAGGTGCGACGCACCGACAGTTCGAAGGCGAAGTTCGGTGCCGCCGACCACGAGTGGGTGTTGAGCGCCAGCTGCTGGATCCAGCGGGCGGGCTTCTGCAGGAACGCCACCGGGCTCATCAGCACCGCGGGCCGGCCCCAGGTGCCGTCCGGTCCGTCCGGCGGGCAGAGCAGCGTCGCGAACACACCCTGGATCAGGCCCATGTCGTGATAGAAGGGCAGCCACGAGACCATCGTGGTGTCCTGCGGCGGCACGCCGCCGCGGTGCGACATGTAGTCGGTGAAGATCTGCTCCAGGTTGGCGATGACGTTGCGGTGCGTCATGATCACGCCGGCCGGCGCCCGCGTGGAGCCCGAGGTGTACTGGAGGTAGGCGGTCTTCGGCAGCGGTCCGACGTTTACCTCGACCGTTCGTGGCGAATGGAAATCGAGCGCGTCGACCTCGACGACGGCAGGCGGCGTACCGCCGGGAAGCCCGCCGACGTAGTTCATGATGTCGCCGACGACGGCCGAGGTCGTCAGCACGGCGACCGGCTGGCAGTCCCGCAGAGCGCCGTTCACGCGCTCGTCGAGCTGGCCCAGCGCCGGCACCGGCAGCGGCACGGCGATGAAGCCGGCGGCCATCGCGCCGTAGAAGGCGATGATGTACTCCAGGCCCTGCGGGGCCAGGATCGCGGCGCGATCCCCCTTGGATCCGTGGCGCAACAACTCCTCGGCGACCACCTGTGCGCGATGGTGGACCTGGGCCCAGGTCAGCGATTCGGCGAATCCTGCCGGATCGACGTCGTAATCGATGAACGTGTAGGCCACGTCATCGGGCTGCAGGCGTGCGCGCTCGGCGAGCAGGCCAGGAATAGTCGGCTCAAGCAACGGCATGGCGACGTCCTTTCACTATCTTCTGCGCCCCGGCTTCTTCGCCGTGGATGGCAAACCAGTTCGCAGCTCTCCAGCCGCGCATTCCCCCGCTCGCCCGAAGGCTAACACTGACCCGTCAATATTGTTGTGCAATCCGAGCAAGGATTAGACCACGACTTGCTTGCCAGAGGGAAGTTGGCAGATTCCGGCATTTTTCGCCCGTTTTGTGCATGAGCAAGAATGCCACACGTGTTTTACAGCATGCTCACAGTTTTGCCAGCGAATGTAACGGCCCACTTGACACCCCGTATTCGGGTTGCTCAACCTTGCGACTGCCTGGTACGCGGTTTAGCGGGCGCAGCTGACGAATACAGTGCTCGGATCGTCTTGACGCGGCCGTAAGGGGTTTGCTCAGATCACACGCGTGCGTCAATTAATTATCTTACTCGTCAGTAAGATAGGGGCCCGGCGCGATGGTCCCGCGGTGGCCGCGGGGGCGCCGGCAGAGTCCTCGGACTCCACTGAATGCACCCGTGATCGGGGCTGGGCTGCGGTCATGTGGTGAACACCACACGCGCGGTCAGGACCGGGATAACCGTGCCCAGATCTTGGCTTCGATGTCCGGCACGACCTCGTCGAGATGGTCGTTGAGGTAGAAATGGTGCCCGCCGAGCTCCCTGGCGGTGAACTCGCAGGTGGTTCGCTCCGCCCACGGACCCACCTTCTCCGAAGTGGCGATCTCGTCGTCGTCGCCGTAGAAGGCGTGAATCGGTGACGAGAGTTTGACCTCCGGCGGGCACGTGTAGTTGGCGATCGCCTTCAGACCCCGCAGCGTCGGCAGGATCGCCGCCGCGAACTCCGCGTTCTTCATGAACTCCGGGTTGGCGCCCGTCATCGCACTGACCGCCGCCAACAGCCCCTCGTCGTCGTCGGGGATGTCCTCGTAGCCGACCCGGCCGGGCGCCGCGACGGCCGAAACGAACAGCGCCGTGATCGGCCGTCCCGCCTCCTCGAAGCGCCGGGCCACCTCGAACGCCAGCAAACCTCCCATGCTGTGCCCGAAGAACGCGATGGGAGGCCCGTCGGCGCCACCTTCCTTCTCGGGCGAGACCATCTTGCACACCTCGTCGGCGAGCGCGGGCAGGCTGGTGAACGACGCGAAATCCTGCTTGCCCCGCTGACCCGGATACTGCACCGCGACCCGCTTGATGTCGGTGGTGAAGGTCTTGGCGAACGGCACGTAATACTGCGCCGATCCGCCCGCGTGCGGAAAGATGAACAGCTTCGGCCGGCCTGCCGCACCCTGCTCAGAGGCTCCCGTCATGCCGGTCACCCTATCGCCCGCCCGCGGGTGTCAGGCAAAGGCCTCAACCGGCGGGCACGAGCACACCAGGTTGCGGTCGCCGTAGGCGCCGTCGATGCGTCGCACGGGCGGCCAGACCTTAGGCCGGAACGACTTACCGAGCGGATAGGCGGCCTGCTCGCGGCTGTAGGGATGGTCCCAGTTGTCGACGAGCAGACACTCCGCGGTGTGCGGGGCCCCTCGTAGCGGATTGTCCTCGACCGGCCAGGTTCCGGACCCGACCTTGTCGATCTCACCGCGGATCGCGATCATCGCGTCGCAGAACGCGTCGATCTCGGCGAGCGACTCGCTCTCGGTCGGCTCGACCATCAGGGTGCCCGCGACGGGGAAGCTCATCGTCGGCGCGTGGAAACCGTAGTCGGCGAGCCGCTTGGCGACGTCGTCGACGGTGACACCGGTGGCTTTGGTGATCCCGCGCAGGTCGAGGATGCACTCGTGGGCGACCATGCCGTTCTCACCGGTGTAGAGCACCGGGTAGTACTCGTCGAGCCGGCGGGCGATGTAATTGGCCGACGCGATGGCCACCAGCGTGGCCGAGCGCAGCCCCTCGGCGCCCATCATCCGGATGTAGGCCCACGTGATCGGCAGGATCGACGCCGACCCGTACGGCGCCGCCGACACGGTGCGCTCATCGGGGAGCTCCTCGGCCAGCGGATGACCCGGCAGGTACGGCGCCAGATGCGACCGCACCGCCACCGGGCCGACGCCGGGCCCGCCACCGCCGTGCGGGATGCAGAACGTCTTGTGCAGGTTCAGGTGGCTCACGTCCCCGCCGAACCGGCCGGGACGGGCCAGGCCGACGAGCGCGTTGAGGTTGGCGCCGTCGACGTACACCTGACCGCCGGCGTCGTGCACCGCCGCGCAGATCTCGGCGACGTCGTGTTCGTACACCCCGTGCGTGGACGGATAGGTGATCATCAGCGCGGACAGCCGCTCGGCGTGCTCGGTCACCTTGGCGCGCAGGTCATCGAGGTCGACGTCGCCGTTGGCACGGCACGCGACCACGACCACCTTCATACCCACCATCGCCGCCGACGCCGCGTTGGTGCCGTGCGCGCTGGACGGGATCAGGCACACGGTGCGGCCAGTGTCGCCCCGCGCGGCGTGGTAGGCCTGGATGGCCAGCAGGCCCGCGTACTCGCCCTGCGAGCCGGCGTTGGGCTGCAGTGAGACCTCGTCGTAACCGGTGATGGCGGTCAGCCAGGCCTGCAGATCGGCGATCAGGCGGCGCAGTCCCGGGGTGTCGGAGGCCGGCGCGAACGGATGCTGACGGCCGAACTCCGGCCAGGTGATCGACTCCATCTCGGCGGCGGCGTTGAGTTTCATCGTGCACGAACCGAGCGGGATCATGCTGCGGTCGAGCGCGATGTCCTTGTCCGCCAGCGACCGCAGATAGCGCATCATCTCGGTCTCGGTGCGGTACCGCGTGAACGCCGGGTGGGTCAGGAACTCCGAGGCCCTCGTCGCGATCGACGGGCCGTCGAACTCCTGGGAGGTCACCTCGGCCGAGAACGCGGCCAGCACATCGGCGATGTGGCCGTCGGTGGTGGCTTCGTCGCAGGACACCGAGATGTGGTCGTCGTCGACCAGCCAGACGTTGACGCCGCGGTCCTTGGCGGCGGCGCGGATCTCCGCGGCGCGGCCCGGCACGCGGGCCAGCACGGTGTCGAAGAAGGCGCGATGCACCACCTCCACACCGGAGGCGGCGAGCCCGGCCGCCAGCGCTCGGGCGTGACCGTGCACCCGCCGGGCGATGCCGGTCAACCCGTCGGCGCCGTGGTAGCTGGCGTACATCGCGGCCATCACGGCCAGCAGAACCTGCGCCGTACAGATGTTGCTGGTGGCCTTGTCGCGGCGGATGTGCTGTTCCCGGGTCTGCAGCGCCAGCCGGTACGCCGGCGCACCGTCACTGTCCACGGACACCCCGACCAGGCGGCCGGGCAGCTGGCGGGCGTGCTTGGAGTGCACCGCGAGGTAACCGGCGTGCGGGCCGCCGAAGCCCATCGGCACGCCGAAGCGCTGGGTGGTCCCGAACGCGACGTCGGCGCCGATCTCGCCGGGCGGGGTGATCAGGGTCAGCGCCAGCAGGTCGGCGCCGAGGGCGACCAGCGCACCCCGCTCGTGGGCGGCGGCGACCAGACCGGACCAGTCGGTCACCGCGCCGCTCGCGCCGGGCAGCTGGGCGATCACGCCGAAGAACTCCCCGTCGGGCAGGCCCTGCCGCAGATCGGCGGTGACGATCTCGATACCGAGCGGCGCGGCGCGGGTCGCCAGCACCGCCGCCGTCTGGGCGAAGACGTCGGCATCCACGACCAGCCGGTTGCCGGGGCCGCGCACCGCACGGTGCATCAACGTCATCGCCTCCGCCGCGGCGGTGCCCTCGTCGAGCATCGACGCGTTGGCGACCTCCAGCCCGGTCAGGTCGGTGACCATGGTCTGGAAGTTCAGCAGCGCCTCCAGGCGACCCTGGCTGATTTCGGGCTGATACGGCGTGTATGCGGTGTACCAGGCCGGGTTCTCCATGATGTTGCGCAGCAGCACCGGCGGGGTGAGCGTGTCGTAGTAGCCCTGCCCGATCATCGAGACCGCGACGGTGTTCGAGTCGGCCATCGCCCGCAGCTCGGCCAGGGCCTCGGCCTCGGTGGCCGCCGGCGGCAGATGCTCCAGTCCCGGGGCGATGCCGGTGGCGGTCAGCGCGTCCAGGATCCCGGCGGGCAGCGCCTTGCCCGCGAGTTCGTCGAGGGAACTGACGCCGATGGTGCTCAGCAGCGTGTCGACGGCCGGGGCGTCGGGTCCGATGTGGCGGTCGACGAACGAAAGGGTGCGGGGCTGATCAGACACGTTGTGGGTTCTCCCGGGGGCACGAACGACGGCGGCTCCTCCCCCTCTGTCGTCGACCCGGGACGGGCTGCCTGAGAGATTCGGCCACTCCGCCGTTTCAGCGAGGGAGCCTTTCCCCATGGGCGGGTGTCAGACACCGCTTTCCAGAGGCATCGGGGCTTCGTGCGGTCCGGGTGCCTGAGAGGTTGACGGAGAGGTGTTGCTCCTTCGGCGCCCGCGGCTGGCTGCCACGGAACTCTCCCGCGCAAAGACGATGCGGGAGCGAGTCTACCGGCTCAGCCGATTTTCCGATCGCGGTACTTGCGCCGCGACGCCAGCTCGTCCTCGGGAGCCGAGATCGACTCGCCGCCGTCGGCCCGCTCGCCGGGGAAATCGGCGATCGCACCGGTGAGCTCACGCATCGCGCCGGACACGGCGATGCCGAACACGCCCTGGCCACCCTGGAGCAGGTCGACGACCTCTTCGGCGGACGTGCACTCGTAAACGGTGGTGCCATCGGAGAACAACGTGATGTTGGCCAGATCCTGGACACCGCGCTGACGCAGGTGGTCGACCGCGACGCGGATGTTGTGCAGCGAGATGCCGGTGTCGAGCAGGCGCTTCACGATCTTGAGGACCAGGATGTCCTTGAACGAGTACAGACGCTGACTGCCCGACCCCGCGGCGCCGCGGATCGAGGGCACCACCAGCGAGGTACGGGCCCAGTAGTCGAGCTGACGGTAGGTGATGCCGGCGATCTGGCAGGCGCTGGGCCCGCGGTAGCCGACGAGCTCGTCGGGCACGGAGTCGTCGGGGAACAGACCGGCCTGGACCGGCTCGCTGGACACCCGGGGAAGATCGCCCGCCTGCGGAGCGCCGGCGGTCAGGTCCAGTTCCTCCTGGCGTGGCGTGTCTCCCACTTGCGAATCCTCTCGCCGATCGAACACCCTGCCCGAACCTCGTTCGAGCATACGCTTGACGGCGTTCAGTTACTGCCCGTCAGCCCCAAGTATGGCGGCCTGAATCGACCTTTCAGAACAGCCGCACCGCGTGTCGAACCCGACGAGACGCATCCGTGACCAAGATCAGCCGGGCGCTCAGGTCGCCTTGAAATCGTCCGGTGACACGCTGTCGAGGAACTCCTTGAACTTCTCGACCTCGTCCTCGCGCACCGCTCCGCCGGATTCCTCGTCACCTTCGTCGGGAATCAGCAGCCCGGCCTCGGCGAGCACGGCCTCCTCGACGTAGATCGGCACGCCGACGCGCAGCGCGATCGCCACCGAATCGGACGGCCGCGCCGAGACCTTGATGTCGCGGTCGAAGATCAGATCCGCGTAGAAGGTGCCTTCCTGCAGATCGACGATGCGCACCTCTTTGAGTGAATGCCCAAGCGCGGCAATCACATCCCGGAACAGATCGTGCGTCATGGGCCGCAACGGCTCCACCCCCTGCTGTTCCAGGGCGATCGCAGCGGCCTCGGACTGCCCGATCCAGATCGGCAGATACCTGTCACCGTTGGACTCCCGCAACAGCAGGACAGGCTGGTTCTGAGGTGGCTCAACGCGAATGCCGATCACACGAACCTCACCCATGTGTGCCTACCCTCCGCACGCCGACGAACTCGTCACACGAGTCTAGTCCTCAGCGATCCAGAACGTCGCGTACGGCCGACTTGATCAAGGACGTGTGCAGCGTGATCGCCAGCGCGGCCACCTCACGGGCCAGATCGTCGGCGCGGTCACGCGCGCCTGCCTTGCCGCCCTTGCCCACCGGGCCGGCGATCTGCGCGATCAGGTCCGACTGCCGGTCGGCGGCGGAGCGGAATGCCCGCAGGTGACGGGGTTCGACGCCGTAGTCGGCCAGGGCGCGGGCGCACTGGGCGATCACGACGGAGTGCTCGTCGAAGAACGAGGTGCCCCCACCTTTGAAGATCGGGGTGATGATGCCGGCCTTGACGAGCGCGCTCAGCAGGTCCTCGCCGACGCCGGAACGTTCCAGCAGATCCTCCCGGCTCAGCCGCGTCTGGGCGGGGCCGGCCGCGACGGCCGAGGTGTCCACGGTCCCATCCGCGCCGCGGATCGACACCAGACGTGGTGCCGCATACGCACTTCCGGGCGCAGGCAACTCACCGTCCGGCTGGGCGTCGAGCTGCGCCTTGATCACCTTCAGCGGCAGATAGTGGTCGCGCTGCGCGGTCAGGATGAACCGCAGCCGAGCACAGTCGTAGGCGGTGAAGCGGCGGTAGCCGGACGCGGTCCGCTCCGGCGTGACCAGGCCCTCGGCCTCCAGGAAGCGGATCTTGGAGATCGTGACGTCGGGGAACTCGTCGCGCAGCAGATCCAGCACAACGCCGATCGACATCCCGCGCAGTGCCGGTGTGTCGGGTTGCGTCATCGGTGATTACCGCGCGGAGTCGCTCATTCGGACGCGCCGCCGTCGGCGCCCTTCGGTCCGGTCAGGAACACCAGGCGGAACTTGCCGATCTGCACCTCGTCGCCGTTGACCAGCACGGCCGAGTCGACCGGCTCGCGGTTGACGTAGGTGCCGTTGAGGCTGCCGACGTCGACGACCTGGAACTCGCCACCCTCCAGCCGGAACTCCGCGTGCCGGCGGCTGACGGTGACGTCGTCGAGGAAGATGTCGCTGTCGGGGTGACGGCCCGCCGAGGTGGTGGGCTGATCGAGCAGGAACCGGGATCCGGCGTTCGGGCCGCGCTTGACGACCAGCAGCGCCGAACCGACCGGCAGGCCTTCGACTCCCGACACCGCGCTCTCGCCGCCCGCCGCGGGCGGGGCGTCGAGCTCGTTGAGGAAATCGGCGCGGAACACCGACGTGGTCTCCACGGTGACTTCGTCAGAGTCGGCCCCGGCGTTGAAGTCCTTGTCCGTCACCCGCTGCTCCTCACTGGCTGCTGTGGCGATAACCGGCCGGACCCCCAGCCGATGCGTCGCTGGTGTCGACCGTACCGCGCATGCGACCGCGTTGTGTCCACCACTGCCGGATCCGCACGTCGCGTCCCGATCTGTCTGGACGACCCTAACAAGACCTCAGTCCGTGGCGTGGCCGCGGTAGCCCTCCGCGTCGAGCAATCCGGCCAGGCTCTCCTGCAGCGAGCCGCCCTCTGCCTGCAGTTCCACCAGCCAGCCCTCGCCGTACGGGTCGGAATTGACCAACTGCGGATTGCTCTCCAGATCACCGTTGACCGCAATCACTTTCGCGGTGACCGGCGCGTACAGATCCGACACCGACTTCGTCGACTCGACCTCCCCGAACGACTCCCCCGCCGTGACCTCCGCACCGACATCGGGGAGTTGGACGAACACCACGTCCCCGAGCGCGGACTGGGCGTAGTCGGTGATGCCGACCCGCACCGTGTCATCGCCGGTCTGCTGCACCCACTCGTGTTCGGCGGTGTAGGACAAGTCGGCGGGAATCTCGCTCACGGGGCTCCTTGATCGAAAAGGTCATTTGACGGGCTGAGCGTATTGGCGCGGTTTCGGTTGCCGCAAGGCGGTGACGTCGACCCGGTCGGACTGTTCTATCACCATCGTGCCGCCGACGCGTTCCACGCTGTCCATCGCCCCGCCGGGGATGTTCATCGCCGCGGCCAGTGTGGGCGGGTCGCCGATCGCGATCACCGAGTACGGCGGACCCATCGTGGCGGCGTCCACGACGAGGGCCCCCGCACTGCCGACGATCCAGGTGCTCACCCCGACGCGCACGGCGACCTGCTGACCGTCCTGCTCGCCGCGGATCTCCATCGCCTCGGCGCCCGCGGCCCGCAGTTCGTTGATGACGTCGAGCATGGTCTCGGCGGCCACCCCCTGCGCCGGATCGGTGATGGTCAGTGTCACCCCCGGGCCCGTCGCGGCGATGCTGCCGATCAGGATCGACAGCGCCGCCAGCCGGGCCCTGGCGTTCTCGATCGCGGCCTGGTCGTCGGATCCGGAGGTCTGCAGCTCACCGAGGGTCTGCTGCAGGCCGGCGATCTCGGTGTTGAGCGCGGCCTCGCGCTGCTGCAGCGAGTCCAGCAGGACGACGAGGTCGGCCGGGCGGGCCGTCTCCAGCGAGTCACCGGAATCGGTCTGCCGCACCTGCGTCGCGATCCCGATCCCGAGCAGCAGGCACAGCAGCACGGCCAGCACCCCGAACACGGCCTGCGAGCGCCTGCCCGGGAACTCGTGCCGACCGTGTTCGCTCATCTCACGCCCCGAACAGCCTGCGCCGCAGCGCCGCGGCGTTGCCGAAGATCCGGATGCCCAGGACGACGATGATCGCGGTCGACAGCTGGGTGCCGACGCCGAGCTGGTCTCCGACGTACACGATCAACGCCGCCACCAGCACGTTGAAGACGAACGACACGACGAACACCTTCGAGTCGAAGATGCCCTCGAGGTATGCGCGCAGCCCGCCGAAGACGGCGTCGAGCGCGGCCACCACCGCGATCGGCAGGTAGGGCTGGACGAACTCCGGGACGTCCGGGTGGAAGACCACACCGAGCACGATGCCGACGACGAGAGCGACGATGCCTATCACTAGGGTCCCATCTCTCGGGCGAACTTGATGTCTCGGGCGGGCCCGGCGGGCAGCGCCAGCCCGTCGCCGCCGGAGACGTTGACGACCACACCGTAGGACGTCTCCAACAGCCGTAGCCGCTGCAGACCCGCGCTGCGGTCGAAGCTGTCCTGCATGGTGCGCGGCGGTCCCACCGCGAGGATGACATACGGACTGGAGATCGGCTGGTTGTCCACCAGGATGCCGCCGCCGGCCTGGCGCATCGTCACGTTCGGACCGACCCGCACCCCGCCGACCGAGATCGCCTCGGCCCCGCTGACCCACAGCGAGTTCACGACGAGTTGCAGGTCCCGGTCCAGGATCACCTGGCGACTGCCCTCGACCCGTTCTTTCGAGACATCGGTCAGATTGCGCGACATGCCGGGATCGGTGACCGTGACGGTCAGCCCGGGCCCGATGACCGCCGTGGCCGCGGCCGCGAAGTTGGCTTCGTCGAGTTCGTCCAGCAAGCGGCGGCCGGTGGCGTCGCCTTCGAGCCGGCTGCGCCGCTCGGAGTCCACCTGGCCGGCTACATCACCGGACAGATCCTGGGCGTCAACGGCGGCCGGAACACCTGACAAGCCAACAGTTTCCAGCGAAAGGACGACAGTTCATGGGACGCGTTCAAGGCAAGGTCGCCTTCATCACCG
>NZ_LMVQ01000085.1 GCF_001545925.1 Mycobacterium sp. NAZ190054 | reverse complement strand
CGACCGGGGACGGCGCGAACTAGGACTCGCCGTCCTACGTTGTCGGCGTACGGTTCTGCGATGATGGCAACGTGGCCGACGCCAATCGTGAACTCGCGGATTTCCTGAAACGCGCCCGCAGCGCGGTGCGCCGCTCGCCGCACCGGGGATCGGGGCGGGGCCGGGGATCGGTGGCGGCGTCGGGTCCAGCGCGCTCGGCGAGCTGGCGGCGTTCACCCGTCCCGACGGATCCGAAACGCCCGACGCGGCGTCGTTCGGCGAGGGCGTGGCGATCAGGCTGCCTGACGGGACCATCGTGATGGCGCCCAACCCGGTGGCCGCCGACGCCGTCCGTCACGCGCTGACCCAGCTCGGGGTCCCGTACCAGTGGGGCGGGACGACGCCCGGTGTCGGATTGGACTGCAGCGGATTGACGCAGTGGGCCTACCGCGAGGCGGGGCTGAACATTCCGCGGCTGGCCCAGGAACAGGACATCGGCGGCGCGGTCGCGGCGTCGTCGGTGCTCCCCGGCGACCTCGCGGTGTGGGACGGTCACGTCGCGATGGTGGTCGGCGACGGCCTGATGGTGGAGGCCGGGGACCCGGTGAAGCTGTCCCCGATCCGGACCGACAACGCCGGCCAGGGTTTCCAGGGGTTCTGGCGGCCGACGGCGTGACCCTCAGGTACGCACGCGGATCCACTTACCGGCCAGCTCCGAGATCCACGCCTCGGCGGCGATCGGGTCCGCGGGCGGGCTGGCGACCAACACCAGCTCGTCGATGCCCGCATCGGCCAGCCGGCCGGCGTCGGCAGGCACCGGGTCGCGCAGCGCGACCGCCAGCCGCAGATCGGTGGGGTCGCGGCCGACCTGCCGGCACAGCTCGCGCAGCTTCGACGCGCGCGAGGCCGCCTCCTCGACGTCGGCGAGGTTGAAGCCGTACCAGCCGTCGCCCCACTCGGCGACCCGACGCAGCGCCGCGTCGGAGTTGCCGCCCAGGATGATCGGGATCGACCGCCCGTGCGGCTTCGGGTTGGCCCGCACCCGGTCGAAGGACACGTACTCGCCGGAGAAGGACGCGACGTCGTCGCGCCACAGCTTCCGCATCGCCGCGACGTACTCGGCCAATCGGCGTCCCCGGCCTACGAACGGCACGCCGAGGGCGTCGTACTCCTCCTTCGACCACCCGATGCCCACACCCAGCGACAGCCGACCGCCCGTCATCCGGTCCAGCGACGCGGCCTGCTTGGCGGTGATCACCGGGTTGTGCTCGGGCAGCAGCAGCACGCCGGTCGCCAGCTCGATGCGGTTCGTCGCCGCCGCGGCGAAACCGAGGGTGACCAACGGGTCCAGCCAATCGGTCCGCGAGGACAGCGAGATCCGACCGTCGTCGCCGTACGGAGGATGCGAGTGCCGCTCGTCGGCCATCACCACGCGCTGACCCGCCCACAGCGTCGCGAACCCCGAGCGTTCGGCCGCGTCCGCCACCGCATCGATCACGGTGCGTTGCGCACCCGCACCGATACCGAGGCCGTGCAGGCCGAGCCGGGTCATTCGGCGATCATGGCAGGCTTGACTTACATCCCGAGCGACGAACGGGTTGCGGTACGGCAGCGGTGCGTCGCGGCCAGGCCTGAGCGCAGCCATGCCCTCAACACCGCGGGGCCAGGTCGTTAGGCTGTGCCGCATGGCTGCTGACATCGTGCCCATCGGGCTGACGCTGACCAAGGGCGACGTGTACACGCTGTGGGCGCCGCGGTGGCGCGCCGACGGCGACGAGTGGGAAGCCTTCCTGGGCAAGGACGAGGACCTCTATGTCCTGGAATCAGTGGCTGACCTGGTGGCCTTCGTCCGCACCAGCACCGACAACGATCTGGTCGACCACCCGGCATGGCAGAAGCTCACCGAGGCCAACGCCCACCGGCTCACCCCGACCGACGACCACACCCACGACCTGGTGGTGCTGGAGGAGCTGCTCTCCCGGAAGCCCACCGAGGACAGCGTGCGCAAACTGCACGGCGCGCTGGCGGTGGTGTCGTCGATGGGATCGGTGTGCGAGCTGCCCGCGGTCACCAAGTTCTTCAACGGCAACCCGATGCTCGGCACCGTCGGCGGCGGGGTGGAGGCGTTCGGAGGCCGCGCCGGACGCAAGCGGTGGGCCGAGATCGAGAAGATCATCGCCAGGGGCTGGGACAACGTCATCGAGGCGCTCGACGAGATCATCACGGTTCCCGACGTCGACAGCGCGGCCGCGGAGAAAGCCCAGGCGGAACTCGACGAGCCGGCCCCGGAGCCGGACGAGGACGACCTCGTCATCGACGACGTGGTGGACACCGAGGAGGAGTCGGACTCGCTGGCGGCCGAGGCCGAGACCAGGGTGCTCGGCAGCGACAAGGACTTCTGGGCGCGGGTCGGGATCGATCCGGTCCGGATCATGACCAGCGGCGGGACGCTGTTCACGCTGCGCTGCTACCTCAACGACCAGCCGATCTTCCTCGGCCGCAACGGCCGCATCAGCGTGTTCCCCTCCGAGCGGACACTGGCCCGCTACCTGGCCGACGAGCACGACCACGACCTGTCCGACCTGGCCACCTACGACGACATCCGCACCGCGGCCACCGACGGTTCGCTGCGCGTCGAGGTCACCGACGACAACATCTACGTGCTGGACGGCATCGCCGACGACCTTGCCGAGGGCCCGGACGCGCTCGACCGCGACCAGCTCGAGCTCGCCGTCGAACTGCTGCGCGACATCGGCGACTACTCCGAGGACACCAGTGTCGACGCCAAGCTCTCCTCGGACACCGCGCTGGGCCGGGTGATCGCGCATGTGCTCGACCCGAAGGCGGTCACACGTCCGAGCGGGCCGTACGCCGACGCGGTCGCACAGTGGGAGTCGCTGGAGTCGTTCGTCGAGTCCCGCCTGCGCGAGGAGTGAATCCGGCGCGCTGGAGCACCGCCAGGGTGCCTGGGCGCGCCCGATTCGCTAGCCGACGAGCACGGCGTAGCGCGGTTTGATCACCTCGTCGATGATCGCCAGCCGTTGGTCGAACGGGATGAACGCCGACTTCATCGCGTTGATCGTGAACCGCTCCAGATCCGACCAGCCGTAGCCGAAGGCCTCCACCAGACGCAGCATCTCCAGGCTCATCGTGGTGTCGCTCATCAAGCGGTTGTCGGTGTTGACCGTGACCCGGAACCGCAGCCGCGCCAGCTGGTCGAACGGGTGCTCGGCGATGCTGCTGACGGCGCCGGTCTGCACATTCGAACTCGGGCACATCTCGAACGGAATCCGCTTGTCCCGCAACAGCGCCGCGAGCCTGCCCAGTTTCGCGCCGCCGTCGCCGTCGAGTTCGATGTCGTCGACGATCCGCACGCCGTGGCCGAGCCGGTCCGCCCCGCAGAACGCGATCGCCTCGTGGATCGACGGTAGGCCGAACGCCTCGCCGGCGTGAATGGTGAAGCGCGCGTTGTTGCTTCGCATGTACTCGAACGCGTCGAGGTGACGGCTCGGCGGGTACCCCGCCTCCGCGCCCGCGATGTCGAAACCGACCACCCCCTTGTCGCGGAACCGGATGGCCAGCTCGGCGATCTCCCGGGACCGCGCCGCGTGGCGCATCGCGGTGACCAGGCAGCGCACGGTGATGGTGCGACCGTCGGCGGCGGCCGCCTTCTCGCCGTCGGCGAAACCGGCCAGCACCGCGTCGACGACGGCGTCCAGTGACAGCCCGCCCTCGATGTGCAGCTCCGGAGCGAACCGGACCTCGGCGTAGACGACGTTGTCGGCCGCGAGGTCCTCGACGCACTCGAGGGCGACCCGGTGCAGCGCGTCCGGGGTCTGCATGACCCCGACGGTGTGGGCGAACGGCTCCAGGTACCGCACCAGCGATCCGCTGTGCGCGGCGGTGCGGAAGAACGTGGCGAGGCCGTCGACGTCGGTGGCGGGCAGGTAGTAGTAGCCGTACTGCCCGGCCAGGTCCAGCACCGTCGCCGGGCGGAGACCGCCGTCGAGGTGGTCGTGCAACAGCGCCTTCGGTGCGCGCCGGATGTTGTCGAGCGTCAACGGTGTCGTCACGGCATAACCTTTCCTGTGCACCTCACGTGCGCCTCCCCTACATGCTGATCCGATCGATGACGAGCGGCCCGACCGCCGGCGGCTGATCGCCCACACTCCAGGCGCCGTCGAGTTCGGCCACGGCGCCGGCAAGCCGTTCCGGGGTGTCGGTGTACAGCGTGAACAGCGGCTCACCGGGGGCGACGGGCTCACCCGGCCTGCGGTGGATGCGCATGCCGGCGCCGAACTGCACCTGCTCACCGGGGGCCGAGCGGCCCGCCCCGAGCCGCCACACCGCCAGTCCCACCGCCATCGCGTCGATGTCTCCCATGGTGCCACCGCGCGGCGCGCTGACGGTCTCGGAATGCGCACCCAGCGGCAACGCGTCGGCCGTCAACGTCGTCACGTCGCCGCCCTGCGCGGCCACCAGCTCCCGGAAGCAGTCCATCGCGGTGCCGTCGCGCAGGGTCTGCGCCGGGTCCGTCCCGTCCAGACCCGCGGCGTCGCACATCTCCCGGGCCAGGGCCAGCGTCAGCTCGACGACGTCGTCGGGTCCGCCACCGGCGAGCACCTCCAGCGACTCGACGACCTCGACGGCGTTGCCGACCGCGCGTCCCAGCGGGGTGTTCATGTCGGTCAGCAACGCACGCGTCAGCACACCGTGCTCGGTGCCGAGCTCGACCATGGTGCGGGCCAGCTCCCGCGACTCGGCCTCGCTGCCGAGGAACGCCCCGGAACCGACCTTCGAGTCGAGCACCAGCGCGCGGGTGCCCTCGGCGATCTTCTTGCTCATCACCGAGCTCGCGATCAACGGCAGCGACTCGGTGGTGGCGGTGACGTCACGCAGCGCGTAGATCTTGCGGTCGGCGGGGGCCAGCTCGCCGGCGGCGAAGATCGCCGCCCCGAGCTCGCAGAGTTGTTGGCGGATCTGGGCTTTGGAGATCTCGGCGGTGAATCCGGGAATGGACTCCAGTTTGTCCAGGGTTCCGCCGGTGTGGCCCAGGCCCCGGCCGGCGGCCTGCGGCACCGCGCCGCCGCACGCCATCACCACGGGCACCAGCGGGATCGTGATCTTGTCGCCCACACCGCCGGTGGAGTGCTTGTCGACCAACGCCAGCGGCTTTCCGTCGCGGCGCAGATCACCGAAGTCCAGCCGCTCACCGGAGCCGATCATCGCCGCCGTCCAGCGGGCGATCTCGCCGTTGGTCATGCCGCGTAGGTAGATCGCCATCAGCAGTGCCGACATCTGCGCGTCGGCGACGCGGCCGTGGGTGTAGGCGTCGATCACCCAATCGATCGCCGCGTCGGACAGCACGCCGCCGTCGCGCTTGGTCCGGATGACCGTCGGAGCATCGAGATGCGACATGGGGCCGGCGGCATCGATTGTGAGGCCCGTCACGGTGTTTCCTCCGCGGGCAGCGGGTTTCGGGCGAGATCGTCCGGGCCGAACGCGTCGGGAAGCAGGTCCCGCAGCGGCCTCGGCCCGAGCGGATGGTCGATCAGCAACTCCGGGCCGCCGTGCTCCAGCAGCACCTGCCGGCAGCGTCCGCAGGGCATCAGAACCTCGCCGTCGGGGCCCACACAGGACAGCGCGACCAGCCGTCCGCCGCCGCTGGAATGTAGGGCGCAGACCACTGCACACTCGGCACAGAGACCTAGGCCATATGAGACATTTTCCACATTGCATCCGGCCACCATTCGGTGATCGTCGACGAGTGCGGCCGCGCCCACCCGGAACCGCGAGTACGGCGCGTAGGCCTGCTCGGATACGTCGATCGCCTTGCGGCGCAACAATTTCCAGTCGATTTCCGTTGTCACGTCATGCCGTCCGAGTCGATTCTGAATCCATTCCGAACACCCCGCCCCGAGCCCCGAAGTCGCAGATAGGGGACCCTAACTTCTACCCTGGAACCAGGGCATCCGCCCCCACGCTAGTTCGTTCGACAGTACGTAGGGGATTAGAGTCGCCCCGAGGTTTGGGGCTCCGGTAAGCAGGACCGAGCTTCGAACGTCCACCGATGGCGTTGGAGGGTCACATGAGTACGGCGACACCAGCCGATACCGACATACCGGCACCGCGATCACAGCCGACGCGCCGCCGCACGTTCTACCGTGGCGACCCGGGCATGTGGTCCTGGGTCCTGCACCGCATCTCGGGTGCGACGATCTTCTTCTTCCTTTTCGTGCACGTGCTCGACACCGCGCTGGTGCGGGTCAGCCCGCAGGCCTACAACGAGGTCATCGAGACCTACAAGACGCCGATCGTCGGTCTGATGGAGATCGGTCTCGTCGCCGCCGTGCTCTACCACGCGCTCAACGGGATCCGGATCATCCTCATCGACTTCTGGTCGGAGGGTCCGCGGCACCAACGCAAGATGCTCTGGGTGATCGCCGGCGTGTTCATCGCCGTGTTCATCGCCTCGCTCGGGGTGATCGGGATGCACATGGCGGAGAGGTTCCTGTGATGGCCGAGAACGCTTACGACCACATCAGCGACCGCGGCGGGCCCGCGCCGGTGATGCAGCGCAGCTTCGACCGGCCCGCCGGTCTGGACAACCCGCGCGCGCCGCGACGCGGCGGCGGGATGCCCAACTTCGAGAAGTACACCTGGCTGTTCATGCGGTTCTCGGGCATCGTGCTCGTCTTCCTCGCCCTCGGCCACCTGTTCATCATGCTGATGTGGGACGAGGGTGTGTACCGGATCGACTTCAACTACGTCGCCGAGCGGTGGTCGTCGCCGTTCTGGCAGACCTGGGACCTGCTGCTGCTGTGGCTGGCCCAGCTGCACGGCGGCAACGGCATGCGCACGATCATCGCCGACTACACCCGCAAGGACTCCACCAAATTCTGGCTCAACACATTGCTGGCGCTGTCGATGGTGTTCACGCTGGTCCTGGGTACCTACGTGCTGATGACGTTCGACGCGACGATTTCCTGACCGGAGAGGCCGAGTGATCCAGAAATGATCATTGAACACCGCTACGACGTCGTCATCGTCGGTGCCGGCGGCGCGGGTATGCGGGCGGCCGTGGAGGCCGGCCCCCGGGTGCGCACGGCCGTGCTGACCAAGCTGTACCCGACCCGCTCCCACACCGGCGCGGCGCAGGGCGGCATGTGCGCGGCCCTGGCCAACGTCGAGGAAGACAACTGGGAGTGGCACACCTTCGACACCGTCAAGGGTGGTGACTACCTGGCCGATCAGGACGCCGTCGAGATCATGGCCAAGGAGGCCATCGACGCCGTGCTCGACCTGGAGAAGATGGGGATGCCGTTCAACCGCACCCCCGAGGGCCGCATCGACCAGCGCCGCTTCGGCGGCCACACCCGTGACCACGGCAAGGCCCCGGTCCGGCGTGCCTGCTACGCCGCCGACCGCACCGGCCACATGATCCTGCAGACGCTGTACCAGAACTGCGTCAAGCACGACGTGGAGTTCTTCAACGAGTTCTACGCCCTCGACATCGCGCTGACCGAGACGGCGTCGGGCCCGGTGGCCACCGGCGTGATCGCCTACGAGCTGGCCACCGGTGACATCCACGTGTTCCACGCCAAGGCGATCGTGTTTGCCACGGGCGGCTCGGGCCGGATGTACAAGACCACCTCGAACGCGCACACGCTGACCGGTGACGGCCTGGGCATCATCTTCCGCAAGGGACTTCCCTTGGAGGACATGGAGTTCCACCAGTTCCACCCGACCGGCCTGGCCGGCCTGGGCATCCTGATCTCCGAGGCCGTGCGCGGCGAGGGCGGCCGGCTGCTCAACGGCGACGGCGAGCGTTTCATGGAGCGGTACGCGCCGACGATCGTCGACCTGGCCCCGCGCGACATCGTGGCCCGTTCGATGGTGCTCGAGGTCCTCGAAGGCCGCGGCGCCGGGCCGAACAAGGACTACGTGTACATCGACGTGCGTCACCTCGGCGAGGATGTGCTGGAGGCCAAGCTGCCCGACATCACCGAGTTCGCGCGCACCTACCTCGGTGTGGACCCGGTCAAGGAGCTGGTGCCGGTCTACCCGACCTGTCACTACGTCATGGGCGGCATCCCGACGACGGTCAACGGACAGGTGCTGTCCGACAACACCACCATCATCCCGGGTCTGTACGCCGCCGGCGAGTGCGCCTGTGTGTCGGTGCACGGCGCCAACCGGCTGGGCACCAACTCACTGCTGGACATCAACGTGTTCGGCCGCCGCGCCGGCATCGCCGCGGCGAACTACGCACTCGGACATGACTTCGTCGAACTGCCCGAGAAGCCCGCGGACATGGTGGTCGGCTGGGTCGGCGACATCCTGTCCGAGCACGGCAACGAGCGCGTCGCCGACATCCGCGGCGCCCTGCAGCAGTCGATGGACAACAACGCCGCGGTGTTCCGCACCGAGGAGACGCTCAAGCAGGCGCTGACCGACATCCACGCGCTCAAGGAGCGGTACTCGCGGATCACGGTGCAGGACAAGGGCAAGCGCTACAACAGCGACCTGCTGGAAGCCATCGAGCTGGGCTTCCTGCTCGAGCTCGCCGAAGTGACCGTGGTGGGTGCGTTGAACCGCAAGGAATCCCGCGGCGGACATGCCCGCGAGGACTACCCGAACCGCGACGACACCAACTACATGCGCCACACCATGGCGTACAAGGAAGGTTCTGACCTTCTGAGTGACATCCGGTTGGACTACAAGCCTGTCGTCATGACGCGTTACGAGCCGATGGAACGGAAGTACTGACGATGAGCCGCTTGCGCGAAGAGAGAAGGCTATGAGCGCGCCCGCAATCGAGAAGGACGAGGCCACCACTCCCCCGGTGCCCGAGGGCGCGGTGATGGTGACGCTGAAGATCGCCCGGTTCAACCCGGAGTCGCCCGATGACGCCGGCTGGCAGAGCTTCCGGGTGCCGTGCCTGCCGAGCGACCGGCTGCTGAACCTGTTGCACTACGTGAAGTGGTACCTGGACGGCACGCTGACGTTCCGGCGGTCCTGCGCGCACGGCGTGTGCGGATCCGACGCGATGCGCATCAACGGCGTGAACCGGTTGGCGTGCAAGGTGCTGATGCGCGACATGCTGCCGAAGAACCCGAACAAGCAGCTGACCATCACGATCGAGCCGATCCGCGGCCTGCCCGTGGAGAAGGACCTCGTCGTCGACATGGAGCCGTTCTTCGACGCGTACCGCGCGATCAAGCCGTACCTGATCACCACCGGCAATCAGCCGACGCGCGAACGGATTCAGAGCCAGACCGACCGCGCCCGCTACGACGACACCACCAAGTGCATCCTGTGCGCCTGCTGCACGACCAGCTGCCCGGTGTACTGGAGCGAGGGGTCCTACTTCGGCCCGGCCGCGATCGTCAACGCGCACCGGTTCATCTTCGACTCCCGGGACGAGGGTGCGGCCGAGCGGCTGGACATCCTCAACGACGTCGACGGGGTGTGGCGCTGCCGCACGACGTTCAACTGCACCGAGGCCTGCCCGCGTGGCATCGAGGTGACCAAGGCGATCCAGGAGGTCAAGCGCGCGTTGATGTTCGCGCGTTAGCCCTGCGAACGGTGAATCCGGCGCGCTAGGCGACATCGGGTGTCGCATAGCGCGCCGGATTCGCTAGGCGTCGGTGCGTGCGGCGACCTGCTCGTCGTAGTAGCGCAGCACCACCGCGACCGCCGCGGCCACCGGTACCGCCAGGAACGCGCCGATCACGCCGAACGTCGAGGCGCCCAGCGTCACCGCCAACAGCACGATCACCGCGTGCAGCTTCATCGACCTCGACTGCAACCACGGCTGCAGCACGTTGCCTTCGAGTTGCTGCACCGCCAGGATGATGCCGAGCACGATCAGCGCGGTCACCGGACCGTTGGCCACCAGCGCGATCAGTACCGCCAGGCCACCGGCGACGAACGCGCCGACGATCGGCACGAAGCCGCCGATGAACGTGATGATCGCCAGCGCATACGCCAGCGGCACGCCGAGAACCACCAGCCCGATCCCGATGAGCACCGCGTCGACGAGGCTGACCAGCGCCTGGGTCCGGATGAACCCGCCGAGGGTCGACCACACCCGTTCGAGCACCGCGGCCAGATGCGGCCCGGCGGGCATCCCGGCGGTGCGGCGCAGCCACGGGATGAAGCCCGGGCCGTCCTTGAGCAGGAAGAACGTCACCACCACCGTGGCGAACAGCGTGACGAGCGCCGACGTGGCGGCACCGACACCGGTGAACAGGCCCGTGGCGATCTGCGCGCTGCTGGAGTCCAAGGTGTCGGTGATCGCGGTGACGGCCGAATCCAGTTGCGCCTCACTGATGTTCAGCGGCGGGCCGTCCAGCCAGTCGCGCACCTTCACCACACCGGCGGTGGCCTGCTCGGCCAGCTCGGTGGCCTGGTCGACGACCGCCGGCGCCACCGCGGCGATCACACCCGCGATGACGCCGACGGCGACGAGCAGCGCGAGCAGCACCGCCGCGGCCGGAGGCACTTTCCTGCTGCGCAGCCACCGCACCGGCGGCCACAACACCGTGGACACCATCAACGCCAGCAGCACCGGCAGCAGGATCACCCACGTCTTGCCGACCACCCACGCGAGCACCCACAGCCCCGCGGCCACCGCGACGAACTGCAGGGCGACGACCGCGGTCGAACGGAGATGAGCCTTGTAAACCGACCCGCGAGTGGTTACTGCCGGGGTGTCATCGTCCACCCGCCCTTTTTACCCAACCGCGACCCGATTCAACTCCGTCGTCTGCTGGTGATCGAGGCGGCGGGACAGGAAGTCCCGGATCAGCGCGGTCACCTCGGCCAGGCTGCTCTCCAGCAGGAAATGGCCGCCGTCGAGCAGGTGGATCTCGGGGTCGACGGCGTCGTCGGCGAACGCGCGCGCACCGTCCGGGCCGAAGAACGGGTCCTTGTCGCCCCACACCGCGAGCACCGGGACGGCGCTGGTGCGCAGGTGGTCGTGCAGCGCCGGGTAGATCTTCGGGTTCGTCGCGTAGTCGAGGAACAGCTTGAGCTGGATCGCCTCGTTGCCCGGGCGGGACAGCAGCGCGTGATCGTGGTGCCAGGTGTCCGGGCTGACGACCGACTCGTCGGGCACCCCGGCCAGGTACTGCGCCCTGGTCGCCTCGAACGTGAGCATCGTGCGCATCGCCGCCACGGTCTCGGGCGTCTGCTCGCGCTGGTAGTCCCACACCGGCGCCCACCCGTCGGCGACGAAGCCGGCGTCGTAGCCGTTGCCGTTCTGCGTGACGATCGCGGTGACGGCCTGCGGGTCGCGCAGCGCCAGCCGCCAGCCGACCGGGGCGCCGTAGTCCTGGACGTAGATCGCGTAGCGCACGATGCCGAGCTGGGTCAGCAGCCCGGCGACCAGCCCGCTGAGCGCGTCGAAGGTGTAGTCGAACTCCTCGACAGCCGGTGCGTCGGAGTAGCCGAAGCCGAGGTAGTCGGGCGCGATCACGTGGTAGCGGTCGGCGAGCTCGGGGATCAGGTTGCGGAACATGAACGAGCTGGTCGGGAAGCCGTGCAGCAGCACGATCGCCGGGGCGCCGGGCGATCCGGCCTCGCGGTAGAACAACCGGTACCCGTCCACGGTGGCGTAGCGGTGGTGCACATCGACCATGACTAACTCCTTAAATCATTTTATCCGGTTAGGTGCATTCAACTCCGGAACCTGTAACCTGTCAATAATGGTTTGGAGGTTAGTTGTGGAGCTCTGTGCGACGGGCACGGCGGACGAGGCGTTTCTGCTCGATCTGCTCAACACCACCCCGGTCCTCGACGGGGTGCCGACCGACGCGCTTGCCGACCTCGCCACCGCCACGCCGTGGATGCGCGGCCACGGCATCCGTGCCACCCACACCGAGTGGACCCAGCTGACCGCGGCCCGCGCCGCGCTGCAGGCGGTGATCCGCGGCGAACAGTCCCCGGCCGTGCTGCAGCGGTTTCTCGACGACGTCGGCCTGGTCCCGGCCGCGGGAGACTCCGGTGTGCGGTGGCGACTCGACGCCGGCGGCGCCTCCGGTGCGGCGCGCGCGGTGCTGGCCTGGGACGGGTTGCGGCAGACCAGCCCCGGGCGGTTGCGGCCGTGCGCGAACACCGAATGCCGGCTGTTCCTGATCGACCGCAGCAAGCCCAACACCGCCCGCTGGTGCTCGATGGCGATCTGCGGCAACCGGATGAAGGCCCGTCGGCACTATCAGCGCACGCGCGGCGATTGAGACGCTACGGCCGCGGCTGGGACCGCAATTCGAAGAGCCGCTCGGCGTAGGCCAGATCGTCGCGCCACAGCCGGTTCGCCGCGCGCCGCATCAACGGCCGGAGCAGCGGGGCCGCGACCAGTCCCGCCCCGAACCGCGGCCGGTCGGAGTGCGCGATCACCGCTTCGATCACCGCGCTGCGGGGCCGCCCGTCCGGGCCCGGCCCGAGCGGGGTCGCGTGGGTCTCGACCACGCTTCCGCGGCCCTCCCCCTCGACGATGCGCATCACCACCGTTCGCGGTCCGGGCGTGGTGAACTCGGCGATGACCGGCACCCCCAGCCGGCCGATGTGGAAGGTCACCTCGACCACGAACCGGTCGAGGTCCGCGGTGAGTCCGTCGTCGGCGGGCGGCGCGCTGAGCACTCGCAGCCGGGCGAACGAGTACGGGTGAAACCACGCCCCGGGCCGCTGCCGAGGCAGTTCGCGACGGTGGTGCGCAAGATCGTGAAGTTCGCGCTGCCGTTCTGACAACTTTCCGCCGAAATGGCATTCCAGCAGGTCCTCACTCGGATTTTCGCTGCTGGAAT
>NZ_LMVQ01000084.1 GCF_001545925.1 Mycobacterium sp. NAZ190054 | reverse complement strand
ACGGGCTGGGTCCGCGCATCCCGGAGGCCGCCGGCGGATGGTCGGACTCGGTGCTCAGGTGTGACCGCGACGGCCACTGGTGGCACGAAAGCCTCGACGGCGCAGCGCTTCCCGGCTGGGTGTCGGACGACGGCGCCGCCGGGTCGGGACCACCCGCGTCCCCTCGGCCGCACGCGACCAGCAGCATCAGCACACCCAGCACGGCGAACCGTCGAATCGGCACGATTACCGAGACTAGTGGCGCCGATCACATAGACTGCGTTTGACACCCGTCAAGCACCGCTTTGTGTGAGGAGCCCCATGAGCACGTCGGCAATGGACCTGGAGACAGACGGAGCGGCGAAGGTGCTGGCCGACCCGAAGGCCTACGCCGACGACGCGCGGTTGCACACCGCACTCGCCCATCTGCGGGCCCACAACCCCGTCGCGTGGGTCGACCACGGCCCGTACCGGCCGTTCTGGGCGATCACTAAGCACGCCGACATCATGGCGATCGAACGGGCCAACGACCTGTTCCTGTCCGAGCCGCGTCCGCTGCTGGCCACCGCGCAGGCCGACGACCTGGCCAAGGCGCAACTCGAAGCGGGGACGGGACTGCGCACGCTGATCCACATGGACGACCCGCACCACCGCAAGGTGCGTGCGATCGGCGCCGACTGGTTCCGCCCGAAAGCCATGCGCGACCTGAAGGTCCGCGTCGACGAACTGGCCAAGCGCTACGTCGACAAGATGCGTGACATCGGCCCGGAATGTGACTTCGTCACCGACATCGCGGTGAACTTCCCGCTGTATGTGATCTTGTCGCTGCTCGGCCTGCCGGAGGAGGACTTCGGCCGGATGCACATGCTGACCCAGGAGATGTTCGGCGGCGACGACGACGAGTACAAGCGGGGCACCACCCCCGAGGAGCAGATGGCCGTGCTCGTCGACTTCTTCAACTACTTCGGGGCGCTGACGGCGTCACGGCGCGCGAACCCGACCGAGGATCTGGCGTCGGCGATCGCCAACGGACTCGTCGACGGTGAGCTGATGTCGGACGTGGACACGTTGTCCTACTACGTCATCGTCGCCAGCGCCGGGCACGACACCACCAAGGACGCGATCTCCGGTGGCCTGCACGCGCTGATCGACAACCCCGGCGAGCTGGCCCGGCTGCAGGCCGACCTCAGCCTGATGCCCACCGCGGTCGAGGAGATGATCCGCTGGTCCACGCCGGTCAAGGAGTTCATGCGCACCGCGGCCGAGGACACCTCGGTGCGGGGTGTTCCGATCGCCAAGGGCGAGTCGGTGTACCTCGCGTACGTCTCGGCCAACCGGGACGAGGAGGTCTTCGCCGACCCGTTCCGTTTCGACGTCGGCCGGGATCCCAACAAGCACCTGGCCTTCGGTTACGGGGTGCACTTCTGCCTGGGCGCGGCGCTGGCCCGGATGGAGATGAACAGCCTGTTCACCGAACTGCTGCCCCGGCTGGAGTCGATCGAGCTCGCGGGTGAGCCGCAGCTGTCGGCGACGACGTTCGTCGGCGGACTCAAGCACCTGCCTGTGCGCTACTCGTTGCGCTGAGCGCGCGGTGGTTGCGCCGTAGGCTCTGCAGGCGTGCGGCTTCTGCTCGTCAATCCGAACACCACCGCGGCCATGACCTCCGCCATCGCGGCCAACGCCGCCTCGGTGGCGCGGCCCGGTACCGTGATCGAAGCACTCAACCCCGACGACGGGCCGGCCAGCATCGAGAACGATGACGACGAACGCCGTTGCGTGCCAGGTCTTCTCAACGTTCTGTCGCGCGCGCACACGCGACCGGCCGGACTGCGTCCCGACGCCTGTGTGATCGCATGCTTCGGCGACCCGGGGCTGGAGCAGGCACGCGCGATGCTCGATGTCCCGGTCCTGGGCATCGCGCAGGCGGCGATGCACGCCGCGGCGCTGGCCGCGGGCACCTTCTCCGTCGTCACGTCCATGTCGGCGACCGTCGAGCGGGCCTGGCAACTGGCCAAGGCCTACACACCGAACCAGTGCCTCGGGGTCTACGCCTGCGACATCCCGGTGCTGCAGATCGCGTCGGACCCGGCGAGCATCGGCCCGATCGGCGAACTCTGCGCGCGGGCCCTCGCGCAGGACGGCAGCCGGGCGATCGTGCTGGGGTGTGCGGCGATGGCACCCTTCGCGCCGGCACTGACCGAACGACTCGGAGTGCCGGTGGTCGACGGCGTGGTGGCCGCGACGGTGCTGGCCGAGGCTCTCACGGCCCTGCGCTGACGAACTCGGCGGCGCGGTGGCCGGCCATCACGATCGTCGCGTGCGGGCCCCGACTTGGGATGCCCGGCAGTATCGAGCCGTCGACCACCCACAGGTTCTGCGCGCCGTACACCCGGCACCGGCCGTCGACCACGGCCCCCATCTTCGCGGTGCCGCACAGGTGCTGCGACGTCCCCCACAGCGCCTCGGATGGCGCTGTGGCGCCGGCGATCTCGTGCGCCAGTCGAGCACCCGTACGGAGCAGCTCGACATCGGCGGGCTCGCTGTCGTAGCGGTGCTCGATCACCGGGGCGGCGTCGGGATCGGGCGACGTGATCGTGATGCGACCCCGGGACCGGGGCCGCATCAGCGTGACGCCGAGGTGCGGGTGATCCGTCGGGTCGTCCCGGTGCCCGGTCGTCATGGTCCCGAATCCCGCTGTGTACGGCCGGATCTCCAGCCCGTCCGCGGTCGTCAGCACCGCCTCCAGCGGCGGAACCCCGTGCGTCGGGGTCCAGGTCACCGGCAGCACCCACTCCGGATGGTCGATGGTGTCCACGCCCACCGGCAGGTCGATCTCGACGTCCACACCCGCCGCCGACAGCACCCGTTGCGGCCCGACACCGGACACCATCAGCAGCTGGGCCGACGCGACGGCCCCGGCACAGAGCACGATGCGGTCCGCGGTCAGGGTGACCGCACCGTCGGGACCGAGGCAGTCCACGGCGACCACGCGTCCCGCCGAGAACCGCAGCCGCCTGGCCCGGGTGTCGGTCAGCAGCGTGAGGTTGGCGCGCCGCAACGCCGGCTGCAGGAACGCCCCACCGGGGCCGATCCTCGTGCCGCCGTCGATGTTGAGCGGCACGGCGCCCACGCCCGGCGGCAGCGTGGCGTCGGGCGTCGATCCGTTCAGGTCGTCGATACACCCGAAACCGGCCTCCCGGCAGGCTTCGACGAACGCCGCGGTACAGCCGTCGAATTCGGCGACCCGGCGCACCGTGATCGGGCCGGCCGAACCGTGCAGCGGACCGCTGAAGTCCAGGTCGGTCTCGATCGCGACGAAATGCGGCAGCACGTCGTCCCACGCCCAGCCGTCGACGCCCCACCCGGCGACGTCCGCAGGCAGCGCGCGGCAGAAGTATCCGCCGTTGACCGCGCCCGATCCGCCGACCACGGCGCCGCGCATGATCTGCGCGTGCCGTTCGGGTTCGTCGGTGAGCGTGGTGCGGTAGCGCCGGATCACCGAGCTTGCATCCCCGATCGGCAGCCGCAACCCGTCGCTGATCTGGGCGCCCACCCGTGGGTCGAACGGCCCTGGCCCTGCCTCGACCACCGTGACCTCGCACCCGTCGGCGGCGGAAAGCCGTTCGGCGAGCACCGATCCCGCGCTGCCGGCACCGACGATCAGGAAGCGCACCTAGGTCCGGATCTGCGGTTTGAGGGCACCGGCATGACGCTCGCGGATCACCCCGGTCCACAGGCCCAGGCCGTAGGCGATGTCGTCGAGCCGCTTGAGCAGCACGTAGGTGAGAGGCCCGACCCGTTTGGTGTCGTCGTCGGCGTGGCCGTGGCGGGTGGCCCAGTCGCACACGCCGTCGAGCACCGCGGCCACCACGACGACCCGGCGGCAGCGGCGCGACAGCACCGCGGCGACCAGTGCGATCGGCCAGTAGTGCCGGCAGATCGCCGACGCCAGCTGCAGCGCCGCCGACCCCAGCCCCTGCGCGGCAACCACCGCCACCTCCATGGGCTCGGTCTGCACGCTCGCCAGCGACTTCGCGATCCGGCGCCCGGTGATCGCCGCGACGGTGACCGAGGCCAGGTACCCGATCCCGGAACCGAGCGCGACCAACATCCAGACCACCAACGTCCACCCCGAGATCACCAGGGGTGCCGTCTTGCCGGGATGCCGGATGGTCAGCGGTGCGGCCGAACTACCGTAGAAAGACTTGCGGGCCAACCACTTTCGCAGCTCGGTGCGATGGTCGTGGGCCACCATCGCGATCGGCTCGTAGCGCAGGCGGGCGCCCGCCTCGTTGAGCCGCCAGCACAGGTCGACGTCCTCCCCGGAGACCAGTGACTCGTCGAACCCGCCCACCTCGAGCAGCGTGCTGCGCCTGCAGATGATCGCGGCGCTGGGCACGTAGGAGACCGTCCCGAACGGGATGACCGGCGCCTCGCGCAGGCCGAGGTCGAGCGAGGAGCGCACCGCCTCGTAGCGGGCCACCACGTTGTCGGACGGGTTCAGCGCGACGATCCGCGGCGCCACGAGCGCCACGGCGGGGTCGCAGAAGTGGCCGAGCAGCGCTTCGAGCCAGCCCTTGCGCGGCACGACATCCGAGTCGAGGAAGGCGACGAGCTCGGTGGTGCAGACCGCCAGACCGGCGTTGCGGGCCGCGGACGGCCCGTTGCTCCGGTCGTGTCGCAGCACGCGGACGTCGCAGCACATACCCTCGAAGTCCGATTCGGCGACGGGTACGGCCGAACCGTCGTCGACGATCACGACGCGCAGCCCGCGGAGCGCCGCGACCAGCCGGGCGAGCCCGGAAGCGTTGTCGCGTACCGGGATCACGACGGTGACGTCGCGGTGGGACGGTCCGCTGAGCGGCCGCGGGTGGGCGACGGTGGCGTCGAGCAGCGTCCGCGCCAGCTGCGCGCTGACCGCGTCGTGCACCTCGAGCCTGCCGCCGTTGAGCATGGTCTGCGCGGCCGGAGCGAGCCGGAGCAGTCGCGTCGGCGAACCACCGAGCAGCGCGGCACCCTCTCCGAGCACACGCACCCGCCGGTCCACCTGGACGGCGAAACCGTCCGGAAGCCGCGGCCCCGTCACGTCAGCATCCCCTCGCGGTCGGGCGCCCAGCGACGGACCCGCACCTCACATGCATCGACCATTTCGGCAAAGATCCTGCTCCCCTCCGCCGCCGTTGCTGTGGTGGGGTCCCCCAGGATCCCCAGCGAACTCACGGCGGCCACTCCCCCGCGGCGCATCTCCGGCATCAGTTCCGACAGCGGCGCCCGGTTTCCCGGCACCCGCTCATCCTGCCTGACCATACCCGGTGCGATGTGTAGCAATACGGAAGTCTCGGTGTGACCGGCGTGCGCGTCGGCGTTTCTCGACGTGCAGGAGCACCACGCCACGTCGCGTCCCTCATAGCGCAACAAAGTCGCCGCACGCCGCAGCGCCTCGACGTTGCCGCCGTGGCCGTTGACGAACACGACCCGCGACGCCCACCGGCAGGCGGATCGGGCGAACTCGGTGAGCAGTTCCGCCAGCACCGTGGTGCCGATCGAAATGGTGCCCGCGAAGCCCTCGTGCTCGCCACTGGCGCCGTAGCCGACGGCCGGTGCGATCAACCACTGCGGCGCCGCCCCGGCCCGCAGTCGGCTGACGAGCGCGTCAGCCACCGCGGCCGCGATCCGGGTGTCGGTGTCAAGGGGCAAGTGGGGTCCGTGCTGCTCGGTAGAACCGATCGGGACAACCAGTGCGGGCATCTGCTCGGTCGAAATGTGGTGCAGTTGCCTCGACGTTGAGTTCCCGAGCTCACGGGGGTAGACCACGCGACGATGGTAGGCCGAATTCACCTGGCGTGCACCGAATGTTGGTGCATGCGAGGCAACTTATTTCCCGACCTGCGCCGGGGGCCGGTCAGGCAGCCACGCCAGCCCCCTGCGCCACGTCCGTATCAGGCGCCGAGGGTCCTGGTGAATCCGTCCGGAACCAGGATGTCCTCACGGTTCAGCTCGTGGATCGACGACTTGCCCAGACCCATCAGCGCCGAGTCGATGCCGCCGCGCAGGATGTCGAGCACGTTCTCGACACCGGCCTGCCCGTTGGCCGCCAGACCCCAGAGGTAGGCGCGGCCGATCATCACCGCGCGCGCCCCCAGAGCAACCGCCTTGACGACGTCACTGCCGCGCCGGATCCCGCCGTCCAGCAAAACTTCGACCTGATCGCCGACGGCGTCGGCGATGGCCGGCAGGCAGCGGATCGCGGCGGGCGTGCCGTCCAGGTTGTTGCCGCCGTGGTTGGACACCGTGATCGCCGAAACACCGGCGTCCACAGCGCGTTTCGCGTCGTCCACGCGCACCGTGCCCTTGAGCAGGAACGGCCCGCCCCACTGCTCGCGCAGCCAGGCGACGTCCTCCCAGGTCGGCGGCGGGGTTCCCATCCACTGCCCGTAGGCCTCGAAGAACGTCGGCCCCGCCTCGCCGCGACGGCCCTGGTTGGGCACCCGCAGGTCCGGCGGGCGCAGGTGCTTGGCGTAGCTGAAGAACCAGCGCGGTTTGGTGATGACCTCGGGGGACATCCGCACCATGGTCTTCAGATCCATCTTCTCGGGGATCTTCGGGCTGCCCCAGTCCCGGCCGTGCGAGAAGCTCCAGTCGGTGGTCAGGATCAGCCCCTTGGCCCCGGCCGCCCTGGCCCGCTCCATCCGCGCGAGGATGTCGTCGCGGCTGCCCAGCCAGTAGATCTGGAAGAAGATCTTGTCGTTGACCGCGGTGACGTCCTCGATCGGCTTGCTCGCGAATGAGGACAGCCCCATCGCGGTGCCCCGCGCCGCGGCTGCGCGCGCCACCGCCACTTCACCCTCCGGGTCGATGGCCTGCACACCGGTCGGCGAGATGATGACCGGCAGCGAAACATCTTGCCCCATCACGGTTGTCGACATCTCGCGCTTCTCGACGGCGCCGATGACGTGCGGGGCGAAGCCGAGTTCGGCGAAGGACTCGACGTTGTCGGTGACCGTCACGCCCTTCTCGCTGGCCGAGATCAGCGACGAATAGGCGGATTTCGGTAGCCGCTTCTTCGCCCGCTGCTGGGCGATGGCGACGGTTTCGAACCAGGTGTCACGTGCCATGGGGGTCTATACCGGACTTTCGTTGCAGAATTTCTTGGGGGGAGCGCTCAGCAGGGTGAGCGGGATGGGACCCTTCGGCTTGCGGCCGCCGGAGCGGGAGTGGTCGACAGTGGATTTGGGCTTGTCACGATCGAGCGCGAGCGCCGGCTCGCCGTAGCCTTGCACGCACTCGGGGTCCGGGCCGTCCATCGGCAGCCCGGTGAAGAACTTCGCGGCCATGCAGCCACCACGGCAGGCGTCGTAGTGCCCGCACCCGCTGCAGGCACCGGCCGACTGCGGTTCACGCAGCTCCCGGAACAGTTCGGAGTTCTGCCACACGTTTTGGAAACCACTGTCGGACAAAATGTTTCCGGCAAGGAACTTGTCGTGGATGGCGAACGGGCAGGCGTAGACGTCCCCGACGGGGTCGATCAGACAGACCACGCGGCCCGCGCCGCACAGGTTCAGGCCGGCCAGCGCGCCGGGCTCGCCGAGGCCGGACAGGTGGAAGAACGAGTCACCGGTGAGCACCCGCTCACCGTGGGCGACCAGCCAGTCGTAGAGCTGGACCTGCTGGGCCGGGGTGGGGTGCAGTTCGTCCCACACGTCGGCGCCGCGGCCCGACGGGCGCAGCCTGGTGATGCGCAGGGTGGCGCCGTAGGAGTCGGCCAGCGCCTTGAAGTCGTCGAGCTGGTCGATGTTGTGGCGGGTCACCACCACCGAGATCTTGGCGTCTTTGAAGCCGGCCTCCTTGAGGTTCTCCAGCGCGCGGACGGCCATCGCGAACGAGCCCGGGCCGCGCACCGCGTCGTTGACCTCCGCGGTGGCGCCGTCGAGCGAGATCTGCACGTCGACGTAGTCGCTGGCGGCCAGCTTCGCGGCCACCTCTTTGGTGATCCGCACGCCGTTGGTGGAGAACTTCACCCCGACGTGGTGCTCGGTCGCGTAGTCGACGAGCTCCCAGAAGTCGCTGCGCACAGTGGGTTCGCCGCCACCGATGTTGACATAGAACACCTGCATGCGCTCGAGCTCGTCGATGATGTCCTTGCACTGCTGTGTGGACAGCTCGCGGGGGTCGCGTTTGCCCGACGAGGACAGGCAGTGCACGCAGGACAGGTTGCACGCGTAGGTGAGCTCCCACGTCAGGCAGATGGGCGCGTCCAGGCCCCGCTCGAACTGGTCGACCAGCCGGGGCACGGGTGCGGCGGTTGTCATGGGTTCTCTCCTGGGTCGGCGATGAGCATCTGCGCCTGGACGAGCACACCCAGCGCATGGAGATAGGGCGCCTGGGCGTCGTCGTCGATTCCGGCGGCGCGGCAAGCGGAGCGAGCGTCGGGGTGATCGGACAGCGAGTTGATCACCTCGACGATCGTCCGGTTCTTCAGAAACGACAGCTTGCGGGTTCCGAAGTGGTAGAGCAGCGCGCCGAACGGCTCGGGCCGCACCGCCACCTGCGGATGCAACCGCCAGTGCCGGTCGGCGTCGAACGTGATCGGCGCGGTCATGCTCAGTAGACCCCGCACATCCCGTCGATGGAAACTTCCTCGACCAGGGTCTCGGTCACCAGCTCTTCGGTCTCGACCTGCTGATTCTGATCCATGGATCTCCCTTCCTGCTGACTGGACCCGGGTAGGGTCTCGACATTTGTGACGTAGGTCGCTCACAATATGGCATCGAGTGCCGAAACGGAAGAGGAAATCGCGATGACCGCCCCCAAGCCGCGCGTGGGCCGCCGCCGGTCCACGAGTTTCGAGCACATCAGCGACGTCGCGATCGACCTGTTCATGGCCCGCGGATTCGACGAGGTCAGCGTCGACGACGTCGCCGCGGCCGCCGGGATCGCCCGCCGCACCCTGTTCCGCTACTACCCGTCCAAGAGTGCGCTGCCGTGGGGCGATTTCGACGCCCACCTCGAGCACATGCGGGAGCTGCTCGACCAGCTCGACCCGAGCGTCCCGATCCGCGACGCGCTGCGCACCGCGCTGTTGGCGTTCAACGACTTCGACGACACCGACAGGCACCGGCAACGGATGCGGTTGATCTTGGAAACCGAAGCGCTGCAGGCTTATTCGATGACGATGTATGCCGGTTGGCGGGCCGTGGTCGCGGCGTTCGTGGCCGGGCGACTGGGCGTCGACCCGGCGGAACTGATGCCGCAGACGGTGGCGTGGACGATGCTGGGGGTGTCCCTGTCGGCCTACGAGCACTGGCTGGCCGACGAGTCGGTGTCACTGGCCGCCTCGCTGGGTGCCTCGTTCGACATGCTGGCCTCGGGATTGTCCGGTTTGGAATCCGGGGTGTCGGAGTTCGGCGCCTGACGGCGACGATAGAGGTGTGAGCGCCGAACCGGATGGCGAGCATGCTCCGCGGGCACTGCTCGCGCTGTACGACGAGGCCCTGCCCGTGGTCTACGGGTACTTCGTCAGGCGCTGTGGTGACCGCGGGACGGCCGAGGACCTGACGTCGGAGACCTTTCTGGCGGCGATGGACGCCGCGCGGAAACCGTCACCGCCGGAACTGACGCTGCCCTGGCTGATCGGTGTGGCGCGCCACAAGCTGGCCGATCACTACCGGCGGCGGCACGACCGGTTCTCGGTGCCGGTGGCCGAGCTGCCCGAAACCGCCGAACCCGACGACACCTGGGACGCGGAGCTGGACCGCATCGTCGCCGAGCAGGTGCTGGCCCGATTGCCCGAACAGCACCGCACCGTGCTCGCGCTGCGCTACATGGACGACTGTTCGGTGCCCGAGTGCGCCGAGCTGATCGGACGCACCGTGCACGCGACGGAGGCGCTGCTGGTACGGGCGCGACGGGCATTCCGGGCCAGATACCCGCAACCGGAAGGAGGACTGCCGTGAACGGACACGACCCGCTCGACGTGCTGCGCACCGGCGACCTCCCCGTGGAGCCGGACCGGGAGTTCGCGCGCCGGCTGCGGGCCCGACTCGAATCGGCTGTGAGTCTTTTTGAACAGCAACCAGATCGAACGAAAGGAGTGATCATGAGCGGTACCGACACGGCCCTGGCAGAACTTTCACGTCCGGCTCCCGTCGCTCGTGGAGCCGCAGTCCCCTATCTCACCGTGGCAGACGCCCGAGCCGCGATCCGCTGGTATGCCGAGGTGTTCGGCGCCGTACCGGCCGGTGATCCGGTGCAGATGGACGACGGCAGGATCGGGCACGCCGAGCTGGCCTTGTCGGGCGGCGTGCTGTACCTGGCCGACGAGTATCCCGAGATCGGCCTGAAAGCCCCTTCGCCGCATGCGGTCTCGGTGAGCATGATGCTCGCCGTGACAGACACCGACGAGACGCTGGACCGTGCCAGGGTCAACGGCGCGGACGTCCAGCGCGAACCGTACGAGAACTACGGTGCCCGTAACGCGACGATCATCGACCCGTTCGGCCACCGCTGGATGTTGACCGGGCCGGTCACCGGCGCTGCCGTGCCGATTCAGCACGGCGACGTCGGATACGTCTCGGTGTGGACGCCGGACGCGCAGCGCGCGACGGCGTTCTACGGTCACGTGCTGGGCTGGACCGTCGACCCGGTGACGCAGACGGTGACCAACGTCGGGCAGCGGATCGGGCTGAGCTCGGCGCCGGAGCGGCAGACGCTGTTCTGCTGCTATGCGGTGACCGACCTCGACGGCGCCCGCGACAGCATCGTGGCGGCCGGAGGGACCGTCGGCGATGTGGAGCGCCACGGCTTCGGTGATGTGTTGCGCGCGAACGATTCCCAGGGAGTCGAGTTCGGGGTGTACGAACCGGTCCGGACGGAGCCGAGGCCGCCGTTGAACGGTGGGGGGCGCGGCGAGCTGTCGTACATCACGTATCAGGTCCCGGATTCGGCGGCGTTCAAGGCGTTCTACAGCCGGGTGATGTTCTGGACCTTCTCCCCCGGCCGGGTCGAGGACGGCTGGGGAATCGAAGGCGCCCATCCGATGTCAGGGGCCGCGGGCGGTAGTGCTGCAGCGGTCACCGTGCCGATGTGGACCGTCGACGACATCGACGGGGCCGTGTCGCGGGTGCGGGAAGCCGGCGGGACCGTGATCGAGGAGCCATCGCAGCAGTCATACGGCAAGTCCGCGCTGTGCACCGATGACCAGGGCACGCGGTTCTACCTCGGCGAGTTTTAGAACGGGGGTGGGTCGTCGCCGTAATCGGGTGGCGGCTGCGGCTCGTGGGGTTGTTGCTCGAAGGCTCGTCGGGCGGCGTTGTCGTCACGCTCGGCTTTGATGCGGGCCGCCCGGTCTGCGGCACGGGTTCGTCGCCGTCTGGGCATCTGGACATCGCGGCCCGACCCGGGCGGGGGCTGGGTCATCGGCGGCAGTTCCGCGGTCGTCGTGTTCCACGCCGGGAAGAACAGCCGACTTCCCGGCGTCGTGGTGTAGGTCTGCCCGGCCGGGGTGGTCCAGATGACGGTGCCATCAGGTAGTTGTTCATCACGCCAGCCGTTGGGACCGCCCCAGAAGGTCTTCATCAAGTGGTGACTTCGGCACTTGCAGTTCATGTTCGACGCGTGAGTAGGCCCGTACGGGTAGGGCACGACGTGGTCGATGTCGCAGCGCTCGGCGGGAACATCGCATCCGGGGAAGCGGCAGAACAGGTCGCGAGAGCGAATGAATGCGGCCAGCTTTGCCGAGGGCTGGTAGTGCGGTTCGGGATCGGGGCCGGGCAGCCACAACGGCTTGATCGACGCTCCCGAGCGGATGGCTTCTGCCAACGCCGCGATCGGCAGGAGCTGAGCCTCCGGAAGCAGCGCCACCCCGGGCTCGGGCTCGGGCTTCGCGTCGGGTTCGGCCGCGACCAACCGCTCCGCGGCGCCGACCGCAGCCTCGTCGGCAATCACGTGGATAACGACGTTGGATTTCGCCGGACCGCTCGCGGTGCATGCCGATGATCCGCACCGGCACGGCAGGTGGTCTTCACCCCGGCCGATCGCGCCCATCGCATCCGATCGCCGCTCGCCTATCGACCGCGGATCCGCGTCACACAGACCCTTGAGGAGTTTGGCAATCCGGGCCTGGTACGTCGCGGCATCCGGCGGCAACAACAGCCCCCAGAACGAGACGACCTCGTTGGGGTCGTCATGAGCCCCGATATGCACGTCGCGCTTCTTGAGAACTTCCTTCGCGCTGCGTACCGCGTCGGGGTCGTGGCGCTCGATCTCGGCGTTGATCTCCTTGATCAGCTTCTCGTCCGACAGCGGCCCCCATTTCTCGGCCTTACCGGCAAGCGCCGCGTCGACACCGGCGATGACTTCATCGGTGACCAGGCGGGTGCGCCACGTGATCTCGGAGATCAACCGGGCACTCAATCGGCCCTGCGAGTACAGGGCCGCAACCTTGGGCAATCGGTAGCGCAACGCCGTGGCAATGCACATCTGAGCAGAGGCGCGCTGCTGGCTGATCGACAGTGCGGCGCCGACATGGCACGCGGCGTTCTTCCAGGGATCGAAAGCCCAGATGCCTCGTTCGTCATCCTCATCGACCGTCAGATCCACCAATTCGGCGATCGCGGCCAACTTGCGCGCGCCGGCCTGGGCTTCTTCGCGCGCAGCCTGTTCGATCGCAGCGATCAGGGCCGGCTCATCCAACCCCGCATGCAATTTATCGAACATGTGTGGCGCTCCTAGTGTTTTAGTGGGCGCCTTCTCGCTGGTCAGCGGTGTTTTTGGTTGAGTCTCAAGTGTTCTCGGTGTGTCCGCAGGGCAATGGGGGACGCGCACGCGGTCGGGTGCTCTAGGTTTCG
>NZ_LMVQ01000083.1 GCF_001545925.1 Mycobacterium sp. NAZ190054 | reverse complement strand
GACATTCTGGACAAGGGACTCCCCGAGTAGCCCCGCGTGAGACCACCCGCGACGGGAGCGTTTTGACATGATGGCGGCATGACGGCCCGTGACATCCAGGTGACGTTCGACTGCGGCGATCCGGCGGCCCTGGCCGGGTTCTGGGCCGAGGTGCTCGGTTACGTGGTGCAACCACCGCCGCCGGGGTTCGATTCGTGGGAGGCGGCGCTGACCACGATGAACGTGCCGGCCGACCGGCACAACGACGCGTCAGCGGTGATCGACCCGGACGGCCGGGGTCCGCGGCTGTTCTTCCAGCGCGTGCCGGAGGGCAAGGACGCCAAGAACCGTGTCCACCTCGACGTCCGCGCGGCCGACGGGCTCGCCGGTGACGAGCGGATGGCGGCGCTGGAACAGGAGTGCGCCCGGCTGGTCGCGCTGGGAGCGACCCGCCTCGGCCGCCACGAGCCGGCGCCTCCGCTGCAGGCCGGCCACATCGTGATGGCCGATCCCGAAGGCAACGAGTTCTGTCTCGACTGAGCGGACGATCGCCGGGCGGGCCCGCTACCGGCGGTCGGCATTCTCGCGGAGCAGCGGGGCGGCGGCCGCGTCGACCGCGGCGGTGACCCGACGGACGGTGTCACTGTCCAGCTTCCAGCACTGCCAGTACAGCGGCACGTCGAGGTGCTGGTCGGTGATCGCCACGAAGGACCCGTCGAGCAGCTGAATCGGGTACATGCCCCAGCCCAGTCCGGCGTGCACCGCCGCACCGAAACCCGCGGCCGTCGGCACGTAATGGGTAGGCCGGGCGATGTTGCGGCGAAAGACCTTGCGCAGCAGCTGATCCTGCAGCGCGTCGGCACGGTTCCAGGCCAGTGACGGTGCCTGCCCCGCGGCCTCACGGGTGAACCCGTCCGGAAGGTGGCGCCGCACGTAGTCCGTCGAGGCGACCGGAACGTAGCGCATCACCCCGAGCGGCTGCACGCGGCAACCGGCCACCGGTGCACGTTCGGTCGTCACCGCCCCCATGACCACCCCTTCACGCAGCAACCGGGCCGAATGGTCCTGGTCCTCGATGCGCACGTCGAACAGCACGTCCGGCAGCCGGGCGAACACCTCGGTGAACCACGTCGCCATGGAATCGGCGTTGACCGCCAGCGCGATCCGCGGAAGGTCCGCGCTGCCTCCGCGCATCTCGGCGAGCGCCTCGGCCTGCAGCAGCGCCGTCTGCGCTGCCAACCGCAGCAAGGGAGCACCGGCCGGCGTTGCCACACAAGGTTTTTCCCTCAGCACCAGCACCTGTCCGACGCGTTGTTCCAGGGCCTTGATCCGCTGGCTGATCGCCGACGGGGTGACGCGCAGGTGCGCGGCGGCCGCGTCGAAGCTGCCGAACTCGACGACCGCCGACAGTGCGGCCAGCTGCGCGGTGTCGAGTTGATCTGCCACAACAGGGATGCTGTCACGCTTTAGGCTGCTCTGGTGATACCCCTGGACGAGCTGCTTCGGCGGAAGATGCTGATCATCTACCTCGCCATCATGGCCGTCCTCTACACGGTGTCGGTTCTTCAGTCCCTCGTCGTGGATTCGCCCCGCTCGGATGCCCGCGGCGAGATCGCCGCCGTGACGCTGGCGATCGCGGGCCTGTTGGTGTCGGCGCCCAAGCCACTGACCGGCCGGCGTTATCCGGTCGCCCTGACCATCCTGGGCTTCACCCCGATCGCCGCCGTGCTGTTTCACGACCAGGAGGTCGCCCAGATCTGGTCGGTCGTGCCGTTGATGTTCGTGGCCATCTTCATCCGCACCTGGCACGGCCCCGGGGTGACGCGGATCGCGGTGGCGGTGTTGGTCACGGCCGCGGTCGTCGCGCTCCTGGCCGCGCCGGCGCCGATCCCGCCGCTGTGGATGGTCGTCTACGCGCTGAGCGTGCTGGGCGCCGCGGAGGTGTTCGGATTGGGCAACTCCGTGCTGCTCGACGCGGCGTTCCGCGATCCGCTGACACTGGTGTGGAACCGTGCCGGCCTCAGGCGTCAGGTCGGACGGCTGATCAAACGGGCGCGGCGCCGCCATCAGCTGATCGCCGTGGTGGTCTTCGATGTCGACGACTTCAAGGGCGTCAACGACCAACGCGGACACGTCGTCGGCGACCGCCTGCTGAGCGATCTGAGCCGAGGATGGGTCGCGCGGATACCGGCCGACAGTGTGCTGGGCAGGATCGGCGGCGACGAGTTCGTGCTGATCGCCGGCGTCGACGACGAGACCCAGGCCCGGACCCTGTCCGGAGAACTGACCGAAGGACTCGCCGTCGAGGTCACCCATGGTGTCTCGGTGGGCCCGCCGGACCGCCTCGCGTTCGACACGCTGTTCGCGGCCGCCGACCGCGACCTCTACGACCGCAAGCGCGCGCGACGGGCGTAGCTCCGTTCGGTCAGCTCACGGCGCTGCCCGACGCGTTGACGAGCACGTCGGACCTGTTGTGGCCCCCGAGCTTGGCGGCGACGAAATCCGCCGCCTGCTGCGCCAGGCCGGTCTGCACATACTGACTGTGTGCGGGACGGTCGTCGCCGTCGGAGCACACCGGATCCGCGCCGTTGCACAGGTCGATCGTCTTGCCCCCGTACAGCGGGCTGATCGAGGTCAGGGGACGGCCGATCTTGGTGGACGGGTTGCCGAACACCGCGACCGCGGCGACGTGATCCGCGACGGCCGGCGGCATGGGCCGGCCGAACCCGAACGTGGCGTTGGGATCTGCGGTGATCAGGTCGACCGCCGCCGCCCCTTGCGAGTAGCCGCCGAGCACGATGCTGGTGGCTGGGCAGCTCGCCGCGGTGGCCTGGATGTGCGCGCTGGCGTCGTCGGCGCCGACCGGGGTGGACTGCAGGAAGTCGTAGGACGCGGGGTAACTGACCGCGTAGACGTCGACGGTGCGGCCGGCCAGGTCATGACGCAACGCGTCGACGAAGGCGTCCCCGACCCGGCCGATTCCCGCGGGTTCGGCTGTGCCCCGCGCGAACACCACTTCCACGTCCGGGCAGGACTGGGCCTGCGCACTGGCGGCGCCGGGTCCGATGAGGCCCGCCGCGAGCACGCCTCCGGCACCGGCAAGGACCAGTGCGCGGCGGACGGAGCCACCGGAGACTGCATCGGCGTTCGAACGGTGATCGGACATTGCGGATCTCCTCGGTCGTGGCCGCCCCCGCGGCGACAACCTATGAAAGCGACGGACCGGAGAAGAAATTCCGTCCGGCGAGATCTCAGGCGCCCACTCGATGCCGTTGCACGTAGTTCTCCGCGGCCCGCGCGATGAAATGTTCGGTGGGCCTCGGATGCCAGTCCAGTTCGCGGGTGGCCTTGGCGTGGCTGGCCGGTGACGTGAACGCCAGCAGGAAGGCGCTCTGTCTGCTGATCGGGACCTGCACGCGCAGAAGCGATCCCATGGCGTCGGCGAGATGGGCGAAGCCGTACACGACGGCCATCGGAATTCCGATCCGCGGTCGGCGGGCGCCCACCGCGTCCGCCGCGGTGGTGAGCAGTTCCCGGTGCGTCATGAACCGTTCGGAGGCGATGTAGCGCTCGCCGACGCGTCCCCGCAGTGAAGCCCGCAGCATCGCGTCGGCGGCGTCGTCGATACCCACCACCTCGGAGCCGACGCCCCGGACGTAGAACGGCAACTTCCCCAGCGCCGCGAGTTGGACGAAGATGCCCTGGCGCGGCTGAAAGTCCGGTGGCCCGTACGGGTTGGACACGTTGACCACGACGGCGGGAACACCGCGCTCGGCGGCATAGGACAACACCAACTGTTCGGCCGCGCGCCTGGACTCGATGTAACCGCCGGCGCGGTCGGCCCAGTTGAACGGGGTGTCCTCGTCGACGGTCTCCCCGTTGACCCCGACGGCGATGGTGCCGATCGTGCTCAGGAACACGAAACGCTTCAGGTTCGCGTCCGCGGCGACGTCCAGCACCTTGCGCAGACCGTCGACGTTGGTCGCGAACAGCGGCGCCGGATCCTTGAGCTCGGCCCGGGTGTCGACGATGCAGTAGTAGACGACGTCGCGGCCGGCCATCGCGGCGGCGGCCGTCGCCGGATCGAACGGGTCGCCGTAGACGCGCTCGACGTCGAGGCCGTCGATCCCTCGGGTGGAACTGGACCTCCGCAGCAGGACGCGGACGTCGGCACCCTCGGCGGAGAGATGGCGGACCACACAGGCACCCACGTTGCCGCTGGCACCCATCACCAGCGCCCGCTGGCCCGTCACGCCCACACCGTCGTCGCTCGTCACAGCGACACGATAACCGAGCGGGCTACCGTAAGAACGACAGTTCGGCGTTACCGCACGCGCTGACGCAGCACCGAGGCGGCCTCGGACGCGGTGTCGTACACCCGCACGATGGCCTCGTCACCCTGCTTGAGATACGTGGATTCGCCCAGCGGGGTGTATCGAGTCGCCCCGATGCCGATCAACACGTTCTCGGGATGCCCGCTGGCGACCATCAGCGCGCCGACGTCTTCGAGCGGGGTCTCCGGCGCGCCCTTCTGATTGGCCAGCCGTTCGACGATCCAGTCGAGCAGCACCTCGCCGTAGTACGAGTAGCCGATCAGCGGACTGTCGACGCCGTAATCGTGCTCCTCACCGTCGCTGTCCAGGTGACAGACCAGGCGCAGGGTCGCCGTCGGTCCGTCCGGGGTGAGATCGCTGATGTCGAAGAACTCCGCCGCGACGCCCTTGGACGATTGACCCCAGTTCTTCTTGTGGCTGATCTTCGGCGCACCCGGCCGGCGGATCGAGCAGTCGTTGAACGCGCCCAGCGCGAACGGCTCCAGGGTGACGATGGTGTCTCCCTGCCACACGACCCGGCAGGCCAGGCCGACCTCGGGTTCGATCTGCAGGTTCAGCGGGCCCGAGAACTCGGGACTGTCGTCGGGCAGCACGATGGCGTCGTGGGACAGCGGGAACTCGCCCAGAAACGTGTCGGACCCCGGTGCGTACCACGGGAAGATTCCCTTCGGCGCGGCACCTTCACTGGTCACGTTCACGAAATCGGCGGCCTCACCTGCTTGTTCGAGGTGCCCCGCGAAGTTCCCCGCGACCCCGAAACCGAACCAGTTACGCATCTCGCTCAGTGGGATTTCGATCACGTCCAGCAGCGTACGCGCCGTCGTGAGTCAGCTCGCGAGTGTGGTTTCGGGATGGACGCCGTAACGGCCCCGGTAGTACACCGCGAACGCCTCGACGACACCGAACCCCCAGCGCGCCGCGATGTCGGCGACGGTGGCGGTCCCCGGGTTGTTGACCACCAGTTCGCGGTGGGCGTGGTGCAACCGCACCCTGCGCAGATAGTCCTTCGGGGTGCAGTTCAGGTGTCGCAGAAACATCGTGTGTACCGACAGCGGGGCTACATGGGCGGCCGCGGCGACGTCGGCAAGCGAGATGTCGGTGTCGGCGTGGTCGTCGATGAACGCGAGCGCGCGTTCCAGCGGCCGCCGGCTGCCGTCCTCGGCGCGGGGCCGGGCGGCTGCCGTGTTCGGGAACGCGGCCAGCACACATCCCGCGAGGTAGCGGAGCAGCGGGCCCGTCACCAGCGGCTGGGACACCGCGTGTGCGTTGGCGCCGACCTCGAGCCGCAGGTGCGACATCACGTCGGCGATGTGGCGGTTTGCGTCCTCCGACAGCGGCGACAGCGACGTCAGGTCGACCGGCTCGAGTTCTCCGCCCGAGGAACCGTAGGCCACTGCTCCCAGCAGCGACCGGTCCAGCACGATCATGTCGTAGTGGGCCCGGTCGATATCGCCGGCGATCCGTTCGTCGCGGCGTCCGCCGAACGCGAGCACGGTGCCCGCGCCGTGCCGTTCGACGGGCCGGCCGGGAAGGTTGCCGCCGAGCACACCCGCCCGGACCCGGCACAGCAGAACGCCGTCGGAGGGATCCATGTCGGCGGTCAGGTGATAGTTGAACTCGCAATCGTCGATCGTCAGGGGGCCCATGCTCGTCCGGAACACCCTGGTGCGACCGCCGGGGACCTCCGGGGCGGACATCAGCCGCATCTCCGAATACGCCGCGCTCAGCGCCTGCTCTGCCTCGCCGATGTCATCGGCGTCGACGAGTACCGCCTCGCCCACGAACCCTCCCCAAACCGCCGGCGTGCCGAGTGCATCGGCAGCCGCTCGTCATCTTCGCATCCGGATACCCGGTATCGCGAAATTCAGCAAAGTCCGACGGTCGAGACGAGCGTGCTGAGCGGATTTGTCTGGTCGTCGCACGACGTGGGTACTGGAGAAACACAGACGAAGGGAGTCGACATGCCCGCAGAACGTGGGGACGAGAAGACCGAGGAACCCGAGGGCGGCAGGCCGGGCCCCGAAGACCATGGCCGTGAAGGCGGGATGGCCACCCGCGAGATCGCGCCCGAACTCACCGAACCCGACGACGGCCAGGATTGATTGTCAGCGGCGCCGCAGCCAGATCACCACGCCGATGCCGGCGATGACGGCGAGCAGGACCCCCACCGGCACCGCGGGACGCTGTTTCGCGCGGTGAGCCACCTCGTGCCCGCGCTGGGTCACCGACTCCTTGGCCTCGGTGACCGCCTGCTGGGCGCGCCCTTTGACGTCCAGTTTGTCCGACAGCGCACCGACGGTGGCGCCGAGCTCGGCGCGGGTCTGTTCGATGTCTGCCTGCAGCTCGTCGACGCCGGCTTCGGGCCCCGGCTCGGGGCGCGGGTCAGGTCCTGTTTCCATGGCGTGCCCCCTTGATCTCGTCGATGTCGGCCTTGACGCTGTCGAGGGTCTGTTCCGCCGGCGGCGGAACCTGGTCGGCCTGCTTCTTGCTGACCAGCGCTGCGATCCCGGCGGCCGCGAACAGCACGACGGCGACGATCACCGCCGACAGCCACACCGGCAGCACCAGCGCCAGCGCAGCTACCGCGGCGGCGATCAGCGTCGCCAGCCCCAGCACCGCCAGCAGCGCCGCCGCCCCGACCATCCCGGCGCCGACACCGGCGTGTTTGGCGGACTCCTTCATCTCCTTCTGCGCCAGCCGCATCTCGTCGCGGACGAGCCGGGACGTCTGCTGGGAGAGTTGACTGACCAACTCCCCCATCGAGGGCTCCGTCTTCGAATGGGTCACCGCCATACCTCCTCAACCACCGTGGGGCCGTGCCCGTCGGGTGCCCACTGCGCACATCCTGAAACGCGTCAGCCGGCGGGCGCCGGTGTCGTGGACCGCAGCACCTCCAGGGACACGGTCTCGTCGCGTTCGACGACCTTCAGGCGCGCCTGACTCCCGCTCGGCTGACGCCTTGCAAGTCCCGGTTGGACGCGACGCCGCGGGAGACGCTCTATTGGTGACGAACTCACTGCCCCCGAACAACTTTCGAGAGGACTCCGGGCATTCCCGACGGGGACACCGACGGGCCCACCGAAGTGCACAAGTACGCTATCGCCCGTCACGCCTTGAGGAGGTCACCATGACAGTGCTCGATTCGTTCCGCCTCGACGGCAAGGTCGTCATCGTCACCGGCGCGTCCTCCGGTCTCGGGGTGGCCTTCGCGCAGGCCTTCGCCGAAGCCGGAGCCGACGTCGCCCTCGGCGCGCGCCGGGTCGAGAAGCTGGCCGACACAGCAGCCCTGGTCTCCGCCGCCGGACGCAAGGCGCTGCCGGTGGGCACCGACGTCGCCGACCCCGACGCCTGCCAGGCCCTGGTGGATGCCACGGTGGCCGAGTTCGGCCACGTCGACGTGTTGATCAACAACGCCGGGGTCGGCACCGCCGTACCCGCGACCCGGGAGACCCCCGACGAGTTCCGCCGGGTCGTCGACATCAACCTGCACGGCTCGTACTGGATGGCGCAGGCGTGCGGCCGGGTGATGCAGCCCGGCAGCTCCATCATCAACATCGCCAGCATCCTGGGCATCACCACGGCCGGGTTGCCGCAGGCCGCCTACGCCTCCTCGAAGGCCGCCGTCATCGGCCTGACCCGAGATCTGGCGCAGCAGTGGGGCTCGCGCAAGGGCATCCGCGTCAACGCCCTGGCGCCCGGCTTCTTCAAATCGGAGATGACCGACGAGTACAAGCCGGGATACCTGGATTCCCAGATGCCCCGGGTGGTCCTCGGCCGCACCGGCGACCCTGCCGAGCTCGCCGCCACCGCGGTCTGGCTGGCCTCCCCCGCGGGTGGCTACGTCACCGGCCAGACCATCACCGTCGACGGCGGCCTGACCATCAACTGAGCCGGGGCAGGGGCCGGCCCCCGTCGGCTGGCTAGATGATCGCCGCTAGCGTGCTAGCCTCTAGTGCACTATGGAATTGCGCTCTGGAGATTCGTCGGTGGAGACGCAGGACGACCCCCGGCACAAGTTGGGTCGGCAGCTGTCCTTTGCCCTATACGGTGCTGCGAACCGAATGATCCGGCAGCACAAGCCTTTTCTGGAGCCACTGGGCCTGACATTTCCCCAGTACCTGGTCATCCTGGCGCTGCTGGATGGCGCGCCGCAAACGGTCGGCGCATTGGGCGCCCGCCTGGAGATGGACACGGGCACCATCACACCGTTGGTGAAGCGACTCGAAGCGGCGGGGATGGTTACCCGCGTACGAGACCGCTCCGACGAACGTCGAGTGTTGGTGGACATGACCGCCGAGGGCAGGGCGCTCGGGCCCGACATCCGCGGCGTCACCGAGCAGATCAGATCGGCGTGTCAGCTCACATACGACGACATCGACGAACTCCGGCAAACACTGGAAGGGCTCGCACGCCCAGCGGTCGACTGAATGACCACAACGCAAGGCACAGTTCGACGTGGCCTCGCGATCACCGGCGCTGCGGGTCCTGACCCGCCGGTCACAACTTCTGATGTGAAATGAGGTACATCAATGGCGAAAACATCTACCGGTCTCCGGTTCCCGGCCAAGGTGGGCGTGTGGTGGAACAGCGAACCCTGGCCGATACGTGAGGCGCAGGCGATCGCCAAGGACATCGAGGCGATGGGCTTCGGGTCGCTGTTCATGCCCGAAGGCGGTGGCAAGGACGCGTTGATCGAGTCGGCGGCCTTTCTCGCGGCCACGGATCGACTGGTGGTCGGTACCGGCATCGCCAATATCCACTTCCGGATCCCGTTGCCTGCGGAGACCGGAGCTCGCACGCTCGCGGCACTGTATCTGGGTCGGTTCGTTCTCGGCTTGGGCGTGAGCCACGCCCCCACGTGGAGCAGGTGCTCGAAGGTGCGTACAGCAAGCCGCTGACGACGATGCGGACGTACCTCGAGCGGATGAACTCAGTGCCCGAGGAGGTCGAGTCGGGCGCTCGGGCCACCCGTCTGCTCGCTGCCCTCGGCCCCAAGATGATTCAGCTCTCCGGCGAGCTCGCCGACGGTGCACACCCCTACCTCGTCACGCCCGAACAGACGAAGACCGCCCGTGAGATCCTCGGTCCCGATGCGTGGCTGGTTCCCGAACAGGCCGTGGCGATCGGCGGGGACGCTGAAGATCAACTCCGGCGGGCACACCAGCACCTGGATCTCTATTCCCGGCTGAAGAACTACCAGAACTCCTGGCTGCGGCAAGGATTCGACCAGTCAGACCTGGTGATCGGCGGGTCCGACCGACTGGCCCGCGCGCTGGTGGGCATGGGGTCGGCCGACGAAGCGGCCGCCTCGCTGACCGCCCACCTCGATGCCGGCGCAGACCACGTCGTGGTGCAGGTCATCGGCGACGGGCCCAGTTCCGACCCGCGGCCGACGTTGCGGGCACTCGCCACGGCCCTGAGCCTCTAGCAATTTCACCGAATGTCGAAGGATTTCCCCATGGTTGACGCGGCGCCGCCCTTCACGGACGTCATCCGGTCCCGGCGCTCGGCCCGCAAGTTCCTGCCCACCCCGATGTCGGCGGCCGACACCCGTGGCGTCCTCGAGGACGCACTTGGGAGGACGGCCGCCAGTCAGAGGACCAACGACCCTCGTGCACGGTTGGTCGGACTCCCGACAATGATCACCAGTGCGTCGTAGCGTTGTGTCGCGGAGGGCAGAGCACCCTCAAGTCGGCGGGAAGGAGACTGTTCGATGATCGAGGTGTTGTCGGACATGCCCGAGGGCGTGTCGGGATTCAGGGTCTCCGGCCGTGCCAGCGGTGAGGACTTACGCAACTTCAAGCCGACCATGGCGAAGATGCTGCAGGGCGGCGAGGTTCGGATCGTCGAGGTCATCGCACCCACCTATGAGGGCTTCGGTCCCGGTGGCCTGGCCGAGGACCTGAAATTGGGTCTCGGGGCGTTGATACGTCACCATTCAGCGTTCAAACGCATCGCCGTGGTCACCGACAAGGAATGGGCGATCCACACACTGCAGGCGCTGGCATGGATGGTCCCCGGCGAGATGGCGCTGTTCAGCCTCGACGAACTGGAGCAAGCCAAGACCTGGGCCGCGGGGTAACGGCGCGGTCTTTGACGACGCTCACGATGCGCCGCTGACGTGCTCCTGCTCAGCGCACTTGTCCGCCGAAAGGTCGTCGGCGCAGACGGATGCGTGGTCGGCCGCATCGCCGATGTGGTGGCGCGCACGAACGGCGACCCAGGCTTACCCGTGGTCGACTACGTGGTGCTGTCCCGAGGACGCAAGGCGCCGGTGCTGGTACCGGGCAAGGCCGTCAATCTGGTTCACCATCACCACATTCGGCTGGACGGGGGCGCCGACGTCCTCTCTGCCAAGGACGCCACACTGGTCGTCGACGTCATTCGAGCCAGCCACCCCGACGATGCGATACGGGTGCTGCGTGCATTACCGGCGAGCAAGACCGCCGACGTGGTAGGCGCAATGCCGGCCGACCATGCCAGTCACTGGAGAGACCGACTCTCCAGCACAACCCCGCGGCGGCAGAGGCATTTCCTTCGCTCGGGAGTCTGGCCCCGCCGCCGGCAGGGGATGCAGTGAGCGTGGCGGTCACGAAGCACCGGCGGTTGGCGATCGGCGCCCTGGTCGCGGTCGTGGGCCCCGGACTGCTCGCCGGGCTCTCGAACGACGATCCCGCTGGTATCACCACGTATTCGGTGCTCGGCGCCGACCACGGTTACCAGCTGCTCTGGGTGTTACTGCTCTCGACGATCGCCCTCGTGATGTTCCATACCCTGGCGGCTCGCATGGGAGTGGTCAGCGGCCAGGGATTGATCGGCCTGGTGCGCCAGCGGTACGGGGTACGTGTCGGCGGCGCGGTCCTCACCGCGCTCGTCATCGCCAACATCGCGACAACGTGTGCCGAGTTTGCCGGTATAGCAGCAGGTTTCGAGCTCTTCGGCACCAGCCGCTACGTCAGCGTCCCAGCCGCGGCACTGCTCGTCTCAGCACTCGTGCTGCGAGGCAGCTTCCAACGCGTCGAACGCTTCTTGCTGATGTTGTCGACGGTGTTTCTGGCCTACATCGCGTCGGGCATCCTGGCCGACCCAGATTGGGGTGCGGCCGCCCACGGGTTGCTGATCCCGACAATGCCCATCGACCGCGAGGCGGTCGCGATCGTGACCTCGCATCGACACTGTTCGGGATCGGACTGGTCGGCGCGGCCGTGCTGGCAGCAGCCATCTTGCCGTTGTCGACCGCCTACTCAGTATGCGAGTACGCCGGGGTCGAATCCGCCCTCAATGACCCGTTCCGAGCGGCGAAAACGTTCTACCTCACCTTTGGCGCCGTCACTGTGCTCGGTGCGCTCATCGTCATGATTCCCGGCGCCCCGCTGGTGACGATCCTCGTCGCCACCCAAGTCCTCAACGCCGTCCTGCTACTCCCTCTGCTGGGCGTGATCATCGGAATCGCACGCGACGCCGAGATGATGGGCCGATATCGGTTGAGCACAACAGGTACGGCAACCTACGGGGTGACGGCGGCGGTCGTACTGCTGTGCGTCGTTGCGCTCGCGGTCACCTCAGGTTGGGGCTGAGCCGAATGCGGCTCACTGGTCGCAGCCGCTTCCGGTGCGGTCGCCATTCGTGCCGAGTTGTCGTTTCCGTCGACCCGATGTCGGCGTCGATTAGCGTCACTAATGCATGTGAAGAATCTTTAGCTGTACTGCATCGTGTGGACTCCTTAACCTGAGCCTCGTGCATCCCGCCTACCTTGTCGTGCTCAGCGGCTTCGCCACCGCCTTCGCCCTGATCGCCGCGATCGGCGCGCAGAATGCGTTCGTGCTGCGCCAGGGGATCCGCGGCGAGCACGTGCTGCCCGTCGTCGCGGTGTGCACACTGTCGGATCTGCTGCTGATCTGCGCCGGCATCGCCGGCTTCGGCGCGCTGATCGCCGCCCACCCCGACATCGTCACCGTCACGAAATTCGCCGGGGCCGCGTTCCTGATCGGGTACGGGCTGCTCGCCGCGCGCCGCGCGTTCACGCCGGGGGCGCTCACCCCTGCCGACGCGGCACCGGCCCGGCTGACCGCCGTGTTGGCCACCTGTCTGGCGATGACCTTCCTGAACCCGCACGTCTACCTCGACACCGTGATCCTGCTCGGCGCGCTGGCCAACGAACACCAGGACAACAAGTGGTTGTTCGGCGTCGGGGCGGTCACCGCCAGCGCCCTGTGGTTCACCGGTCTCGGGTTCGGCGCCACCCGGCTGCGCCACCTGTTCGCGTCGCCGAAGACCTGGCGCCTGCTCGACGGCGCGATCGCGGCGACGATGTTCGCGCTGGCCGTCTCGCTGGTCGTGACCTGAGCGACGGCCGAAAAGTATCGCCGTGTAACGCGAGGCGTTAGCCTCGACGATGTGACTGTCGTGCGAGTTGTGAAGACCGTGGCGCTGAGCGCGCTGCTCGGCGGCGCGGCCCTGGCCGCCGCCACCCAGGCCGGTGAACCACAGGGCGCTGGCGGTGACCGCCCCGACGCCGAACAACCACTTGT
>NZ_LMVQ01000082.1 GCF_001545925.1 Mycobacterium sp. NAZ190054 | reverse complement strand
GGCGGCGAGGTGATCGTCACCCTGCACGGCGAGAAAGTCGAAGGCCGGTACGCGCTGATCCAGACCGACGGCAAGAACTGGCTCGCGCACCGGATGAAGGACCAGGACAAGCCCACCGCGGCGGATCTCGCCCCGATGCTGGCCACCGAAGGCTCGGTGCAGCGACTCACCAAGGCGCAGTGGGCCTTCGAAGGGAAATGGGACGGCTACCGGCTGCTGGTCGACGCGAACCGCGGCACCCTGACACTGCGTTCCCGGCGGGGCCGCGACGTCACCGGCGAGTACCCGCAACTGAAGGCGCTGGCCGCCGACCTCGCCGACCACCACGTGGTCCTCGACGGCGAGGCCGTGGCACTGGACGAGTCGGGCGTGCCCAGCTTCGGCGAGATGCAGAACCGGGCTCGTTCGACGCGGGTCGAGTTCTGGGCGTTCGACATCCTGTACCTCGACGGCCGGTCACTGCTGAGGGCCAAGTACTCCGATCGCCGACGGCTGCTGGAGGCGCTGGCCGAGGGCGGCGGGCTGATCGTGCCCGACCCACTCGACGGTGACGGCCCCGAGGCGCTCGAGACGGCCCGCAAGAAGCGGTGGGAAGGCGTCATCGCGAAGAAACGGGACTCCACCTACCAACCCGGCCGACGGTCGTCGGCGTGGATCAAGGACAAGCTGTGGAACACCCAGGAAGTGGTGATCGGCGGCTGGCGCGAAGGGGCCGGGGGACGCACCAGCGGCATCGGGGCGCTGGTGCTCGGCATCCCCGACGACGAGGGCCTGCACTTCGTCGGCCGCGTCGGCACGGGGTTCACCGAGAAGGAAATGGCATCGTTGAAGAAGACGCTGGCGCCGCTGCACACCGACGAATCACCCTTCGCCACAAGGCTTCCCACCCAGGACGCCAAGGGGGTGACGTTCGTGCGGCCCGAACTGGTCGGCGAGGTGCGCTACAGGGAACGCACCTCCGACAACCGGCTCCGGCAGGCGAGCTGGCGCGGGCTGCGTACCGACAAGACCCCCGACGAGGTCAAATGGGAATTATTGGAGTAGATGCAACATAGTGCAGAACGACAGGACGCGTTAAGCCCTGGTGCGGGTGATCGAGAGCCCGCATGAGGTTTACCGAAATGCGCAGGTCGGCTACACGCCGTGAAATCTAACGCATCAATGATGCATCTGGTACAACAAACGAGTGACAAGCGACCTACCCGGTTCAGCACGCGTGGTGTTGGCGGCGAATGTAGTACCCCTCGATGAGGCGGCGGCTGTGTTCCGAGCGATGCTGGAAGGGTGGGCCCGGCAGCAACGAAGCAGATTCTTCAGCGAGAAGGGGACGATTGCCCCGCGTGTCAGACTGGTCAAGCGGTTCGCGGCGTTTACCGGGTTGTATCCGTGGCAATGGACTGCAGCAGAGGCCGAGGCTTGGATCAGTGACCTCCGGTCGGGTCCGGAGACGGTGAGCATCTCGACGGCTCGCAACTACGCGACCGAAGTGCGACTGTTCTGCGAGTACCTCGTCGACCGCCGCTACGGTTGGGGGCAAGTCTGCGCCGAACGCTTCGGACAACAGCCCGAAGTTGTTTTCCACGAGCACAACACCTCTCCGCACGTCCTTGAGTACGAGGGTGATCCGAGGCGCCGTCCTCTGAGCTATGACGAGGTCCAGTCGCTCTTCGACGCGGCCGACGCACGCGTGGATGAGAAACGCACCCGCGGCCGCAAGGGGGCGACCTCGGCACTTCGCGACTCAGCGATGCTCAAGTTCTGCTACGCCTACGGTCTCCGACGAAGCGAGGTGTCTGGGGTCGATCTAGTGGATCTCCGCAGCAATGCGAAAGCGGCCTCGTATGGCAGTTTCGGCATGCTGGCCGTTCGATGGGGCAAGCCCACGAAAGGCAGTCCGCCCAAGCGCCGGACGGTCCTGACCGTGCCTGAAATGGATTGGATAGTCGAGGTTCTGGATCACTATGTGACCGAGGTGCGGCCGATGCTGGTGCCGAAGGTATTTCCAGCGCTCTGGGTGACAGAGCGGGTCAGTCGGCTCTCCCCGAGGGCAGTGAACGGAGCTTTCGTCATGGCTCGGGACCGAGCGGGTCTGGACAAATCACTCGATCTGCACTGCTTGCGGCACTCCTACGTCACGCATCTGATCGAGTTTGATTACCCGGAGCGATTTGTCCAAGAACAAGTTGGCCACAGTTACGCTTCGACGACTGCGATCTATACCGGCGTGTCCAACGACTACCGCAACCAACTACTCATGCGCTCCCTGAGCGACCGGCTGGGCAAGGACTGGAGTGGGCAGTGAACAAGAAGATGAGCTACAGGTGGCATCTGCGTCGAAAAATGGCGGAAAGCAACCTATTTCATACTTCCGACCTGGTTCCGCTGTTGGCCGAGCGTGGTGTCGTATTGTCTCGCGAACAGGTCTACCGGATGGCCACTCATGCTCCACAGCGGATGAGTATGGATGTTCTGGTAGCACTGTGCGACATCCTTGACTGCACGCCGAACGACTTGATTGAACCGAAGGTTGTCAACCGTCAGGAACGCAAAGCTGCCGGGGAGAAATCAGGCAAACCTACAGTGAGGCGCACAAGCATTCGCCGACCGGAGTCACTGTGACTGCAAATCGACCGCGAGTGCGCCGTGAGTATCCCGACACGATGGTAGACGTCAAGGAGCGTCTGTTCGATCACCTTCGCGGACACATCGGTGCGGCGACAGACGAACACCTCACCGAACTGCTGAAGGGTTCAAACGCATGGAGTCCGCAAGGTGCCCGAGTGCTCGACGAACACCTCAAGACACATCCGAACGCCTTCAATGCCCCGGATACGCACTGTCCACGCGTTCTGGTACGGCTCGCTGCGACGTTGCACGCCGCTGGCTATCAGGTTGTACGGCCGAAATGCGCGAGGTGTGGCGAATCCGGGCTTGAGCTGCCTCGGATCGCCGACGAAGGGCGGTGCTGCGAATGGTGCTTAACCCGAGAACGTTTGACGGTGTGTGCGCGGTGCAGCATGCCAGGCTTTCCAACCGCTAGACGCGCGGAGGGCAGCATCTGCCGCCGCTGTTACAACAAGGAAAAGGAAGAGGACTGCGCTGGGTGCGGCAAGCAACGGCCGCCGAGCACCCGCGACGCTCATGGCCGCGCACTCTGCTGGTCCTGCAATCCTCGACCCGAACGAGTCTGCAGCGGTTGTGGACAGATGGCGCAGGCGAAGGTTGGCAAGCGCGGCGAATACCTCTGTCAGCGTTGCTATCAGCGCCACCAGCATCCGAAGAGGTCGTGCGGCATCTGCGGTGTCGAATCGATCATCGTGATCAGAGGTCGAGGAGAAGGCGAGGATCGCTGCCGTCGCTGCCGCGTCGAGCCCAAGCACCCGTGCTGGCACTGCACTCAGCTTCGCCCCGCAAAAGCAATTTGGCCCGTGGGGCCAGTGTGCCGGCGATGCCACCTACGAGTCATGGCCAATCCGGCACCGTGCGCACAGTGCGGTGTCGATAAGGTGTTAATCGGCCAAACCCCCGCGGGTACCCGAATCTGCGGGCCCTGCGCTGGTGTGCGAGTGGACTACGTATGTGCCGATTGCGGTGAAGCTGGCCTGCAATATTACAGCGGGACTTGTGTTCGATGTTCGGCGCGGAGACAAGCCCGCGAACTGCTTTCCGGGCCGGAAGGTGTTTCTCCAGAGTTGGCGGCGTTCGTGGACACGATCTCTGTTGAAAAGCGCGCTCGATCATCCATCCGTTGGATGTCGCGGCCTGGCACCGCAGCCCAGCTTCGTCACCTCGCCTCACTCGGTCGGCTGCCGACTCACGCCGATCTTGACCAACTGCCACCGTCTGTCTCACTGCATCACTTGCGACACCTGTTGGTCTACTCGGGTGTGCTGCCCGATCGGCTTGAACCGCTCGAACGCATTGAGCCCTGGCTTGATACGTTGCTCGCATCCTTGCCGATACACCATGCCACCGTCATTGGACCGTACGCGCAGTGGAGCGTGCTGCGTAAGGCGCGCAGACGGGCGGTCCGTCGTACATACACCTTCGCCAGCGCCGACCTCGACAAGTTAAAGATCGTCACCGCAGCTGGGTTTCTGGAATGGCTTGATTCGCAACAAGTATCGCTTCAAGATCTCTCGCAGCCGCTTCTGGAAACCTGGCTCGTGAACGCCAACAACGGAAAAGCCGCTGCATTGGTCGGGTTCGTCGCATGGTTCAACACTCAACACGGCGTCGACAAACTCGAGATTCGATACCGTCGCAGGTCCGAACCGACTGAGTTTCCGGACCCACAACAACAGACCGACACCATACGAACTCTGCTCAGCAAGTCGTGTGCCTTGCCCACGGACATTAGGGTCGCCAGCCTGCTGGTGCTCCTGTACGGCGTCACGATCAGCAGCATTTGCAATCTTACGGTTGCTGATCTCGCTGCAGTGAAAGAGAAGACCTTCCTTGTGCTTTCATCGAACCCAGTCCTAGTGCCGCCAGCACTGGCTAGCCTCCTGAACGAACTGGCGGCCAATTCACGCGCATCTAAATCCGCCACACCCCGATACCTGTTCCCGAGTAGTAAGCGTATCGGCTCGCACATTTCAGCAAAGCGGCTGACAAAGAGGATCAACGACGCCGGAGTGCATGTCAGGGTCAACCGCAATGGGGCCTTGTTGACCTTGGCGCAGGATCTGCCGGCTCCGGTACTTGCTGAACTGCTTGGGCTCCACATCAATACCGCGAGTCGCTGGTGCCGGATTGCGCAACGCGACTGGAGCCACTACCTCAGTGCTCGAACTGCAAACAGGACCGATCGGATCCCTCCGACGTGAACGGCCCTGCCCCGTCGGCCCTCTCCTATGGCGTCCAGGCAGACCGTCTTCTACGCCGGTTCGTCACCTCCGATGCTGTCTCAGCTCGCGCCGAGAGGACACTCCGAGTTTGGCGAAGATCTTGCTCATATGCCATTCCACTGTGCGCGGACTGATGAACAGGTGGCTGGCAATCTCGGCGTTGGTGTAGCCGTCGCCGGCTAGCCGAGCAATGTAGCTTTCTTGAGTCGTCAGTGTTGCGGTCGACGTGTCAGGCCGATGTTGTTCGAGGGGCTCGCCTGCGGCCGCGAGTTCGCGGCGGTTGCGTTCGGTGAAGCCGTCGGCACCCATCTGCAAAAACATCTCAAGAGCGGTGCGTAGTTCAGTGCGTGCTTCGGCGCGACGGTTCTCGCGTCGTAGCCATTCGCCGAAAAGCAGATGGGTGCGCGCGGTCAGCACCTTAAGAGGCGAACCATCCAGTTCGCTTATGGCTAAGCGATATTGCTGCTCCGCTGCGGTGCCCACGCTCGTCAACGCCTTTGCGCGTGCTGCATAACCCCGCGCCGTTGCGGTATCGGTTGCTTCGGCTCGATCCATCAACTGTGCAGCTGCCGCTGCAGCGGCGTGCGCCTCGCCTGACCTGGCTGCAGCCTCGACCATCTCGTTGAGCAGATGGCCGTACATTCCGACGTCGTCGTATTCCAAGGCCGTTGCGCACGCGGTAAAGGCCTCGTCGTACTGTGCAAGTCCGTTGTGCAGTACGGCCAAAGCGAACAGAACGACGGTGATTTCGCTGCCTTCGCCGCGTTCGCTCGCCTCCGAGATCGTTGTCTGAGAGAGTTGCCTGGCAAGTTGCTCTTGTCCGCGACATGCGGCGAGGTAGGTTTTGATGGAGTTATGGGGAGGCGCTCCTGTAGCGGCGGAGATCGCGTCGGACTGTTCGAGCAGATCCTGGGCCTGCGCGAAGTCGCCAGCGGTGACGCAAGACCCGGCATAGGTTGTGAGAGCGGCGGGTAGGACGGTCAATTCACCTGCGTTACGAAGTAATTCAAGCTGGCGAGCGTTGAGGTAGTTGTAGGTGTCTTGATCGAACAGGTCGAGAAGGACGCGTAGCGTGATGTCGTGCGACCGAGGATCCGCGGATCCGGCTGCGTCTTCCGCCAGGTACTTACTTATGGCGCCCCCCAACAGTGGTGCGGCGGCGGCGTGACCCTTGGTGAGCCGGACGACAAGTCCGTCGAGAAGAAGGTCAGCGCTAGCCGGCTCGGTCGGAGGTGGAAGCTGTCGCGCTGCGGCAGCAATGGCGGCCGCAGACCCTGCAGGATCCGCGTGAAGTCGGCCAACGATCATCGCGGCTACCAGAGCCTCGAGATAGGCATCACGTGCGAGTGCCGCGTCGATCGGGCGCAGTTTCTCAGCTGCAGTCAGCAGAAGTGGAGGTGCGTCTCGGCCTCGCCGCGCAGCGAAAGCGATCTTGGCCCGCACCAGATCTACTCGTGCACTGAATAGTTCGCTCTCAGTGCCGGGTACGGCCGCTAGTATCCGCGCCGCGGCGGCGGGATCGCCCGCGTCCACTTTGGATAGTGCGGCGGCGAGTGCGCGCTCAGCTCGCCGGACAGGATCGGGTGTGAGCTCGGCGGCATGCGCCAAGAAGGCAGCGGCCGCGGCCGTTCCCCCACGGCGGCTGGCCTGCTCGGCCGACCGTGCGAGGTCCCTGGCGACCGCCTCGTCGGGTCCGTCCGCGGCGTGGGCACGGTGCCAGACGCGGTGCTCCTGCGCTACAGCCCCGGGGATCACTTCAGCCAGAGCAGCGTGGACTTGTCGGCGCTCCGACGAGTCAGCGCCGCCGTAGACCGCTGATCGGACCAAAGGGTGTCTGAATCGCACTCGCGTATCCACGGTCACCAAGCCGCTCTGCTCCGCCGGTATACCGGCGTCCGCGCCGATCCCGAGCCGCCCTGCGGCCGCCCACAACCACGTGGGTTCGCCGGTCGGTTCTGCAGCCGCGATCAGCAGCAGCGTGCGGGTTTGTAACGGGAGTTCGGCCAGCCGCCGACCGTAGGTCTGTTCGATTCGTGTCTCCAGCGGTTTAGCGGATGCCAGTCCGTACCCACCGGCAAGCCGGGCCGGGGGCAGCGCACGACTCAGTTCGAGCAACGCCAGCGGATTCCCGTCCGCCTCGGCGAGAATGTTCTCGCGGACGGAATCGTCGAGTCGAGTCGGCAGAATCGTGGAGAGCAAGGCGCGGGCGTCGGTATCGCAGAGGCCGGCAAGGTGCAGTTCGGGCAAGGCAGAGAGCTCTGGCTGGCCGTGGACGCTGCGGGCCGCGAAGATCATCATCACCGGCTCAGCCGACACGCGTCGCGCGGCGAACACCAGCGCTTGCAGTGAGGCGTGATCAACCCACTGGGCGTCGTCGATGATGCAGATTGTGGGCCGCTCGGCCGCGGCATCGGAGAGCAGCGATAGCACCGCCAAACCCACCAGCAGGCGGTCCGGTGCCGCACCGTCACGGAGTCCGAGTGCCACCCGCAGCGCGTTCTTCTGAGGTTCGGGCAATCGGTCGATATGACCCAGCAATGGGGCACAGAGCTGCTGAATACCGGCGTAGGTGAGCTCCAGTTCTGATTCGGCACCGCTGAGGGTTATGACGCGCACGTCTGCGGCTTGATCACGGACGTCCAGCAGTAACGCGGTCTTGCCGATCCCCGCCTCACCCCGAAGGACCAGCACGGCACTGCCGCCGCCGCGGACTCGGTCAACCAATTCGGTCAGCTTGAGTTGCTCAACGCGCCGCCCCACCAGCGTGTCGCGTCCCATGCCGCCGATCATGCGGTGATCTTGACACGGCATCCCGCCCACGTCATTCGAAGTGCCCGTAGCGCCGCACCGTCCGCATAGTCCCGGGTGTTCATCGACCCGTGGTTTATACGGGGTGAGCATCACTCGCAGTGAGGTGTGATTTGCGCAGCGAGTCCGCAGACATGCCGAAGGGTGCGAAAGATGGCCGAAATGAAGTCTGTCCACGAGGTCACCTATGACCTGCTCCGCACATTGGGGTTGACCACGGTGTTCGGCAATCCGGGCTCCACCGAGCAGACGTTCCTGCAGAATTTCCCGGACGACTTCACCTACATCCTGGGGTTGCAGGAAGCCTCGGTACTGGCGATGGCCGACGGCTTCGCACAGTCCACTGGCACGCCCGCTTTGGTCAATCTTCATACTGCAGCCGGTACCGGCAATGCGATGGGCAGCCTGGTGGCCGCCTACCGCGCGAACACGCCGTTGATCGTCACCGCTGGCCAGCAGACCCGCGAGATGTCTCTGTGTGACCCGTACTTGAACAACCCCGAGGCGACGGTCATGCCGCAGCCGTGGGTCAAGTGGGCCTATGAACCCGCGCGCGCCGAGGATGTGCCTGCGGCGTTCATGCGGGCTTACGCGGTGGCGATGCAACCGCCGGCCGGTCCCGTGTTCCTGTCCATCCCGTTAGACGACTGGAACAAGCCGGCGCTGGGGCCGGCCGTGGTACGGACGGTCAGCCACCGTGTGCAACCGGATGCCCAGCGTTTGCGTGAGTTCGCCGCACGGATCAGCCGGGCGGAGCGACCACTCCTGGTGCTCGGGCCCGAGGTTGATCGCGCCGGCGCCTGGGACGCCGGTGTCGCTTTCGCGGAAAAGCTGCGCGCGCCGGTGCGCGGCGGCCCATTGGCACCAAGGTGCTCGTTTCCGGAGGATCACCCCCTCTACGCGGGCCCACTGCCCCTGACGATCGCCGGTATCAGTCAGGCCGTAAAGGGTTTCGACCTGGTCATCGTGATCGGGGCGCAGGTATTCAGTTATTACCCGTACGTTGCGGGCGACTATCTGCCCGAAGGAACCGGACTGCTGCAGATCACCGTCGATCCCCACCTCGCCGCTGTCGCGCCGGTGGGCGAGAGCCTGGTCGGCGACATGAACGCTGTCCTGGAGCAGCTCCTGGAGTTGGTGGAGGTGCCGGCCGACCGGCACGCCCCGCCGGGATTAAGCCGGGATTTCAGCGGAGAGTTGCCCGTGGCATCCGCGCCGCTGCTGCCCAACGATGTCTATGCGGTGCTGAGCTCGGTCAAACCGGATGACGCAGCGGTCGTCATGGAGTCCACCTCCACCTTGGCGGATCTCATCCAGTGGTGGCCCACCCGGCGCCCGGGCAGCTTCTTCGCCACCGGAAGCGGAGGTATCGGCTGGGGTGTCCCGGCGGCGGTGGGTATTGCGCTCGGTGACCGCGCCCGCGGCGTGAAGCGGACCATTGTCGCTTCGATAGGCGACGGTTCGTTCCAGTACTCCATCCAGGCAATCTGGACCGCGGCGCAGCACAAACTTCCGATCGTGTTCGTGGTCCAGCGCAACGGCGAGTACTGCGTGTTGAAGTCCTTCGCGCTTCTCGAGGAGACCCCTAATGTCCCGGGCCTCGATTTGCCGGGCCTTGACATTGCCGCACTGGCAACCGGTTTCGGCTGCCGGACGGCCAATGTGGGAAGTACGGAAGAACTCGCCCAGGAGTTCAAGGCTGCCCTGGAGGCCGACGGGCCCACCGTACTCGTCGTGCCCACCCAGTCACACCTGCCGGCTCTGGGCTAAGCGATGCCGGTCTACACGTGCACCACGGTGCAGTCAATGCTGAGCGCCGACACCAAAGCCGATCTGGCCGCGGAAGTGACCAGGATCCATTCGATGATCAATCACGTACCCGGCGCATACGTGAACGTCGTGTTCCACGAACTGCCCGCCGACGCCGTTTACACTGACGGGCAACCCGCACAACCGCTGCTGATCAACGGTTGGGTTCGCACTGGACATCCGGAGGCCCAAAGTAGCCAACTGGTCGCCGAAGTCGCCGCAGCCGCATCCCGCGTCACAGGCATCCCCGCCAAGCGGATCCTCGTCGTCATTCAGAACAGCCCGGCACATCTGGCCATCGAAGGTGGACGGGTGCTGCCGGCGCCAGGCGAAGAAGAAGCGTGGTTGCGAGAGACCGCGGTGCAGGGACAGGAAGCGGATTGAAATGTCCACTGACACTGAGCACCTTCTGACTCCGGACAGTGCTGCTGCTATCGGACGATTCGCCGCAGCGGCGGCTGCCCACGGCGACATCACGACCGACGAGCGCGTACTTACCGAACGTGGCCGCGACTATTGGGGTGTCGGAGGAGTAGCGGGTCTGTTGTTACGCCCCCACGGTCGCGACGACATCGCCGCAATCCTGCGCCTGGCCTCCGAGCACGGCGTCGCGCTAGTGCCACGCGGCGGTGCGTCGAACTGCTCAGGCGGGATGATGCCGGCCGCAGGCCGCGTCCTCCTGGATCTGACCGGTCTGAATCGGATTCTCGATATCGACGTCGTGAATCGCCGCGCGCGAGTCGAAGCCGGAGTCGTGAACTCCGACTTGCAGACTGCACTGGCTCCGCACGGGTTGTGTTTCTCACCCGATCCTGTCTCGGCGCACCTGGCCACCGTCGGCGGGAACATCATCGAGAATGCCGGTGGGCCACACGCGCTGAAGTATGGCGTCACCTACAACCACGTCCGGAGCGTCAACGTCGTCCTGCCCGACGGATCGACAGTCACCTTCAGTGCCGATGACGAAGGTCCGGACCTACTGGGTGTCCTCATCGGATCAGAAGGGACGCTCGGAATCATCACCGAGGCAACCGTTGCCCTGCGCCCGATCGCCGATGTCACGCACAGCCTCATGGGTGCGTTCGCCTCGGCGCGAGAGGCTGCCGATACCATCGCCGCGATCATCGCCACCGGCGTGGTGCCGGCTGCCGTGGAGTGGCTCGATCGGGCAGGTATTGCCGGGTTACAACAGTTCTATGACACCGGTTACCCGCTGGACGCCGATTCGATCGTGCTCATCGACGTCGACGGCACCGCAGCGGAGGTGGCGCGAGATCAGGCCATCGTGGAACGGGTGCTGGGTGAGCGAGCGACCGAGGTCCGAGTTGCCGAGGACGCGAAGGACCGCGACGCCCTCTGGTATGGCCGACTCAACGCCGCCAACTCAGTGGTGCAGAGCGGCAAAGGCTTCTTCATCGGTGATGTCACCGTGCCCCGCGACCGGATACCCGAGATGCAAGAAGCCATTCAATCGATCGCCGAACGCCATTCCGACGGGCTCCTGTTCATCGCCGTGTGCGGTCACGCCGGCGACGGCGACCTGCACCCCACGACGTTCTACGATAAGGACAATCCATTGGCGGCGTCCGCTTTGGAGGCGGCGAACAACGAGATCATCGAAGCTGCGTTGGAATTGGGCGGGACCATCACCGGTGAGCATGGTGTAGGCACTGAAAAAATCCCGTTCATGACTAAGCGCTTCACCCCGGTGGAGATCGCCGCCCAGCGCTCGATCAAAAAGGCCTTCGATCCCGCCGGCCTGCTCAACCCCGGCATCATGTTGCCCGAGCGATCCAATGAGGAACCCGACACCAGCGCGTTCGGTGCCGCAGTCCGTGACGCCCTCGCAGGCACTCTTACCCCCGATCTTGGTGCGCCGCTGACCGCCGGTCACAACACGGACATCACGGTCAACCTGGGTAACCTCAGCCTGGTCGTCGGAGCTGACGCCACCATCGAGTCGATCAGACGCTACCTCGACGACCAGGGGGTTGTTTGCGGCGCGATTCCCGCCGCGGGTACGGACCGCACCGTCGGCGAACTTGTGGCCACCGCGACGGGCTCCGAACGGGACCGCATCAGGCACGCCCTGCTCGGGGCCGATGTCGCCGTCATCGACGGACAGCGGCCTGCCCGTTTTGGCGCCGAGACCATGAAGGACGTCGCCGGATACGACACCAAACGGCTCTACATCAGCGCACACGGCGCCTTCGGTGCACTGGCCAGTCTGATCTTCAAGATCGCCGTCAATGCGTGACCGTTCGCGCAACGGAGACCCGCTGAAAGCGCCTGCAATGACTTGGTTTATCGACCTGCTAGCGCACATCAGAGTATTAGCCGGAGTCACGGTTGCCGCCGTTGTGGCTCTGATCGGATGGCCTGCAAACGCAGCAGCGGCACCGCCCCTAAGCGGTGTGCAGCCGACCGTCGTCCTGGTCCACGGGGCGTGGGCCGACACGTCCAGCTGGGATGGCGTGGTTTCTGCACTGCGGCAACGGGGCTACGACGCGCGGGCTATCGCCAACCCGCTGGAGAACCTCACCACCGATTCCGAATACGTGACGGCCTTCCTCAGGACGATCACCGGCCCTATCGTGCTCGTAGGGCATTCCTACGGTGGCTCGGTCGTAACCAATGCCGCTGCGGACAATGCAAACGTCGAGGCGCTGGTCTACGTCGACGCTGCTGCTCCAGCCGTCGGTGAGACCAACGGCTCGTTGAGCGGGTCAGATTCGGTGCTCAAACAGAAGCCCGAAAGCGAATTGTTCGACAAGGTTCCGGATCCGGGTGCCCCACCAGGAGCTGTCGATCTGTATCTCAAGAAGGACGTCTTCCTGAACAACTTCGGCAACGACCTGCCAACCGAGGAAGCGACCAGGCTCTGGGCGACGCAGAGGGCGGCGTCGACGAGTGCCTTCGAAACCCCCTCCAAGTTCGCGGCCTGGGAGACCATTCCCTCGTGGTATTTCATCAGCAGCGGTGACCAGATCATCACCCCAACATCGGAACACGCCATGGCCAGCCGCGCAGGGTCCGACGTCACCGTTTTCGAGGGCGGTTCGCACCTCACTCTCATCTCCCATCCAGATGCGGTGACCGCCGTTATCCAGAAGGCCATCGACTTCGTGTCGCATCCTTGATAACCGAGATACAAGGGGCTTCGACTGACTCGTAGCGAATCAACACTGTCCTACTGGACTTCCACGGACCACTCCCTCAGCCAATTCGCGTCGGAACGGCAACTCTCACAAACAGAGCGTGAGTTCGACGGGGGTCTGTCTGAATAACGGTGGATCTGGTCTTGGTCTGACACGCCGGGCGTGAGCTTGGCGGGAAGGACTGACGATGTCAGAAACACTCGACTCCATGGCGACCGATGTGGATCAACGCCAGCTCGC
>NZ_LMVQ01000081.1 GCF_001545925.1 Mycobacterium sp. NAZ190054 | reverse complement strand
TTTCCCAGTGCCGGGAGTCCAGCCGTGTGCTCTCCCGATCTAGTGGGCGTGGCCGAACCCGTGCAGCCACACCGTCCCCAGCCACCCAAAGATCACGACCACGACCCCCCCGACGGGGCCCCCCCCCCCCGGCCGGCCCGCCGCTCGACGTTCTACCGCCACACCGAGGGCTGGCTGCGGGTGGCCGGTGATTAGGCCGAGCCCGATCTTCCTGGCGCTGGTGGCGGTCACCGCCGCCGGCGGCGCGCTGGCCTGGACCTCGGCGGGGCAGATCCGGCCGGTGGCCTACGTCGGGGTGTTCGTGTTCGTGATCTTCGGCTGGCTGGTGACGCTGTGCCTGCACGAGTTCGGCCACGCCTACTCGGCCCACCGGTTCGGGGACCGCGACGTCGCGGGACGGGGCTACCTGACGCTCAACCCGCTGAAGTACTCACATCCGCTGCTGTCGCTCGGCCTGCCGGTGCTGTTCATCGCGCTGGGCGGCATCGGACTGCCCGGCGGTGCGGTCTACGTGCAGACCGCGTACCTGACCCGGCGGCAGAGAACCCAGGTCAGCCTCGCCGGGCCGGCCGTCAACCTGGTCTTCGCGGTGCTGCTGCTCGGCCTGACCCGGCTGCTGTACGACACGGCGCACTCGGTGTTCTGGGCCGGGGTGGCGTTTCTGGGCTTCCTGCAGGTCACCGCGCTGCTGCTGAACATGCTGCCGATCCCGGGGCTCGACGGCTACGGCGCGCTGGAGCCGCACCTGAGCCCGGAGACCCAGCGCGCGTTGCTGCCGGCCAAGCAGTGGGGGTTCTTCCTGCTGCTGATCCTGCTGATCGCCCCGCCGCTGAACCAGTGGTTCTTCGGCGCGGTGTACTGGCTGTTCGACCTGTCCGGGGTGCCGCCCACGCTGTCGGCCATCGGCGGTCAGCTGACCCGGTTCTGGTCGGCCTGGACCTGACGCTTGTCACATATGCGTCTTTACGCATATATTTCAGCTCATGGGCGCCGGACACGACCACAGCCACGGCGGTGACACCAGGGTGTCCCGCATGGTCCTCGGCGCGGCCATCCTCACCGTGTTCTTCGTCGTCGAACTGGGCACCGCGCTGGCCATCAACTCGATCGCGCTGCTGGCCGACGCCGGCCACATGCTCACCGACCTGGTCGCGATGTTCATGGGCCTGACCGCGGTGCTGCTGGCCAAGCACGGCAGCTCGTCACCGTCGCGGACCTACGGCTGGCACCGCGCCGAGGTGTTCACCGCCGTCGCGAACGCCGCACTGCTGCTCGGCGTCGCCGGGTTCATCCTGTACGAGGCCTTCGAGCGGCTCGGCGACGCGCCCGACATCCCGGGTGTCCCGATGATCGTCGTCGCGCTGGCCGGGCTGCTGGCCAACGCCGTCGTGGTGCTGCTGCTGCGCTCACACTCCCACGAGAGCCTGGCGGTCAAGGGCGCCTACATGGAGGTCGTCGCCGACACGGTCGGCAGCATCGGGGTGCTGATCGCCGGCATCGTCACCGTCACCACCCGGTGGCCCTACGCCGACGTCGTCGTCGCGGTGCTCGTCGCGCTGTGGGTGCTGCCCCGGGCCATCTCGCTGGCCCGGGCGGCGCTGCGGATCCTGTCGGAGTCCTCGCCCAGCCACATCGACGTCGAGGAGTTGCGGGCCGCGCTGCGCGCGGTGGACGGCGTCACCGAGGTGCACGACCTGCACGTGTGGACGCTGGTGCCCGGTAAGGACATGGTCACCGCACATCTGACCAGCGACCGGGACTCCGCACAGATCCTCGACGACGCGCGCGCCGTGCTGACCGCCCGCGGGCTCGACCACTCCACCGTGCAGGTCGAGCCGCCCGACACGGCCGCGGACTGCGAGTGCGAGAGCCAGAGGACCTAGCTGAGCCCGAGTTCGGCGCGCGCCGACGGATCGCAGTCGTCGAGCAGATCCAGGCAGCGCTGGTACTCGGGCAGTTCCCCGATCGCCTCGGCCGCACGGGCCAGTGCAGCGACGCAGCGCAGGAACCCCTGGTTGGGCTCGTGGGAGAACGGCACCGGGCCGAACCCCTTCCAACCGTTCCGGCGCAGCGCATCGAGGCCGCGGTGATAACCGGTGCGCGCGTAGGCGTACGCGGTGACGGCCTGATCGCTCTCGAGCGCCTGCTCGGCGAGCACCGCCCACGCGATCGACGCCGCGGGATGCGCCGCGGCGACGATGGACGGGTTCTCCGCCGCCTCGAGTTCGGCTTCCGCGGCGGGGTCGCCGGGCAGCAGCACAGGGTCCGGTCCGAGGAGATCGCCCATCCGAGTCATGGACCCCATTCTGCCGTGCGGGCGTGCGCGTCCGTCACCGCGGATCGCTAAGCTCCGCGGTATGTCGAACGCAGGAGGGCCTGACGGCTCGGACCAGGATCCGGCGTCGGCCGACGCCGAGACCGAGGTGCTTCCCGGGGCCGTTTCCGAGCACGAGCCGGCGACCGAGGTGTTCGCCCCGGCCGAGCAGCAGGAGGAGGACCCGAACCAGTCCGGCGAACGGCGTTTCACCGCGCCGTCCGGCTTCGACGCAGGCTCCACGACGATCATCAACCGACCGTCCGAGCCGGCGACCGAACAGTTCTCGGCGCAGAAACCTGCTGCGCCGCAGATGATTCCGCCGCGGGGTGACGCGCCCAAGCCGCCGCGGAAGAAGCGCAGCTGGGGCTGGGTGATCGCCATCGTGCTGGTGATCGCGGCGCTGGCGGCCGTCGCGATCCTGGGCACGGTGCTGCTGACGCGCGGGTCCACGCCCGGGGTCTCGCAGGAGGACAGGGTGCGGTCCACGATCCAGAGTTACGACGCCGCGATCGAGAAGGGCGACCTGGCGACGCTGCGCAGCATCACGTGCGGCGCCACGGCCGAGGCCTACAACAACCTGGACGACAAGAGATGGGCCGAGACGCACCGGCGCGTGGCCGAGGCCGGCCGCTACCCCGTGGTCGCCAGCATCGACCAGATCGTCATCAACGGCGACCACGCCGAGGCCAACGTGACCACGTTCATGGCCTACGCACCGCAGACCCGCTCCACCCGCAGTTTCGACCTGCAATTCCGCGACGACGAGTGGAAGATCTGCCAGGCCCCGAGCTGACGGGCCCGCGACTCAGCCCGCCGACACGCTCCGGCCCGCGCTGTGCAGGTCCTGGCACGCCTCCACCACGCGCTCGCTCATCGACGCCTCGGCCTTCTTCAGGTAGCTGCGCGGGTCGTAGACCTTCTTGTTGCCCACCTCGCCGTCGATCTTCAGCACGCCGTCGTAGTTGGCGAACATGTGGCCCGCGACCGGACGGGTGAACGCGTACTGGGTGTCGGTGTCGACGTTCATCTTGACCACGCCGTAGCGCAGAGAGTCCTCGATCTCGGATTTCAGCGAGCCCGAGCCGCCGTGGAACACGAAGTCGAACGGCTTGGAACCCTCCGGCAGACCCAGCTTGGCGGACGCGACCCGCTGCCCCTGGGCGAGCACCTCGGGTTTGAGCACGACATTGCCCGGCTTGTACACGCCGTGCACGTTGCCGAACGTCGCGGCGAGCAGATATTTGCCGTGCTCACCGGCGCCGAGCGCGTCGACGGTCTTCTCGAAGTCCTCGGCCGTGGTGTACAGCTTCTCGTTGATCTCGGCCTCGACGCCGTCCTCTTCCCCGCCGACGACGCCGATCTCGATCTCCAGCACGATCTTCGCCGCGGCGGCCTGCTTGAGCAGTTCCTGCGCGATCGAGAGGTTCTCGTCGATCGGCACCGCCGAACCGTCCCACATGTGCGACTGGAACAGCGGATTGCCGCCGGCGGCGACCCGTTCGGCCGAGATCGCCAGCAGCGGCCGGACGTAGGTGTCCAGCTTGTCCTTCGGGCAGTGGTCGGTGTGCAACGCGACGGTGATCGGGTACTTCTCGGCGATCACATGAGCGAACTCGGCCAGCGCCACCGCGCCGGTGACCATGTCCTTGACGCCCAGGCCGGAGGCGAATTCCGCACCGCCGGTGGAGAACTGGATGATGCCGTCCGATCCGGCGTCGGCGAAACCCTTGATCGCGGCGTTGACGCTCTCGGAGCCGACGCAGTTAATGGCCGGGAACGCGAACGAATGTTCCTTGGCGCGGCCCAGCATCTCGGCGTAGACCTCGGGGGTGGCTATGGGCATGACGGATCCTCTCGGCCGGTGGCAGCAGTATCTCAAGAACGGGCCGGGCTCACACGGTGAGAACCATCCGGTACCGGGCCCGGCCCGAGTCCATCGCCTCGTAGGCGTCCGCGGCCCGCGCCAGCGGCATCTCCTCGACCATCGCGCGCACCCCGGACAGCAGCGCGAAGTGCAGCGTCTCCTCCACGTCGCGCGCCGTGCCCGACGGGTGCCCGGTGACCGACCGTCCGGCGTTGATCAGATCGAGCGGGCTGATCGGCAGGTTCTCGGCGGTGACCCCGACGACGACGAGTTCGCCGGCCGGCCCGAGTCCGCCGACGGCCGCGGCCATCGCGGCCGCGTTGTTCGCGGTGGCCAGTACGACGGCCGCGCCGCCCAGCTTGGTCAGTTCCGCGCCGACGTCCTGCGCGGTCGAGTCGATGTAGTGGTGTGCGCCCAGCTGCGTGGCCTCCTCGGCCTTGCCGGTGCCCCGGGCGATCGCGACCGTCTCGAAACCCATGGCCCGCGCCCACTGCACGCCGAGATGGCCGAGGCCTCCGACGCCGAGGATCGCGACCAGGTCACCGGCCTTGGCGCGCGTCTGGCGCAGTCCGTTGAACGTGGTCACGCCCGCGCACCCCATGGGTGCGGCTTCGACGAACGACAAGCCGTCCGGGATCCGTGCCAGCGCGGTCACCGGGGCCGTCACCGACTCCGCGTATCCGCCCGGGTAGTGCCAGCTCGGTACCTGCATGCGTTCGCACTGCATGAAGAACCCCCTGCGGCACGGCACGCAACGGTTGCAGTTGCCGCCGAACCAGCCGACGGCCACCCGGTCACCGACGGCGAAGTCCTCGACGCCGTCGCCGACCTCGGCGACCGTTCCCGCGATCTCGTGCCCGAGCGTGACCGGCCACTGCAGACCGGGAAAGTGACCGGCGCGGAATTCCCGATCGGTACCGCACACCCCGCACGCTGCGACGGCGATACGGACGTGACCCGCGGGCGGAGGTTGGGTATCGACCTCGACGACGGTGAGCGCTTCGTTTTCGGCGGCGACCTGGACGGCCTTGTGAGAGGGCATAACCGACAGTAGGCCCGATCACAGCGATTCGGGGGCACGATCACACGCCGGTAACCTAGGGAGCCGTGGTCGTCGACACTCTTGCGCTGATGCCAGGTTTCCTGGAGCCGGTCAACCTACTCAACTCGTTCGGAACCTGGACGCTCGCGGGGCTGTTGCTCGTCGTCTTCATCGAATCGGGGCTGCTGTTCCCGCTGTTGCCGGGCGACTCGCTGCTGTTCACCGCCGGCCTGGTGGCCGCGGGCGGCTCCGAGGAGATCCCGCCGTTCGCGCCGCTGTGGGTGCTGATGCTCACCATCCCGATCGCGGCGATCCTCGGTGACCAGGTCGGCTACAACATCGGCAAGCAGGGCGGCACGCGCCTGTTCAAAGAGGACGCGCGGCTGTTCAAGCAGCGCTACCTCGACGAGGCGCACGAATTCTTCGAGAAGTACGGACCGATCACGATCTTCCTGGCCCGCTTCGTACCGATCGTGCGGACCTACGCCCCGCTGGTGGCCGGCGCCGCGGACATGCGGTACCGCACGTTCCTGATGTGGAACGTCACCGGCGGCATCGTGTGGGGCGCGGGGCTGACCCTGCTGGGCTACCTGCTCGGCCAGATCTCGTTCATCCGCGAACACGTCGACATCATCTTCATCATCATCGTCGTGGTGTCGGTCATCCCGATCGTCCTCGAGGTGACGCGCCGGCGGTCCCGCAGCAAGAACGGCGACCCCACCTCCGAGCCGACGCCCTAGGCGCGCGACGCTTCCAGCGCCCGGATCAGGCTCGCGGCGTCCCACGGCCCCCGGTGCCGTTTGCCGTTGACGAACAGCGTCGGGGTCGCGTTGAGGTCCATCGCGTCGGCGTCCTCGGCGTCGTCCTCCACCCGGTGCAGCACCTTCGACGAGTGCACGCGCACATCCTGGTCGAACTGCTCGATGTCGCAGCCTGCCGCCACCGCGTAGCGGTACATGTCCGACCACTCGAGGTCGTCCTGATGGGCGAACAGTTCCCGGGCCATCTCCCAGAACCTGCCCTGCAGCGCGGCCGCTTCACTGGCCCGCGCGGCGTCGAACGCGCGCGGGTGCGCACGCTCCAGCGGAAAGTGGCGCCACACGTACAGCAGCTCGTCGCCGAAGTGGGCGCGCACCTCGTCGATCATGCCGGTGGCCCGGCTGCAGAACGGGCACTCGAAGTCGCCGTACTCGACCAGGGTCAGCGGCGCGTCGAGTCGTCCGCGCACGTGGTCCCGCTCCGGGTCGACAGGCCGCAGCAGCGTCAGGCCGACGGGTTCGGGCGGGCTGAGCGCGTCGGTGATCCGGAAGACCGCCCAGCCGAGGACGAACGCGATCACCGACGCCGCGAGCACGCCGATGCGGGCCTGGTCCTGACGGCTCGGATCGGCGATCGCGATGTCGACGATGAACAGCGAGATCGTGAAGCCGATCCCGGACAGCGCCGCGCCGCCGGCGACCCGGCGCAGCGTCAACCCCGGCACGAGCACGCCCAGCCCGGTGCGCCGCACCAACCAGGTGGCGCCGGTGATCCCGACGAACTTCCCGAGCACCAGCCCGGCGATGATGCCCCAGGTCAAGGATGACCGCAGCGCCGTCGACAGGCTCTGCGCGTCCAGCACCACGCCGGCGTTGACCAACGCGAACAGCGGCAGGATCACGAACGACACCGCCGGGCCGACCGCGGTCTGCATCCGCTCGTTGATCGAGATGGACTCCCGCAGCGAGCGACTGGCCGCGCGCGCGTACTGCGAGTTCGGCGACTGCCGGAACGCGCGGATCTCGTCGACGGCCCGCTCGACGGGGCCGCGCTCGGGCGTGAACACCGGGATCAGCACCGCGACGGCGACGCCGGCCAGGGTGGGATGGATCCCGGCGAGGAACAACGCGATCCACAGCGCGACGCCGAGGACGGCGTAGGCCGGCCCCCGCGCGGTCGGCAGGCGGCGCACCAGCGCCAGCGCGACGAGCAGCCCCACCGCGACCAGCAACGGACCGACCTGGATGGCCTCCGAGTAGAACACCGCGATCACGATCAACGCACCCACGTCGTCGACCACGGCGAGCGTGAGCAGGAACAGCCGGACCCGGGCCGGGAACACCGGCCTGATGATCGCCAGCGCCCCGACCAGGAACGCGGTGTCGGTGGAGATCACCACACCCCAGGCGTGGGCGTTCTCGCCGGACGGGTTCAACGCCAGGAACACGACGGCGGGCAGGATCAGCCCCGCCGCGGCGGCGATGACGGGCACCGCGGCCCGCGACCGGTCGGTGAGTTCGCCGATGGTGAATTCCCGGGTCACCTCGAGCCCGACGATGAAGAAGAAGAACGTCATCAGCGCGTCGTTGACGATGTGCTTGACCGTCATCTCGACGTGGTGGCTGCCGAAACCGAGACCCACCTCGGTCTCCAGCAACGCCGAATAGACCTCGGCCCATGGGGAATTCGCCCACAGGATGGCGATGACGGTGAACGTCAGCAGCAGCGCTGCGGCGGTGTTGTCGGTGGTCTTGGTGGCCTGGCTGCCGCGGGTGAGCCGCGAGGGCAGCAGCGGGAAACCGCGCTGCGTGGCCGGTTCAGTCACTGTCACCTGCGGTCACAACGTGGGCGGCCTCAAGAAGCATCCATCCCGCCAGCTGCACCGACAGGTCGCGTTCGGGGATCTCCGACGAGTTGACCGCCCCCGCCACGAACTGTGCGTCCTTGGTGCCCGCGGCCGGCAGTTCGGCGTCGCGCTCCCAGAACGCGGCGAACAGCGGCAGGTCGTCGATCGTCTGGCGGTTGTCCCACGCCGCGCGCCCGGACGCGAGCACCAGCCCGGCCGCGGTGTCGCGGGCTTTGACGTCGGCCTCGGAGTCGCCGGGCAGTTCCGTCGCGACCAGCGCCAGGTACCGGGCGAGGATGCCGTGAAACAACCCGCCGTCACCGCCGCCGGCGCCCTTGATCACGCCGTCGGGCGCCATGTGCTCGGCGACCGCGGCCACCAGGCGGTGGACCCGCTCGGCGTGCCGGGGGTCGCGGGTGCGCACGGCGAGTTCCGTCTCGACGCCGAGCACGACGCCCTGGCAGTAGGTGTACTGGGCACGCACCAGCGAACCCGCCTTGATGCCGTCGAAGACCAGATGCGTCTCGGGGTCGATCAGGGTCTCGTCGATCCAGTCGGCCATCTGCTGCGCGCGTCGCAGCCGGTCGTCATAGCGGGCCAGGAAGATGGCAGCCGGCCCGTTGGCGGGTGCGTTGAAGAACTGGTCCTGTTTACGCCACGGGATGCCGCCGCCGTCCTCGGGCACCCAGGCGGTGAGGAACTGGTCGGCGAGCTTCTCCAGCGCCTTCGGCCGGGCCACCCCGGTCAGCCGGCCGGCACGCTCCAACGCCAGTGCCAGCCAGGCCATGTCGTCGTAGTAGTCGTTGGTCCATCTGCCGATGTTGCGCAGCCGGTGCCCGCGGATCTGACGGGCGATGGCGGTGAGCCGTTCCGGCCGGGGGTCGCGCACCTGCGCGTCGACCAGGTTGTCCAGCAGGTGCGCCTGCCACCAGTAGTGCCAGGTGCCGAACCGCCGGTGTGCGGTCGCGGCGGGCCAGGCGACCACCCCGAGCTGGGTGCCCGGCAGGCCCCACAGCCGTCTGAGGTGGCGCGTGGAGATCGCCGCTTCGGCGCTGGCAGCGCGGTTGGCCCACAACTGATCCATGCCGTCGATCCTGCCCTACCGACGGCCCGCAAGCCATGAGACATATTTGTCTTATGTGAGATAAGGTCGTCTTGTGTATGCCACCCGGGAGGAGCTGTTGCGCGCCGCCGCCGACTTCCTCGGCCGCCGCCCCAACGCGACGCAGGACGAGATCGCCACCGCGGTCGGCGTGAGCCGGGCGACCCTGCACCGGCACTTCGCCGGCCGGGCCGCACTGATGTCGGCGCTGGAGGAGCTCGCGATCGCCGAGATGCGCACGGTGCTCGACACCGTCCGGCTCGACGAGGGCACGGCCCCGGAGGCGCTGCAGCGCCTGATCGCGGCGTGCGAGCCGGTTTCGCCGTATCTGGCCCTGCTCTACACCCAGAGCCAGGACCTCGACGTGGACAACACCCTCGCCGCATGGCACGAGATCGACTCCGCGATCACCGAACTGTTCCTGCGCGGCCAGCGCGAGGGCCGGTTCCGTCCCGAGCTGCCCGCGACGTGGCTGACCGAGGCGTTCTACAGCCTCGTCGGGGGCACCGCCTGGTCCATCCGCGCGGGCCGTGCCGCGGCCCGCGACTTCGACCGGCTCATCGCCGATCTCCTGTTGCACGGGCTGAGCTCATGACCCGCCGCTGGCCGGCGCTCGGCGTCCTGACGCTCGCGGTGCTGCTGATCGGTATCGACGGCACCGTGCTCGCCCTGGCGACCCCGTTCATCAGTGCCGACCTGAGCACCACCGGGACCCAGCTGCTCTGGATCGGCGACATCTACTCGTTCGTGCTCGCCGCGCTGCTCATCAGCATGGGCAGCCTCGGCGACCGCATCGGCCATCGGAAGTTGTTGCTCTGCGGCGCAACGGCGTTCGCGATCATCTCGGCTGTCACCGCGTACGCCACGTCGCCGCAGATGCTGATCGTGACCCGCGCGCTGCTCGGCATGGCCGGTGCGACGCTGGCCCCGGCCACACTGGCGTTGATCCGCGGCCTGTTCCCCGATCAGCGGGAGCGCAGCATCGCCGTCGGCATCTGGGCGTCGGCGTTCTCGGCCGGTGCCGCGCTGGGCCCGGTGCTCGGTGGCGTTCTGCTGGAACACTTCTGGTGGGGGTCGGTGTTTTTGATCAACATCCCGGTGATGGCGGTCCTGCTCGCGGGCGGCCTGCTGTTGCTGCCCGAGCACCGCGATCCCGAGCCCGGGCCCTGGGACCTGCCGAGCGTGGCCCTGTCGATGGCCGGGATGCTCGGCATCGTGTACGCGATCAAGGAAGGCTTCACCGGCCTGACGCACGGTGTCGGCGGTGACCTCCTGGTGGCGGGTCTGGCCGGTGCGGCGGCGTTGACGATGTTCGTGCGGCGTCAGCTACGCCTGCCCGCGCCGCTGATCGACGTTCGCCTGTTCGGCAACCCGCGGTTCTCCGGCGTGGTGACGGCCAACCTGCTCTCGGTGCTCGGCCTGTCGGGGCTGGTGTTCTTCCTGTCCCAGTACTTCCAGCTCGTGCACGGATACGGACCGCTGAAGGCCGGGCTCGCCGAGTTGCCCGCCGCGGTGACGGCAACGGTGTTCGGTGTGCTCGCCGGGGTGGCGGTGCGCTACTTCTCGCACCGCACGGTGCTGACCACCGGGCTGGTTCTGGTCGGCGTCGCGATGGCCGCCCTCACGGCCTCGCTGCTGGTGTTCACCCCGATCGCGCCGTACCTGCCGCTGGGTGTCACGCTGTTCGTGGTCGGCGTCGGTCTCGGGCTGGCGTTCACGGTGGCCAGCGACGTGATCCTGGCCAGTGTGCCCAGGGAGCGGGCCGGCGCGGCGGCCGCGGTCTCGGAGACCGCCTACGAACTCGGCATGGCGCTGGGCATCGCATTGCTCGGCTCGATCCTCACCGCCGTGTACCGCACCGTCAGCGTCGCATCCGAGATCCCGTCGGGTGTGGCGACGTCGGCCCGCGACTCACTGCCCGGTGCGATCGACGCCGCGCGCTCGCTGCCGGGCGATCAGCAGCACGAACTGCTCGATGCGGCACGGACAGCCTTCACCCACGGTCTGGCCGTCGCGTCGAGCGTCGGGGCGGTTCTTCTGCTCGCCTCCGCGGTCGCGGTGTGGTGGCTGCTGCGGGACTCACCACGCGTGGCCGAGGTCGGCGTGCTGCCGGATCCAGGTGTGCATCGCGATCCCGGCGGCGACGCCGGCGTTGATGCTGCGGGTCGATCCGAACTGGGCGATCGAAACGGTTAGCGGCGCAGCCTGTTTCGCATCCTCGGTGATACCCGGGCCTTCCTGGCCGAAGATCAGCAGGCAGTCGCGCGGCAACGTGACCTCCTCGATGCGCGAGGCACCCGGGACGTTGTCGACGGCGACCACCGCCAGCCCGGCCGCGGCCGCGAAGTCGAGCAGTTCGGCGGTGGTGGCGTGGTGCCGCAGTCGCTGGTACCGGTCGGTCACCATGGCGCCGCGCCGATTCCAGCGGCGCCGCCCGACGATGTGCACGGTGTCCACCGCGAACGCGTTCGCGGTGCGCACCACCGCACCGATGTTCGCGTCGTTGCCGAAGTTCTCGATCGCGATGTGCAGCGGATGCCGACGGGCGTCGATGTCGGCGATGATCGCCTCGCGCGTCCAATAGCGGTACGCGTCAACGACATTGCGGCTGTCGCCGTCGCGCAGCAGATCCGGGTCGTACCGCGGGTCGTCGGGGGGCGGGCCCTGCCAGGGCCCCACCCCGGGGGCCTCGCCCCACTCGGTCGGGCCCGGACGGTCATCCATCGGTGGTCCACAGGGCCGCGTGCGTGCCCGTCAGCGACACGGTCGCGTACAGCAGGGCCGCGTTGATCTCGCCCTGCGTGCACAGCGACACCCCCACCTGCACGCTGTCGCGCGACGCGTCGGGCAGCACGAGCACCGAGGACCCGTAGACGCCGCACGCATGGCTCAGCCCCTTGCCGGGCAGCGTCGGCGCGGTGAGGACCATCATCGGACCGCCACGCCGGGCGGAGTCGTCGCGGTATCGCGCTGCCAGGCCGCTGATCTCGAGCCCGAGCAGCATGTAGCCGTCACCCCGGAACGCCGCCGGATCACCGAGCGCGGTGGGATCGAGCATCGCGCCGTCGGCGCGGAACGCGTCGACGCTCGTGGTCTTCAGCGCCAGCCCGGTGTCGGTGCCGGAGGTGGCAGGCAACCCGACCGGGAACGCGGCCGGGTAGGCGACGGTGGTGCCCGGCATCCGGTCGCGTGGCGAGTACACGTAGACGCCGCGGACCTGGGACTGGTCGCGCAGCGGGCCCAGACAGACGGTTCCGGTGAGACGGTCCGGGGTCGGCGCCGTCAGCGGCGTGATGTCGAGGTCGGTCACGTCGTCGCAGCCGCCGATCGCGTCGGCCTCGAGGGGGTGGGCCAGCGCACCGTAGAGGCCGAAGCGGAGGTCTTCGGGCGCGGCGTGCGGCTCCCCCTCCCGGGCCGGGGCCGCGTCGACGTCGACGAGCACGTTGTCGGCGTCGAATCTCAGGTTCGCCACCGACATGTTCCAACCCAGGATCTCCAGTGACTCACCGATCGTCGCGGTGGCCGCGGAGAACACGTCGTCGCGGCCGTCCGATTCGGCACATGACGTGACGGCGAGCAGGATCGCCGTCAGGATCGCGATTACCCGCACCGGTTCTCAGGTCCGCCCACGGCCCTTGCCCACCACTTTTGTCAACGCGCGCACGAGGTTTCGCGGGACGATGCGACTCCCGGTGGTGATCGCCTTGTATTGCAGGCCCGGGATGATCAGCACTTGGTCCTTGGCGATGCCGGCCATCGTCTCGCGGACCACGTCGTCGACCTCGAGCCACAGGAACGACGACAGGCCCCCCATGTCGATGCCGGCGCGCCGGTGGAACTCGGTGTGCACGAAGCCCGGGCACAGCGCGTGCACGCCGACCCCGGTGCCGCCCAGGCCGTTGGCCAGTCCTTCGGAGAACGACACCACCCAGGCCTTGGACGCCGAGTACGTCGACCCGCGCCCCGGCAGCAGCCCGGC
>NZ_LMVQ01000080.1 GCF_001545925.1 Mycobacterium sp. NAZ190054 | reverse complement strand
TACGGGCCCACCACTGGCGGAACGTCTCCTTCGGCGGTTCCGTGATGTCGCGGCTGGCGGTCCATCTGGACCCGGGCCACGGCAGCGTCGTGATGCGGTGATCCTTGCCGGCGATCACGCGTCCGGCGGGAACGTCGGCCCGGTCGGCAGCGCGCAGGAGCGCGCGACGCTCAGCGTCATCACCGGCCAACCGGTCACCACGGCAACCCAACTGCTGCTCGGCCCGGTGACCCGCGGGATGACGGTGTCGCCGGCCGAACCGGCTGCGGGAGAGGAGCCCCGATGAAGTCGCGCGGCGCACTGATCGGGCTGTCGCTGTTCATGGTGGTGGCGCTCACCCTGACCTGGCTTGTCTATGTCACGCTGCGCCGGGACGTGTCCGGGTCGACGGTGCCCTACGCGGCGATGTTCACCGACGTGTTCGGGTTGCGCGAGGGTGACGACGTACGCATGGCCGGTGTGCGGGTGGGCCGGGTGGAAAGCATTGAACTACAAGGCGATCAGGCCAAGGTGTCCTTCGTGGTGCAGGACGACCAGCAGGTGCTGGGCACCACGGTGGCGTCGGTGACCTACCAGAACATCGTCGGGCAACGGTATCTCGGTCTGTCGCTGGGCAGCCTGGGCGAGCCGGACCCGCTTCCGGCGGGCAGTGTCATCCCGGTCGAACAGACCGACCCGTCCTTCGACGTGGGCACGTTGCTCAACGGGTACGAGCCGCTGTTCAGCGTGCTCGACCCGCGGCACGCCGACAATCTCACCAAGGGCGTCATCCAGTCGCTGCAGGGCGACCAGGGGTCGATCACCGCCCTGGTCGACCAGACCGCCGAGCTGACCGACGCGTTCGCCGGACAGGACGAGGAACTCGGCGCGGTGATCACCGATCTGAACGTCGTGGTCGCCAATCTCGCCCGACACAACGACGACCTCGACCACATCGTCGGGCAGGCCCGGTCGGTGGTTTCGACCTTCGACGCGCGACGCCCCGAGCTGGTCGAGTCCATGGGCTCGATCGCGAAAGTGATGCGCCAGCTGTCGACGATCTCCGACGAGGTGTACACCCCACTCAACGAACTCGTGCAGCGCCAACCGGGTTTCGCCAAGCACATGCTCGGGATCGAGCCGCAGTTGGCGTTCGTCGGGGCCAACCTGCCCCTGCTGCTGAAGGGATTCGCGCGGATCACCGGCGAAGGCACCTACGCCAACGCGTACGCGTGCAACCTGGACGCCACCGCGTTCTTCCCCGGACTCAACGACGTGACCCCGATCGTCGTCGCGGCCGCCACGCCCGGCAACAAAACCCGCTACACCCCGAAGTGCAGGAACATGGCCAATGGCTGATCGAACTCAGAAGCCGCGGCGCAGGCGTCGCCCGCTGGAGAGCTACAGCACCGTCTGGCTGGGTGTCGTGGCCGTCGTGGTGGTCGTGGTGCTCGTCGGAACGCTGCTGCTGTTCAGGGTCGCCGATTTCGGCTACCGCCACTACACCGCGCACTTCCTGCAGGCCGCAGCGCTGCAACCCGGCCACCCGATCACCGTCGCCGGGATCCCGGTGGGTGAGGTGACGAGCATGGAACTCGCCGGTGACTATGTCGAGGCGGGCCTGAAGATCCGCGACGACGTGGTTCTCGGTGAGGACTCGCGGGCCTCGATCAAGGTCACCACGATCCTCGGGTCGCGCTACCTCGCGATCTACCCGGACGGTCCGGGATCGGTGCCCGACAACACCTTCGACCTGACCCACACCGAGGTGCCCTACGACCTGCAGGAGGCGCTGTCCGACGTGGCCACCACCTACGAACAGGTCGATACCGATCAGTTCGCGCAGACGTTGGCGATCCTCGGCGAACAGCTGAAGACCCTGCCCCCGGTGGTTCCGCAGGCCCTGGAGAACACCCACACCCTGTCGACGATCATCGCGAAGCGCCGCGACCAGTTGGGTGAGCTGCTGAAGACGACCGAGATGGTCAGCAACACGCTGCGCCGCCAGCAGGCGACCATCGGAAGCCTTGTCGACCAAGGTAATTCGTTGCTCGGAGAGTTCATCGCACGGCGCGCCACGTTCCACGCGATGATGGACGCGCTGACCAACCTGGTGCAGCGGCTGAGCACCACCGTGATCGACGAACGCCCCGAGTTGGAGGAGCTGCTCACCAGTCTGCGTGAACTCTCCACCCTGCTCGGCGAGAACGACGGCATGGTGCGCAGCATCCTGCAGACCGCACCCATCGCGCTGCGCAACCTGACCAACATCACCGGCACCGGTAACGCCATCGACTTCAACGCCTCCAACGGCATGCTGGTCGATTCCTGGATGTGTGCAATCAGCGGCCGGGCCAAGCAGTTCGGCTTGATCGAGTACTTCCAGGACTGCAAATGAGCCGGGCCCACGAGGAGCGAGTGTGAGAAGCGCCAGGTCCAGAATCGTCGCCGTCGCCGCCATCGGCCTGACGGCGGTGCTGGTGGTCGCCGTCCTGGTGGTGCAGTTCGCCAGGGACCGGCTCGACACCATCACCGTGACCGCCCAATTCGACAGCGCGGCAGGTCTGTACGTGGGCAACACGGTGGCGGTGCTGGGGATGCCGGTGGGCAAGGTCACCGAGATCACCCCGAAGGGTGGATACGTCGAAGTCGAGTTCACCGTCGACAAGGACGTCAAGGTGCCCGCCGACGTGCAGGCGGCCACCATCTCGAACTCGATTCTCACCGATCGCCAGATCGAGTTGACTCCGCCGTATCAGGACGGCCCCACCCTGCAGAACCATGACACCATCGGCTTGAACCGCACCCGGACGCCGGTCGAGTTCGCCCGGGTGCTCGACGTTCTCGACAAGCTCTCGGTCTCCTTGCGCGGTGACGGGAAGGGTGACGGACCGATCGCCGATGTGGTGGACGCCAGCGCTGCGATCGTCGACGGGAACGGCCAGCAGATGAAGGACGCGCTGGGGGAACTGTCGAACGCGTTGCGGCTCAGCGCCGATCGCGGCACCGTGACCAAGGATCAGCTGACCACCATCGTCCGCAATGTGAGCTCCCTGTCGGACGCGGCCGCCCGCAACGACGCGATGATGCGGGAGTTCGGCTCGTCGGTGCGGGCCCTGAGCCAGGTGCTGGCCGACGAGAACCTCGGCAGCGGCACCACCGGTAGGAAGATCAACGAGGTGCTGACCCACACCGGGGAAGTGCTGGAAGCCCACCGCGATTCGATCAAGGATCTGGTGGCCAACGGCGACATCGTCCTGAACACCGCCGTCGATCACGAACGCGACCTGATGGAGTTCCTCGATGTCGCGCCCATGACGCTGGACAACCTGTACAACGTCGCCGACCAGAAGAACGGTGCCCTGCGGATCAAGGTGGTCACCGACAAGGTCCTCTTCGACAACCAGTTGATCAAGGAGGTCTGCAACATGATGGGCCTGCGGCAGCTTGGCTGCAGTACGGGCACTCTGCAGGACTTCGGACCGGACTTCGGGCTGAGCTACATGCTCGACGGGCTCGCGGCGATGGGGCAGAAGTGATGAGGACGATCCGAACCCGCCGCCGGCCGGCCGCTGCCCTGGCGATGACGGTGTGCCTCACCGTTTCCGGCTGCGCCACCGATGGCCTGGCCAGCCTGCCGCTGCCGGCGCCGAACGTGGGATCCGGCGGATACCGGGTGACCGCGGTGTTCTCCAATGCACTGAACCTGCCGGCCAACGCGAAGGTGAAGCTCGCCGGCGCGGACGTCGGCCAGATGGAGTCCATGGTGGCCCGCAACTACACCGCGGTGACGACGCTGCGGATCATGGACGGGGTGCTGTTACCTCAAGGCAGCACGGCTGAATTGCGTTCCGCCACCCCGCTCGGGGACGTGTTCGTCGCGATCAAACCGCCGAACCGGGTGGAACCGGGAACGCCGTTGCTCAAGGACGGGGACACCATCGGATTGCGGTCGACGACGGCCGCGGCGACCGTCGAGTCGGTGCTGGGCTCCGCGGCGATCCTGGTCAACGGCGGCGCCGTGCGCAATTTCACCAACATCATCAACGGTCTGGGCAAGGCGACCGGCGAGGAAGGCCAGGCGTTCGGGAACCTGATCAGGAAAACCAACCAGACGCTCGGCAAGCTGAACGCGCGATCGGAAGAGATCTCCACGGCGATGAACGAGACCTCGCGGCTGGCTTCGGAGATCGCGGCCAAGAACCAGATGATCAGCGACGTGATGGCCGAGGCGCGGCCGGCCACCGACACGCTCGCCGCCCACACCACCCAGATCGCGGACCTCGTCACCCAGGTCGGTGACGTCTCCGATCAGCTGCGCAAGTTCCCGTCGATCGCCGGTACCGACACCAGCGGCCGCAGCGTCATCGCCGACGCGAACACCGTCGCCGCCGCCTGGAACGACGTCGCGCTGGCACCGGATGCCACGCTCTACGCGCTCAACCGGCTGATGCCGCCGTTCATCAAGAACATGACCAGCAACGCGATCGCCTTGGATGCGAGTGTCGACCGGTTGGTGCTGGGCTCCATCCCCGACATCGGATTCGCCGGCGATACCGGGTTGCACGGCCCGAAGCGGCACGACTGGCATCAACTGGTCGGGACCCTGAAGTACACCCTGTTCCGGCTGCAGGAGCGGGTCGTGGGCAAGGGGCCCGGCGTCCCGCAGATCCCGGTGATCCCCAGCCCGACCGAACCCGGAGAGATCATCGCCGTTCCCCCGGCGCAGCCGCCACCGCCACCGGCACCACACGCGCCCCAAGCGGCGCCGCAACCGGGACCGCCCGCGCTACCTGCCGAGGCTCCCCGGTGATCGCCGGCGCCGCGGACCGGATCGTCGGTCTCGTCCGGTTCGGTTATCGCCGCCGCACCTGGCTGTCAGCGCTGGCCCTGGTCCTGACGCTCGTCGTCGCGGTCGCGTATCTGTTGTTCGGTGCGCTACGGGTGAATCCGTTCGCGTCGAGCTACCGGCTCACCGTCGAGCTGCCCGAGTCGGCGGGGCTGCTGCCCAACCAGGACGTGACGCTGCGCGGTGTGCAGATCGGGCGGGTGGAACGGCTCGACATCACCCCGGCCGGTGTCAGCGCCGTCGTGAATGTGAAGTCCACGGTGCAGATTCCGGAATCCTCGGCGGTCCGGGTGTCGGGGCTGTCCCCGGCCGGTGAGCAGTACATCGACTTCGTCCCGGAGACGGAGACGGGCCCGTACCTCGCCGACGGCGCCGTGGTCGGGCCGGGCAGGGCCACCGTTCCGGTCAGTCTGGCCGAGCTGCTGGCGAACGCCGACGGGGCGCTGGCGCAGGCGGATGTCGGCAAGCTCGAACTGATCCGGCGTGAACTCAGCCTCAGCGACGCCGGACCGCAGAAGCTCGCCGACATCGTCGACGGCGGCACCTTCCTGCTGTCCACCCTGGATTCGGTGTTGCCCGAGACCACTTCGCTGTTGCGGACCAGCCAGGTGGTGTTCACCATGGTCGCCGACAAGAACGCCGGAATCGATGTCGCATCGGACAATCTCACCGAGAGCTTCGAGGGCATCAACAGGATGCGCGAGGGTTACCGGCGACTGACCGATCAGACCCCGGAGCGGCTGGCCGCGGTCGACAACCTCTTTCTCGACAACTCCGACACCATGGTGCAGCTGCTGGGCAATCTGACCACCACGTCCCGGCTGCTCTATCTGCGGGTTCCGGCGCTCAACGCGCTGTTCCCGACCCATCGCACGTCGGTGCTCGACGCCCTGGGCAGCGCGATGCACACCGGTGGGTTGTGGGGCACCGCCGAGATCTATCCGCGCTACACCTGTGACTACGGCACGCCGAAGCTGCCGCCGTCGTCGGCGGACTTCCCGGAACCGTTCATGTACACCTACTGCCGGGACGACCACCCCGGAATCCTGGTCCGCGGGGCGAAGAACGCGCCGCGGCCCGCCGGCGACGACACCGCCGGACCGCCGGCGGGGGCCGACCTGGGCCGGCAGACCGATCCGAGCCCGAAGGGGCGGTACACGATCCCGACGCCCTACGGCGGCCCGACGCTGCCGCTCGAGCCGCCCCGCTGAACCGACCTGTCGCTAGGAGATGATGATGTCCGTGAGCACTGACGAAGACCACGACACCGGCGAGAAGCCCGACGTCGAGGCCGTACAGGATTCCGACGCTCCTGCCGCCTCCGGGGCGGAGGCCGGTGCCGACGAGAAGGCCGACGACAGCGACGACGATGGGGACGCCGACCCGCGCGTTGCGAAGGATCGGCGCGGCCGGCTGCTGTGGGGCGCGGTGGCTGCGACGTTCGTGGTGCTGCTCGCCGCGGTCGGGTTCCTGGGGTGGCAGTTGTGGCAGGAACGTCAGGTGGCGCAGGCCGGAGAACAGGCCCGGCAAGCGGCGGCGGACTACGCCCAGGTCTTGACCAGTATCGATTCGGAGAGGGTCGACGAGAACTTCGACGCGGTGCTCGACGGGGCGACCGGCGAGTTCAAAGACATGTATTCGCAGTCCAGTACGGAGCTGCGGCAGCTGTTGATCGACAACAAGGCGGCCGCCCACGGGGTCGTCCTCGAATCCGCGGTCCAGTCCGCGTCGAAGGACAAGGCCGTGGTGCTGCTGTTCGTCGACCAGTCGGTCACCAACACCAACGTGCCTGACCCGCGCATCGACCGCAGCCGCATCAAGATGACCATGGAGTACGTCGACGGACGTTGGCGCGCAAGTAAAGTCGAGCTTCCCTAATGGTACGCCGGTTCATTTGCAGTAGTGCTGTCGCTGTGGTGGCGACGGCGGTGTTGGCCACCACAGCGCCTGCGTCGGCGTCAGCTCCCTCGTTCTGTGATGAGCTTGGCGGTCAGTGGGACGGGCAATTCTGTACGACATCAGTGGTGTCGGAGCGAAAAGCGACCCGAGACATCAAGATGGCGCTGCCCGGCGACCTCGTGGAGAACCCGGCAATTCGGGAGTACCTCACCAACCTGATGAACAACTGGCGCAATGCGGCGAAGAAGATGGTCCAGAACAGCTTCGGAGAGCAGCACTTCCAGATCTTTCATCGTGGCGAGGTGATGACGGCCGTGTTCCACGAGATGTACTCGGGTACGGTAGGTACCGACGCCTTGGCGCATCCGAACGCGCCCATCGTCAGCGACGCCTACCGCACCTTTACCTTCTCCGGTGGGCGGCAGTTGCAACTGGCCGATCTGTTCAAACCTGGCGTCGACCACCTGGCCGAGATCCCGCGTCTAGGTGCGCCGTTTATCGTCGCTGCCCTCGATGCCGCACCGCCGCCGCACCAGCCCGGCACCTATCCGTTCACCCCCGATCGCTGGACCCCGGACAAGGTCTACTCCGGTGCGTACAAGGCGTGGGCGCTGACGCCCGACGAGCTGATCATCTACATGCCGGACTATCCGGTGGGCCGTGACCGTCCGACGAACTTCACGCCCGGAATCATGCAATGGTCGATGGACGGCGGCACGGTGCAGGCGCACATCCCACTCGCGGCGCTGGCGCCGGTCCTGCGCCCCGAATTCGGCGGATCGTAGCCATGTTCCGGTGGACGGGACGGATGGCGGCGCTGCTGGCCGGGCTGGTGGCCCTGGCCCCGGTGAGTCACGCCGAGCCGGCCGCTCCCACCCTGCCGGTGTTCACGCCGTACCCGTCGGACTGGCAACCCGACTACACGCCGTTCCCGTACAACCTCTGGCAGATCCGCGTCACGCCGGAACAGATCACCGCGCAACGTGAATCCTGCCAGTGGATCAATGCCCAGTACGGCGAGCTGATGAACCAGGTGTTCGGATTTCAGCGCTACCTCGCCGACCAGGGCGATTACTGGTCACGGCCCGGGGTCACCGAGGCCGGTGACATCGTCGCCGCCAACCTCGACCAGTCGGCGGCGTTCCTGGACCCCCGCGCCCACACGCTGTTCATCGTCAACTATCCGGATCAGAGCGAGTATTCGCCGTTGTTCCACGGGGATTCGATCTACCGGCTGTGGTTCCAGTTCACCCAGATCAGCGACAAGATCAAACAGCGGATGCCGTCGGGGCAGATCAACGCCAACATCGCGACGGCCAACGTCTACGGCAGCGTGATCCGCGACTCCGGGGTCTGCGCCGGAGCCTAGCCCCCTAAGCCCCACGCCCGTGGCGCGAGCGTGCGAGTCTGCGGCGCGACACGCGGGCAAATCGGCTATTTCACGCACGCTCGCGCCGCACGAAACGCACGCTCATCCCCGCGCCATTGACATGTTGACACAAAAAGCTAGTCTTTGTGTCAAAGGCAATGTCGGGAGGCGCAATGGTCGCGGTCGTCGAACAGTCCGAGCAGCACACGTCCGGCCATGTCCGGCCGAAGGTGATGTACGAGTTCCGCAAGCACTCCGGCAGTGTGCTAGGCGGACTCTTCGGCGCCGCCGCATTCGACGAGGTCGCCCTGGTCCCGGTCGCCGCCGCGGTCGACAAGACCGGGCGGTTCGCGGCGAACTTCGCCGATCGCGGTGTGCGCAGTGGCTTCTCGGCGCTGCTGGCGATCTGGGGCGATGCTACCGACAGGGCCGCCGAGGGCGAACGGCTGAAGCGGATGCACCGCGACGTGCGCGGCCGCGGCACCGGTGAGTTCGCCGACGTGCGCTACAGCGCACTGGACCCGCGGTTGTGGAACTGGATCGCGGTCAGCGGACTGTTCGTGGTGCTGAACTCGTTCACCCCGTGCACCGGCATCACGCTGACCGACGACGAGCGCGAGGCGGCGTATCAGCAACTGCTGGAAGGGTTCCGGTCGCTGGAACTGCCCGGCAAGAACGCCAAGCTGCCCGCCACCTGTGCCGAGGCGGAGCAGTACTACGAGTCGATGGTCGCCGGTGAGCTCGCATCGAACCCGTTCCTGCGCCAGGTCACCGAGAACCTCACCAGACTTCCGCTGCCGACACTGGTCCTGCCGCCGGCGCTGCGACTGGCACTGACCCCGGGCTGGTTGGCGCTGCGGCCGCTGGCCGGCCGCGTGCTGACGGTCTGCTCGTTCGGCATCCTGCACCCCGGCATCCGGGAGATGACCGGCTTCAAATGGGACGCGCGCCACGACCGCGAGTTCGCCCTGTACACCCGGCTGCTGCAGCTGGCATGGCGCACGCTGCCGGACAGGATCCTGTTGATCCCATTGGCCCGCAACAGAATCGAGTACGAGAAGCTGGTGCGGCTGCACCGTTCGGTCGCCCTGGACTCGTTCGCGCCGCCGGCCGGCCGCTGCCCGGCAGGCTGACCCGCCGATGCGGCGCGCACGCACCAGGAACACCCCTGGCGAGCAGGAGTCGGCGATCCTCAAGGCCGCGGCCGAAGAGGTCGCGCTGGTGGGTGTCGGCCGGCTGAGCATGGACGTGATCGCCCGCCAGGCCGGTGTCAGCCGCAGCACGCTGTACCGCAGATTCCCCAGCCGCGACGCGCTGATCACCGAACTGGGGCGGCAGACCTTCGACTACGCGATGGCGCGGCTGCAGACGGTGGCCATCGACTCCGGCCCGCAACAGGCCGCGGTCGCGGCGTTCCGGGAAGGCATCCGGTTGCTCACCGGGGAACCCGTGATGCGCAGGTTCCTCCAACTCGACGGCGAGTTCACCGCCACCACCGAGATGGTCGAGGAGGCACGGTTGTTCCTGGTCAGCGCGTCCACCGCGATGGCCAAGGCGCTGCGGGCGGCCGGTGCGGAGATGCCCGACGACGAGCTGCTGGCCGTCGCCGAGATGCACATCCGGCTCGCGGCCTCGCTGGTGCAGGTCAGCACGCCGGTCCTCGACGTCGACGACGACGACGCCGTGGCGCGCTACGCCCGCACCTACCTCGCACCGCTCGTGTACTGACCCGTGCCCGAAATGGGGGCGTTTGGGCGAATCCGGTCAGCGGCGAACATCGGCGTGGCACGCTGCTGACCATGGCAGAGCTGCCCCAACCTCGATTCCTCGACGAACGCCTCGCCCATTGGGCCAGCGTCAAACCCGACGACGAAGCCATGGACTACCTGGACCGGTCCTGGACCTGGTCGCAGTGGAACGACCGGGTGCGCCGCCTCGCCGGTGCGCTGACCGACCGGGGCGTCACCCGCGGCGACGTGGTGTCGTTCCTCGACAAGAACCACCCCGCATGCGTCGAGTTGACCCTCGCCGCGGCATCGCTCGGAGCGGCCACCGCGATCGTCAACTTCCGGTTGGCCGCCGACGAACTCGACTATGTGCTCAACGATTCGGACGCAAAGCTGCTCATCGTGGGCGAGGAGTTCAAGCCGTCGATCGACAGGATCCGCGACAAGCTCACCCACATCGAGCACGTCATCTCGGTCAAACCCGAAGGCGGCGACGAGTACGAGGCGATGCTGGAGGCCGCCACCCCCGTCGGACGCTCCGACGACGTCGAACCCGGCGACGTCTGCATCATCATGTACTCGTCCGGCACCACTGGCCGGCCGAAAGGCGTCGAGCTGACCCAGGCCAACATCATCGCCCACACCGTCAACGCCCACGAAGGCTTCGAGTTCGACGAGGGCGACAAGAACATGGCGTCGATGCCGCTGTTCCATGTCGGCGGATCGTCCTACGTGCAGTTCGGGATTCACGACGGCTTCCCGAGCGTGATGACCCGCGACGTCGACGGCATGACCCTGGCCGGGGCGATCCTCAAAGGCGCCAACCGCACGTTCCTGGTGCCCGCGGTGCTGGCCAAGGTGCTCGAGGCCGGCGAGGACGCGGTGAAGCTGTTCGGCGCGCTGAAGACGTTCGCCTACGGGGCCTCCCCGATGCCGCTGCCGCTGCTGCGTCAGGCGTTGCAGGCCTGGCCGAACACCGATTTCATGCAGGCCTACGGCCTGACCGAGCTGTGCGGCGTGGTCAGCCATCTGCTGCCGGAGGCGCACCGCGACCCGGGCCGGGAGGAGCGCCTGTCCAGCGCCGGCACGCTGGTACCCAACGCCGAGGTCCGGGTCGTCGACCCGGACACCCTCGAAGACGTCCCGACCGGCGAGCAGGGCGAATTGTGGTTCCGCTCACCGCAGTTGATGAGGGGATACCACAACAACCCGGAGGCGACGGCCGAGGCCGTCACCGAGGACGGCTGGTTCCGCACCGGCGACGTCGGCCGCGTCGACGACGGCGGCTACATCTTCGTCGAGGACCGGCTCAAGGACATGATCATCTCAGGCGGGGAGAACATCTACTCCATCGAGGTGGAACGGGTGCTCGCCGAACACGAGGCCGTCGCCGACGTCGCGGTGATCGGGGTCCCCGACGAGAAGTGGGGCGAGGTCGTCAAGGCGGTCGTCGTGCTCGAGGGTTCGGCCACCGAGGCGGAGCTGATCGCGTTCGCCCGCGAACGGCTCGCGGCCTACAAGTGCCCGAAGACCGTCGACATCACCGACGAGCTGCCGCGCAACCCGACCGGGAAGGTCCTGAAGAAGGAACTGCGCAAGCCGCACTGGGACGGCCGCGACCGCGCCACCGTCTAAGACGCGGCGCCGAGCGTACGGTCCCTGACACCTCCGGACCGGTTCCCCGTCATCGTGCGTACGTTCGGCGTCCCGTCGCGCCGGAGACTCCGGTCACCATATGTTTCCGGGACATGACGCGTCCGAAACTAGTGGGTAACGTGACTGGTGCAGCGCCCAATCCCGGGTGCTGGCGGACGAGGGAGCAGTACCCGCAGCGACAAGACTGACTCGTCGAGGAGGGTCTTGTGGCGTGGCTGGTTCTCGTGATCAGCGGCTTCTTCGAGGCGGTCTGGGCGACGGCACTCGGCATGTCGAACAACTTCCGGAGATGGCGACCCGTCCTGGTCGTCGCGGTCACGATGCCCGCGAGCCTGGCGGGGCTGGCGTACGCGATGACGTCGTTGCCGACGGGCACGGCCTACGCCGTCTGGGTCGGTATCGGCGCGACGCTGACGGTGCTGTGGGCGATCGTGACCAAGAAGGAGACGGCCTCCACCGCACGGGTGTTGCTGCTCGTCGTGCTCGTCGGCAGCGTCGTCGGGCTGAAGGCGGTGAGCTGACCATGCCCTGGACGGTGCTGATTCTCAGCGCGGTGACAGAAGCCGTGTGGGCGACCGCGCTCGGCAAGTCCGACGGCTTCACCGATCCGTTATTCACCGCGGTGTTCGGGGTCGCGATGGTGCTCAGCATCGGCGGCCTCGGCTGGGCGGCCAAGCACATCCCGATCGGCTCGGCGTACGCGGTGTGGACGGGCCTGGGCGCGGCGCTGACCGTCGGCTACGCGATGGCCACCGGCGCCGAGGCCGTCTCGCCGGCCAAGGTGGTTTTCCTGACCGGGATCATCGTGGCCGTCGTCGGCCTCAAATTGTTGCCGACCGGCCCCGCCGAAGCGGCCGAGGCCGACGGCCGGGCGCCGCGGCTGCTCGAACACTCCGGCCGCTGAGGCACCATGAACCGGTGGTCGAACTCACCGACATCCTTGACCGGCTGCACGTGGTGGCGTTGCCGATGCGGGTCCGGTTCCGCGGCATCACCACCCGCGAGCTGGCGCTGATCGACGGCCCCGCCGGCTGGGGCGAGTTCGGCGCGTTCGTCGAGTACCGGACCGAGGAGGCCGCGCACTGGCTGGCCGCCGGTGTCGAGGCCGCCTACCGGGCGCTGCCCGAGGTGCGGCGCACGCGCATCCCGATCAACGCGACGGTACCCGCGGTGACGCCCGGGGACGTCCCCGAGGTGCTCGCGCGCTTCCCGGGGGCGCGCACCGCGAAGGTGAAGGTCGCCGAACCCGGTCAGACGCTCGCCGACGACGTGGCCCGCGTCAACGCCGTGCGCGCAGCGGTGCCGACGGTGCGGGTGGACGCCAACGGCGGCTGGTCCGTCGACGACGCGGTGGCCGCGGCGCAAGCGCTGACCGCCGAACACGAGCCCGTGGCCCGTGTGCTGCCGATGCTCACCGTGCCGCACCTAGACCGCGAGTTCGACTACCTGGTCCCGGCCGAGCAGTCCGACGACGCACAGCCCGGGGTCCGGGTCCGGGT